>DASXTR010000022.1:0-2637 GCA_036505325.1 Gaiellaceae bacterium
CGACTTCGACGTGATCATCATCGGCAGCGGCGCCGGCGGCGGGACGCTCGCGTACCGGCTCGCGCCGTCGGGCCTCCGGATCCTGCTCGTCGAGCGCGGTGACAACGTGCGCCGCGAGCTCGAGAACTGGTCGAGCAAGGAGGTCTTCGTCAACGCGCGGTACAAGACGAAGGAAGAGTGGATCTGCAAGGACGGCACGTCGTTCCACCCGGGACAGCACTACTACGTCGGGGGTCAGACGAAGTTCTACGGCGCGATCCTCTTCCGGATGCGCGAGCGCGACTTCGGCGAGGTACGCCATCACGGCGGGATCTCGCCGGGTTGGCCGATCTCGTACGACGATCTCGAGCCCTACTACACGGAGGCGGAGCGCCTCTACTACGTGCACGGCGAGCGCGGCGAGGATCCGACGGAGCCGTGGGCGTCGTCGCCGTATCCCTGGCCCGCGGCGTCGCACGAGCCGCGGATCCAGAAGCTGCACGACGACCTGGAGCGCGCCGGGCGCCGGCCGTTCCATCTCCCGGTCGGCGTGAAGCTCGACGAGGAAAACCCGGAGCAGAGCGTCTGCGTCCGCTGCACGCGCCTCGACGGCTTCCCCTGCCTCGTCGACGGCAAGGCCGACGCGCAGACCTGCGCCGTGCGGCCCGCCCTCGAGTATCCGAACGTCCAGCTCCTGACGCGCGCCTACGTCGACCGGCTCGTCACGGCGGCCGACGGCCGCACGGTGACCGGCGTGGAGATCGAGCGCGACGGCATGCGCGAGACGTTCAACGCCGACGTCGTGGTCGTCTCGGCGGGCGCGGTGAACTCGGCGGCGCTGCTCTTGCGGTCGGCGAACGACCTGCACCCGCACGGCCTCGCGAACTCGTCCGACCAAGTCGGCCGGAATTACATGTGCCACATCAACTCCGCGATGATCGCGCTCTCGCGCGAACCGAACCCGACCAGGTTCCAGAAAACCCTCGGGCTCAACGACTTCTACTGGGGCGCCGACGACGTCGACTATCCGCTCGGGCACATCCAGATGCTCGGCAAGTCCGACGGCTGGATCCTGCGCGCGGGCGCGCCGAAGTTCACTCCCACGCCCCTGCTCGAATACGTGTCACGGCATGCGGTCGACTTCTGGCTCACGACGGAGGACTTGCCGTCGCCGGACAACCGCGTGCTCGTCGATCGGCAGGGCCGCATTCACCTCCACTACACGGACCGCAACACGGAGCCGCACCGGCGCCTCCTCGGCAAGCTCAAGCAGCTGCTGCCGATGCTCGGCTGCCGCGAGCACCTGATCCCCAACCAGGTGATCCGCGACGAGCGGATCCCGGTCGCGGGTGTCGCGCACCAATGCGGCACCGTCCGCTTCGGCGACGATCCTGCCGAGTCCGTGCTCGACGTGAACTGCAAGGCACACGATCTCGACAACCTCTACGTCGTCGACGCGAGCTTCTTCCGCTCGTCCAGTGCCGTCAATCCGGCGCTGACGGTGATGGCGAACGCGCTCCGCGTGGGCGACCACTTGATCGACCGGCTCGGCGCAGCCACGGCGCCCAGAATCGAGGAGGTACCGGCATGAAGCTTGCAACGCTGGCGAACGGCATCGGCAAGGGCGTGCTCGCGGGAATGGCCGGCACCGCCGCGATGACGGTGTCGAGCACGCTCGAGGCGAAGCTCCGCGGCCGCGCGTTCAGCTCGGCGCCCGCGGACGCGGCCGCGAAGATGCTCGGGATCAAGGAGTTCGAGAGCGACGCGGCGAAGGCCCGGTTCAGCAACCTCGTCCACTGGGGCTACGGCACCGGCTGGGGCGTCGCGCGCGGCGTCATGCGGGCGCTGGGCATCTCGCCCGCGGCGTCGACGGGCGGGCACTTCGCGACCGTGTGGGGCAGCGCCCTCGTGATGCTGCCCGCACTCGACGTCGCGCCGCCCGCGTGGCGTTGGGGGAAGGGAGAAGTCGCGATCGACGTCTTCCACCACCTCGTATACGCGGGCGCGACCGGACTGGCGTACGAGCTACTGGACTAGTACCGTCGTGTCGGTGACCGAGGCGCAACTGCGTGTCGGCGCCGACGAGTCCGCACTCGTCGCCCGGCTCCGCGACGGAGACGAGCGTGCGTTCGAGTCGGTGGTCGAGGCCTTTTACCCGTCGATGATCGCGATCGCGCGCGGCTACGTCCGGTCGCGCGCAGTCGCGGAGGAGGTCGTCCAAGAGGCATGGCTCGGCGTCCTCAAGGGACTCGACCGGTTCGAGGAACGATCGTCGCTCCGGACGTGGGTGTTGCAGATCGTCGCGAACATCGCACGCACGCGCGCCATCCGCGAGGCGCGCAGCGTTCCGTTCTCGTCGTTCGAGACGAATGATGCGGAGCCGGCAGTCGAGCCGGAGCGCTTCCGCGGCGCGGACGACCCGTTCCCCGGCCACTGGCGCTCGTACCCGACGGACTGGCGCACGATCCCGGAGCAGAAGCTGCTCTCCGGCGAGACGCTCGACCTCGTCAAGCAGGTGATCGAGTCGCTGCCCGAGACGCAGAAGCTCGTCATTACGCTTCGGGATGTGACCGGCTGCACCGCCGACGAGGTGTGCGAGACGCTCGGGTTGAGCCCGGAGAACCAGCGGGTGCTTTTGCATCGCGCGCGGGCGCGCGT
>DASXTR010000023.1:0-14177 GCA_036505325.1 Gaiellaceae bacterium
TCCTCTTCGAGCCGGGCGGCGGCGACCTGCGCCGGCTCGTCAACGTCTACGTCGACGGACGCGACGCGAGGAGCGACCTCGGCGCCCCACTCCCACAGGACGCCGAGGTCAGAGTGGTCGCCGCCGTCGCCGGAGGCTAGGGCCGAAACATACAAGCCCTGATCAGGAGGGGCACTGTTACTTCATCGAGTCACGCACCGACGCCGGCCGACTGCTGAAGGTGCCGGTTCGGCGCTACGACAGCGGCGTAGCGCGCCTCATGACCGCATGGGAGCCGTAGGCGTTTCCGTCAGTACCGGCGGAACCCTTGACCTCGTAGGGCGCACCACGCGTCTTCGGGATCAACAGCGTTCGCCGATCGGAACGGCCGGTTCCGAGGTCTAGCCGAGCTTTAGGCCCGAGACCGACAGCTAACGGCAGTCGACGCGAGCGCCGGCCATACCGGCGCTCGCGTCACTTAGTACGCGCGATCTCAGCGCGCTCAAATCAGCTCACGGTGGTCGGGATGTCCTTGATCTTTCCGGCCCTGATGTCGGCCTCGATCTTCTTCACCTTCGGCGGGATGTCCTTGGGCGTGCGCGGGCTGAACTTGCCGAGGCCGACGCCCTTCTGGCCGAGGCCGAAGACCGCGTCCTCGCCGCCCTTGAAGTGACCTTCCTTCGCGTCCTTGATCGAGAGGAAGACGGCGGTGTCGACGCCCTTCGTCGCCGAGGTCAGGATGTGCTGGGGGTCGAGGTACAGCTGGTCGGCGTCGACGCCGATCGCCCAGACGTCCTTCTCGCCCGCCGCGTCGATCGCACCGAGCCCGCACCCGCCGGCGACCTGGAACACGACGTCCGAGCCCGCGGCGATCTGGTTGAGCGCGATCTCCTTGCACTTCGCCTGGTTCGCGAAGTCCTGGGAATACGCGTTCGGCGTCTCGATGCCCGGCACGGCCTTCTTCGCGCCCGCCTGGTAGCCCGCGATGAAGCGGTCGACCGGCGGCTGCTTCTGACCGCCGACGGACGAAACGATGTTCTTGCCGTCGTCCTTCGCCGCGAGCGCGGCCGCGTACCCCGCGAGGTAGCCGACCTGCTCCTCGTGGAAGAGGAGGCCCTCGACGTTCTTCGGCTTCCCGACGTCCGTGTTCGAGACGTCGACGATCGCGAAGTTGCTGTCGGGGAATCTCTTCGCCACTGCCGTCATCGCCTGGATCTCGGTGAACCCGACGCCGATGATGAGGTCGTAGCCCTGCCGCGCGAGCGCGCTCAGGTTCGGGATGTACTCGGACGGCGACTCGGACTGGACGACGCGGCCCTTCACACCGAGCTCCGTCTGCGCGCGCTGGAGGCCGACGTACGCGAGGTGGTTGAACCCGCGGTCGTTGAGGCCGCCGATGTCGGTGATGAGCCCGACCTTGAACTCGCCGCCACCGCTCGCCGTCGTCGCGCCGGTGGTCGTCTCGCTCTCCTTGCCGCCGCCGCCGCATCCGGCCGCGACGAGCGCGAGCAGGGCGAGGAGCGGCACGAATGTCTTCTTCACAGGCTTCTCCGAGGTTTTAGACTGTGGGACGAAAACCGTGGCCGATTCTACTCGCCCCCGTCAGGTCGCAGTCGCGGTCACGTTGCAGGTGCGCGACGGGCGGCTCCGCGTCCTGCTCGACGGGACCGCCCTACCGGGCGGGCCGCTCGCGCCCGGCGAGACGCTCGAGGCCTGCGTGCGCCGGCACGTCGAGGAGGACGCGCTCGCACACCTCGAGCAGCTCGAGACGCGCAGTGACCCCGAACGCAACCCGGAGGCGTGGGAGCTCGCGACGGCGTACCTCGGGCTCGTCCCCTCCGACGTGGACGTCGACGGGGCCTGGCGCCCGATCGCGCGGCTGCCGCGGCTCGAGGCCGACCACGGCGCGATCGTCTTCGCCGCGCGCGCCCGCCTGCGCGCGAAGCTCTCGTACACGAACATCGGCTTCGCGCTCGCGCCGCGCACGTTCACGATCTCGGAGCTGCGCGAGATCTACGTCGCCGCGCTCGGACACGACGTCTCGGCCACGAACCTCCAGCGCGTCCTCGTCCGCCGCGGCGTCCTCGTGCCGACGGGCGAGCAGCGCTCGCCCGGCCGCACGGGCGGCCGCCCCGCGGCGGTCTTCCGCTTCTCGACGCGAGTGATCGAGATCACCGATCAGTTCGGGTTCCTGCGGCCGCCTGGCGTATAGTCCGCACCGGACTATGCGGACGCAAGCCTCGACCAGGCTCTCGCTCACCGAGTACGCGGTGCTCGGACTGCTCGCACACGCACGTGCCGCGGCGTCGGGTTACGACCTGATGAAGGCGGCGCAGCGGTCGGTCGGCTACATCTGGTCGCCGTCGAAGACGCAGCTGTACGCCGTGCTCGGCCGGCTCGTCGAGCACGGCCTCGCGACGCGGCGGGACGTGCCGCAGCACGACCGCCCCGACAAGTCGCTGTATCGCATCACGGCGCGGGGCCGGCGCGCGATGCGCGAGTGGCTCGACGACGAGCAACTGGAGGAGGACGTCGAGCGCCAGCCGTTCCTGCTCAAGCTCTTCTTCGCCCGCCACGGCGATCCCGACGCGATGATCAGGCAGCTCGAGGCCTACCGCGACGGCGCGGCCGAGCGGCTCGCGACCTATCGAGAGGTGGAGCGCCACATCGTCGAGCACGACCGGCCCGAGCGGCATTTCGGCTACATCACCCTCAGGTTCGGGATCGCGCGCGCCCGCGCGACGATCAGCTGGGCCGACGAGACGCTCGCGGAGCTGCAGCGGTGAGGGCGCTGCTGGCACTCGTCATCGTCGCGACGGGCGGCCTGTTCGGCTACGACGCCTCCGCCCCGCTCGCCTGGCGGGACATCGGCGCGACGGACACCCGCGACGGGATCACCGTCCGCGACGTGTCGTTCGCAGCGCCGAAGCTCGGCCGCGTCCCGGCGTACCTCGTGCTCCCGCAGGGCGACGGCCCGTTCCCGGCCGCCGTCTGGATGCCGGGATCGAGGGGCACCCGCGAGGACCTTGTCGAGGACGCCCGTACGCTCGCGAAGCGCGGCGTCGCGGCCCTCCTTCCCCAGCCGGCAGGTCCCGTGCTCTCGTGCCCGCGCATCGGGCGCGAGCGGGAGACGTACATCCGAAACGTCGTGCTCGTCCGCCGCGCGCTCGACGCGCTCGCGTCCCTGCCGCAGATCGATGCGAGCCGGCTCGGCGCCGTCGGCTTCTCCTACGGCGCGTACGTGACGGGAAGCGCCGCCGGCGCCGACCGCCGGCTGCAGGCGGTCGTGCTCGACTCGGGCGCCGGCCGCTGGTCGCGCGTCGCGCGCGAGTTCTGCCGGCCGAGCGCGCGGGTCGTCGCATCGCTGCGCGCGATCGATCCGCTCGCGTGGATCGGCCGCTCGACCGCGACGGTCCTGATCCAGAACGGCACACGCGACCCGCTCACGCGGCGGACGGAGCTCGCGGCGCTCGCGCGGGCTGCACACACCTCCGTGCGGTATTACCCGGCCACGCATCAGCTGAGCGCGCAGGCGTACGCGGACCGCGCGGCATTCCTGGCCCGCGAGCTGCGCCCGGCCGCCCGCTTGGTCGAAGACCCCTGCATCCGCGCCGGCGAGACCCCGGTGCAGCTGAAGACTGTCGACGGCGCCGCCGTCTACGGTGTCGAGGTCGGCACCGGGACGACGGGTGTCGTGCTCGGGCACCAGTACCTGAGCGACCACTGCGAGCTGATGGACTTCGCGCGCGAGCTCGCCGCACGCGGCTTGCGGGCGATTGCGATCGACTTTCGCGGCTACGGCGCGTCGTCGGGCGGCGACGGCCGGCGGCTCGACCGCGACCTCGCGGCGGCGGCGGCGCGGCTGCGCGAGGACGGCGCGACGCGCGTGTTCCTCGTCGGCGCGTCGATGGGCGGCACGGCGGCACTCGCGGCGGCGTCGTGGATCGCCCCGTCCGTCGACGGCGTGATCAGCCTCTCCGGGCCGGCGCAGTTCCGCGGGCTCGACGCCCTGCGCGCCGTGAAGCGGTCGCGCGTCGCCGTTCGCTTCCTCGCCTCGCGCGCCGACCGCAGGTTCGCCGCGGACGCGCGCACGCTGATGAAGGCCGCGCGCGCGAAGGACAAGGCGATCGTGATCTATGCCGGCGGGCGGCACGGATCGTCGCTCCTCGACGTGCCGAAGGCGAAGGGGCTCGCGCTCGCGTTTCTCACCCGCTAGGTGAAGATTCGCGCCGCGCGCGCCGCGCGCTCGTGCGTGGCGAGATCGCGGAGGATCTCGACCCACTGCGAGAAGAGCAGCTGGTGCGTCTCGTCGACCACCTTCAGGGTCGCGTGGGGCAGATCCCGCGCGTAGGCCTCGCCGATCCTCGGCGGGCAGACGACGTCGCGCGCGCCGTACCAGAGCATCACCGGCGCGCGCACCTCGGAGAGCTCGAAGCCCCACGACCGCCCGAGCATCGCCAGCTCGATCGCGAGCCACGTCGCTCCGTTGCGGAACGACTCGCGGCGCCCCTCGACGTACGCGAGATCGCAGTCCGCGCTCCCGGTCGGCGGCGGCGTCCGCTTCCCCCAGCGCTCGAGCGGAGGCACGGCAAGGCGGGGGTTGATCCGCGCCAGAGCGATCGTCGCGCGCACGTCCCGCGGCATCGCACGCAGGCCCTTCGGCGGCGGCATGCCGGCGACGACCGCGACGTGCGACACGCGTCCCGGGAGCTTCGCCGCCACCGCGAGCGCGTGCGCGCCGCCCGCGGACCAGCCGAGCACGGAGAAGCGCGCGAGGCCGAGCTCGTCCGTGAGAGCCTCGACCTCGCGCGCGAAGCCCGCGAGCGTGCGCGCAGGGTCGACGATGGCGCAGCGCTCGACCGAGATCAGCCGCACGCCGAGCGAGGACGCGATCCCGTCGTCGGGGTGCCGCGAGATCCGCGAGTCGCCGCCGCCGTGGAAGTACAGCACCGGGATCCCGCCCGGCTCGCCGACGTCGTCGTACGTCAGCGCGTGACGACGAGCGTCGCGCTCATCCCGCGCTTCCGATGATCGCCGACCGAGCACCACAGCGAGTATCGCCCCGGCGGAAGACGCAGCGTCAGGTCGGCCCGCTCGCCGGGCGCGACCTCGCCGATCCCCGCGACGTGCCGCGACCCGTGGCGCTGGAGCCGGAGGTCGTGCGGGTCCTCGCCGAAGTTCGCCAGCTGGACGACGGCCGGACCGGTCTTCACCCGGAGACGCGAGAGCGAGAACGAGAACTCGCGCGCCACGACCTGCACCCGGGCCGGAGCCGTGGCGCGGGTCCCTGCTTGTGACAAGTTGTCACAAGCAAGAAGGGCGACCGCGGCACCCACGACGAGGAGCGCCCGGGTCACTTGACGAGCTTCGGCCGCGCGAACTTCCCAGCGTTCGGGATCACCGCGGCGGCGTCGAAGTGGAGCCACTGCTCGAGCAGCGACGAGTAGAGCCCGCGGAAGTCCGAGGTCGCGCGCAGGTTGCCCTCGTCGTCGAGGTTCTTCAGGCCGGCGAACTCGCCGACCATCCGGCCCGATGCGCGCGTGCCGATGAGGAAGCCGGTGCCGGCGGCACCGTGGTCGGTGCCATTGGAGCCGTTCTCCTGCGCGCGGCGGCCGAACTCCGACCAGACGAGCGTGAGCACGCGGTCGGCGACGCCGCGTGCCTCGAGGTCGCGCTGGAACGAGAGCAGGGAGTCGGCCGTCACCTGCAGCGACTGCGCGAGCCCGGTCGTCTGGTCGGCGTGCGTGTCGTACTGGCCGGTCGCCTCGAGCGCGACGCAGCGGAGCGGCAGCCCCGCGGCGATCACGGCCGCGAGCTGCGACAGCCGCTTCGGGAACCGGTCCTTCACCTGCGGATAGGCGACGGGCGCCGCGAGCGCGCCCTTCTTCCCGAACGGCACGAGCTGCTGTCGGAGGCTGTGCACCTGCGAGGTGACGCCCGCGACGCCGGCCGCGGCAGGATCGGAGACGCCGGCCGCGCCGAGCGTGCCGAGGGCGTCCAGCATGCGCTGCTCGACCTCGCCCCAGACGTTCGGAACCCAGAAGTCGTACCCGTCGACCGCCGAGAGCGCGGCGACCGGAACCTTCGCCGTTGCGAGCGTCGGCTGCAGCTGCCCGCCGAGCGAGAGACCCTGCAGCGGGTTGTCGGCCGCGCCCGCGCGGTCGAGGTAGCGGCCCATCCACCCGGTGCGCAGGCCGGCGTCGGTCGCTCCCACCTCCCAGTAGTGCCGCGAGGTGAAGTGCGACTGGTCGGGATGGTCGTAGCCGATCGACGGCAGCACGGTCACCTTCCCCTCCGCGTGCAGCTGCGCGAGCGGCGACAGCGACGGGTGCCAGCGCAGACGGTCGTCCTCCGCGAACGGCTGGCCCGCCGCGCCCGGCAGCGCGAGCTTCGGCCGCAGCTTCCGGTAGAGCGGATCGCCCTCCGGATAGAGCATCGACAGCGAGTCGGCGCCGCCCTGCAGGAAGACGGTGACGAGGATCGGGTCGTCGACTCGCGCGGCTGCGGCGGCGATGCCCTCCTCGAAGAGACCGAGCCTGCCGGCCCCGTAGACGGCAAGGGCGAGCCCGGCCGTGCGCGCGACGAACGCGCGCCGCGTCAGCCCCGTGCCGGCGGGCACCGGCATCCCCGGCTCGATCTCGGGCAGACCGCGCCCGGCCGTGGCGCGCAGGAGCGACGCGCGGGAGAACTCGTTGCAGCAGTCAACCATCACGCGGTCTGGAGGTCGGGGGACACGGCGATCAGCTGGCGGAGCGCGTTCTCGACCAGCACGGGGTACGACTTCCGCTTCCAGCTCTGCCTCGCGTCGCCCACCGCCTTCGTCGCGAAGTCGAGGAGCGCTGCGCGCGTCGCATCGGAGAGCGGCGGCCGCGCCCAGAATTCGAGGGCGCGATCGAGCAGCGCCTTCGGGTCGGCGGGCATGTTCGCGGGCGGGTGCTCGGGATCGAGCTGGCGCTTCTCGAGGATGTGCTGGACGCCCAGCCACCGGCCGCGGAACGTCGAGGTGTCGAGCCAGCGCGAGTCGTCCCAGCCGGAGACGTTCGGCGGGTAGAAGAGCTGCTGGCCGGAGAGCTCGCCGATCCACGACCAGTCCGTGTCGACGCCTGCGCCGAGGCGGCGGAGGAGCCCGGCCGCGTGCACGACGGGCGGCTTCGTCATCCGCTGCCCCTCGTGGAGCGCGGGATGCCGGAGGATCGCCTCGAGCACCGGACGAACCTCGCGCTTGCCGTAGAGGCCTTCGAGCGCGCGCTGCGTCGCGGCGTCGGGCGCCGTCGGGACGAAGTAGCCCCAGAGCTTGCGCACGAAGAAGGACGGATGCTGCGGGTGCGCGAGGCACAGGCGGCAAGACTCCTGCCACGTGAACTGTCCTTTCTTGCGGAACACGCGCTTCACGCCGCGGTCGTGATGCTCGGCGTCGTAGCGGAAGTTCGTCGGCCCGGCGCCACGATGCCAGTCGTTGCGGAAGCCGGTGAGGGAGCGCGCCTGCTCGCGCACGTCGCGTTCGGAGTACGCGCCGCGGTTCGCCCCGAGCGTGAAGAGCTCCATCAGCTCGCGCGCATAGTTCTCGTTCGGATCGTCCTTGTCGTTGTCAGTCCCGTTGAGCCAGAGCAGCATCGCGGGATCGCGCGTCACGTCGAGCAGGAGCTGCGCGAACGAGCCGAGTGCCCGGCGGCGGAAGAGCGCGTTCTGGCGGAGCATCAGCGCCTGGCTGCCGACACCGTCGTTCGACGTGGCGAACCAGTCGTGCCAGACGAGGGCCATGCGCTCGACGAGCGGCCGGCTCGTCCGCACCATCCGGTCGAGCCACCACGCGTGATCGTGGCCCCAGGCGTCGGCGGGCGCGAGCGCGCGGCCGTTCTCGTCGCGCGGCTCGGGGCCGACGAGCTTCTCCGCGCCCGGATGTGTCAGCGCGCGGACGGCGCCGTCGAGCCCGAGCTTCGCGAGCTCCGCGGCCTCCCCCCGGCGCGGCCCGAACCCGGCGCGCCAGAGCAGCCGCTCGGCCTGCGCCTCCTCGAACGGACCGCGGTAGACGGCGAGCTGCGGCACGGTTCCATGGTCGCGCCGCTTTGGCTCAACCGCGCCACCCGAAAGGGTGGCTTAATGTTCGAAAGGCGTAAAGAGCTCCGGCGCCATCCCCCGCGGCGTCCGGCCGTCGTCGGTCTCGGCGTCCGGGTCGGCCCCGTGCTCGACGAGCAGCCTCGCCATCTCGGCGCAGCCGGACTGGGCCGCCGCATGGAGTGCCGTCGAGCCGCTGCGCTGCCGCGCGTTCGCATCCGCGCCGGCCGCGAGGAGCAGCCGGACGCACTCGGTCGACG
This sequence comes from Gaiellaceae bacterium, assembly GCA_036505325.1. Lineage (GTDB taxonomy): Bacteria > Actinomycetota > Thermoleophilia > Gaiellales > Gaiellaceae > PALSA-600. Next base: position 8,295 of record DASXTR010000023.1, read on the forward strand.
TCGGCTCGTCCGACCCGCTCGTCGCGGCGGCGCTGTTGATCGGCGCCACGCCGTTGAACCCGCGCGCGTGGGCGTTCACATCCGCCCCGCGGTCGATCAGCAGGCGTACGGCGTCGGGGTGGCCGAAGTACGCCGCGAGGTGCAGCGCCCCGGCGCCGTCGGACGACTCCGCGTGGACGAGCAGCGGATCGGCGTCGAGCAGCTCGTGCAGCCGCTCGACGTCGCCGACCGCGGCCGCCTCGAACACATCCGACGGCGGCCGCTCCGCGAGCAGCGAGTCGACGGACTCGCGGTCGCCGCGGTACACGGCCTGCAGCAAAGGCGAGATTTCGCCCACGCGCCTACGGTAACCGGCGCACGAGCAGCACGCGAGCCTCGCCGGCGCCGTCGTAGTCCTCGTCCACGCGCTCGACCTCGAAGCCGATTGCGCGGTGGAACGCGACCGACCGCTCGTTCACAGGCGACGTGACCGCGCGCACGACCGACCTCGGGCGCACCGCCTCGAAGAAGCGCTCGTACAACGCGCGCGCCAGTCCCGACCCGCGCGACGCGGGCGACACGCCCATGAAGTGGACGTATGCCTCGTCGTCGAACGTCTGCGAGCGGAAGCCGCACAGGAAACCCGCGAGCTCGCCATCGTTCTCGGCGACGAACGACGTGTCGCGGAAGTGCACGAAGAAGAGCTTCGGCAGCATCTGCGCCATCGCGCGCCCGCCGCCCCACCACTCGTCGACTACTGCAATCACGCGCGAGTAGTCGGACGGCTCCGCGTGCCGGATCACGGCTGCCATTCGATCACGTCCGGCAGAGCGATCCGGTTCCACTCCTCGAACCCGTACCCGAGCAGGAGGCTGAGCGCCATGCCGTGCGACACGATCGCCGCGTTGTCCACACCGGCAACAGCCTCGCGCACGCGCGCGAGGACGCGGTCGCGCGGCTCCCACCCGACGACCGGCTCACCGGCGAGGTAGCGCCGCACGGCGTCCCGGTGCGCGTCGTAGTCCGGCAGGCTCGCGTCGCGCCGCACCTCGCGGAGCCGCTCGTCGAGCTCGAGCTCGACACCCGCCGCGCGCGCGATCGGCTCCGCGGTCGCGACGGCCTTGGGCTCCGGACTCGAGAGCACGCGCGCGACCGGCGGCAGCCGCAGCGCGAGCTCCTCCGCGTCCGCCCGTCCCTCCGGCGTCAGCTCCCATGTGTGCGCAGGCCGGTCGAGGTCCAGCTCGACGGGGGCGTGGCGGACGAGCCAGAGCATAGGCTCAAGATATGCAGATCTTGATCCTCGGCGGCACGCAGTTCCTCGGCCGCCACACCGTCGATGCGGCGCTGGAACGAGGGCACGAGGTGACGTTGTTCAACCGCGGGCAGACCCGCCCCGAGCTATTTCCGGAGGTGGAGCAGCTGCGTGGCGACCGCGACGGCGACCTCGGCGCGCTCGCAGGGCGGAGCTTCGACGCGGTGGTCGACACGTCCGGCTACGTCCCGCGCATCGTGCGCGCGACCCTCGACGCGCTCGGCGACGTCGGGCACTACACATTCGTCTCGTCGATCTCCGTCTATGCCGACCTCTCGGAGCCGGCCGGCGAGGACGCGGCGCTCAAGGAGCTGCAGGAGGAGACGGAGGACTACCGCAGCGAGGCGTACGGACCGCTGAAGGCGCTCACGGAGCACGTCGTCCGCGAACGCTTTCCGGATGCCTTCCTGGTCCGACCCGGACTGATCGTCGGCCCGTGGGACCCGACCGGGCGCTTCACGTACTGGCCGGCGCGCTTCGCCGCCGGCGGGCGCGTGCTCGCTCCGGAGCCGCGCGACGCGCCGGTGCAGGTGATCCACGCACGCGACCTCGCGGACTGGATCGTGGCAGCGGCGGAACGCGGGCTCGGCGGGACGTTCAATGCCGTCTCGCCCCCGCTGACGATGGACGAGACGCTCGAGACCTGCCGCCGTGTCGCCGGCGCCGACGGGGAGGTCGTGTGGGTCGATCCCCAGTTCCTCCTCGACCACGAGGTCGGCGAGTGGATGGAGCTGCCGCTCTGGCTCCACGAGCCCGAGTACCGGTCGATGCTGAATACGCCGGTCGACCGCGCGCTCGCGGCGGGTCTCCGCATCCGGCCGCTCGAGAACACCGTGCGCGACACCCTCGACTGGGTGCGCGCCGGCCTCGCGCCCATCGAGCCGCCGGCCGGCCTCGACCGCGAGAAGGAGCAGCGGGTCCTTGACGCGTGGCTCTCGAAAGACTAGTTTCGAAACATCTCTTTCGACAGCTCCCTCACGCTCACCGATCCCCGTGCGATGCGCGCGCTTGCGCACCCGACGCGGCTCGCGCTGCTCGACCACCTCCACGCGGTCGACCAGGCGACGGCGACGGAGTGCGCGGCGGTCATCGGCGAGAGCCCGTCGGCGCTCAGCTATCACCTGCGCGCACTCGCGCGCTGGCGTTTCGTCGAGGAGGGCGAGGGCGGCGTCGGCCGTGAGCGGCCGTGGCGCGCGACCGCCACGCGGATCGAGTTCCCCGACGGGACGCTCGAGGCGGCGGTGCTGCGCGACGAGCTGGTCGCGCGCGCGCACGCGAGCATCCGCGAGGCGCTCGACGAGCACGTGCCGCCGCGCTGGCGCCGTGCGGCGCAAACGTCGTTCGCGACGCTCGAGCTGAGGCCGTCGCAGCTCGAGGAGCTCGGCGAGCGGTTCGAAGCGCTCCTCGACGAGTACCGCGGTCAGGCCCGTCGCGGCACGCGCCGTGTCGTCGTCTCGTTCCAGGCCGTACCGCGCGCGTGAACCTCCTCCGCGACCGCCGCGTCTCGGCGCTCCTCGCCGCCGAGGTCGTGTCGTCGATCGGCACGCAGATGACGTGGCTCGCGCTGCCGTGGTTCGTGCTGACGACGACGGGGTCGCCGCAGCGAATGACCTACGTGATCGTCGCCGAGGTCGTGCCGCTCGCCGTCTTCGGCTTCGCGGGCGGCGCGATCGCCGACCGGCTGGGCAACCGGCGGACGATGCTCGTCTGCGACTTCGCACGCGCGCCGCTGATGGCGGCGATCCCCGCGCTGCACCAGGCCGGGCACCTTCCGTTCTGGGCACTCCTTGCGCTCGTCGCCGCCACCGGGGCGTTCATCTCGCCGTACTACGCCGTGCAGCGCGCGATCGTCCCCGATCTGATCGGCGAGGACCAGAACGCGCTCGCCCGGCTGACGGCGATCTTCCAGGCCGCGCAGCGGACGACGATCTTCCTCGGGCCGCCGCTCGCCGGCGTGCTGATCTCGGTGATCGGGACGGCGCAGCTCCTCTACGTCGACGCCGCGACGTACGTCGCGTCGTTCCTGCTCGTCGCCGCGTTCGTCCCGGTGTCGGCGGCGATCGCACCGGAGGAAGGGCCGGACGCGCGTGGGGTGCTGGCCGGCGTTCGGTTCGTCGCGCGGGACCGCCTGCTGCGCGCGTGGGTCGTCTCGTTCATCTTCATCGACATCGCGTGGCAGTCCCTCTTCGCGACGATGCCGGTCCTCGTCGTCCGTCACTACCACGCCGACCCGAAGGTGCTCGGCTGGATCCTCGGCGCGCTCGGCGGAGGGGCGCTCATCGGCGCGGCCACGGCGTACCGAATCGTCGATCGGTTCGACCCGCTCGCGCTCGCGTCGGGCGCGTTCGCATGCCAGATGGCGGCGGTGTGGCTGCTCGTGGTGCCCGCGCCGTGGGTCGTTCCGTTCGCCGCGCTGTTCGTCGGCGGGTTCTTCACGTCGATCGTGAACTCGCCGACGCACGCGTTGATGACCCTCCGCGCGCCACGCGCGCTGCGCCCGCACGTGTTGAGCGTGTTCGCGACGTTCTTCGGGATCGGCGCGCCGCTCGCGCTGATCCTGATCGGCTCGATGCTGGCGCACACCGATCCACGGGTCGTGCTCGTCGGGGTCCTCGCCGTGCAGACCGCGGCGATCGCGCTCTTCATCGGCGCGTCGCTGACCGAGCGTGCGTCCCTGCGTGCGGCGGCCGTGGACTCCGCCGCCTGAGATTTCGAGGGCGTGAGTCCGTCCGACGGCGTCTCTAAGTTGGCCGTCGATGGAAGGCGACTACCTCCGCCGCGGCGTCGCAGAGTTCGTCGGCGCATTCGCGCTGATCTTCGTCGGCGTCGGCTCGACGATTTACGGGAACATCGTCGGCGTCGCGCTCGCGCACGGGCTCGTGATCGCCGTGATGGCGTCTGCGGTCGGGCACATCACGGGCGGGCATTTCAACCCGGCGGTGACGCTCGGCTTCCTCGTCACGCGCCGCATGACGGCGTCGCTCGCGGTCGCGTACTGGGCCGCGCAGCTCCTCGGCGCGCTGCTCGCAGCACTGCTGCTGAAGTGGGTGCTGCCCGGGACCGCCGTCGAGGGCATCCACGTCGGGGCGCCCTCGCTGCAGAACGGTCTGAACGGCGGCGAGGGGGTCGTCGTCGAAGCCGTGCTGACGTTCTTCCTCGTGTGGGTGATCTTCGCGACGGCGGCCGATCCGCGCGGGTCCTTCAAGCAGATCGCCGGGCTCGCGATCGGCTTCACGATCACGCTCGACGTCCTCATGGGCGGCGGTCTGACGGGCGCTGCGATGAACCCCGCGCGCTCGCTCGGGCCGGAGATCGCGGGCAACCACTGGACCGACTTCTGGGTCTACCTCATCGGCCCGTTCTCGGGTGCGGTGATCGCCGCCGTCGTCTACGAGCTGCTGTACCTGCGCCCGCCCCGGCCGGTCCCCGTGGGGCCGCCGGAGACGGGGCTCCTGGAGCCGCGGCCGGGCGACGCGGCCCTCGAATAGTTCCTGTAGGTTCCGCGCCGCATGCTGTTCGCCCTCGCCACGGGGAACAAGATCGCGCTCGCGGTCATGGGCGGGATCTTCGTGTCGTTCGCGCTGGCGTCGGCGTTCCTCCTGCCGCGACGGAATCCGAACTTCCCGGGCCGTGCGCTCGGCTGGTTCGTGCTCGCGTCGATCGTCCTCTTCCTCGCGATGATCGGCACCGTCCTCGCCTTCGGGAAGGAGAAGGCGGAGACCGAGTCTGCGGCCGGCGAGTCCGCGCCGCCCGCGGAGACGACGACCGGCTCGACCGCGCCGACCGAGACCGCGCCCGCAGGCGGCGGCGCCGCGAAGGGCGACCCGGCCGCCGGCAAGGAGGTCTTCGAGACGGCCGGCTGCAATGGCTGCCACACGCTGAAGGCCGCCAACGCGACCGGGAACATCGGCCCGAACCTCGACCAGGCGAAGCCCAGCGAGGCGTTGATCCGGACGCGCGTCGAGCACGGCAAGGGCGCGATGCCCGCGTTCGGCGACAGCGGCCAGCTGAGCAAGAAGCAGATCGACGACGTCGTCGCGTTCGTCTACCAGTCGACGCACTAGCTTCTTCGCGAAAAGCCCCCCATAGACAGCGAAGCCCGCCTCGGGGGACGGGACGGAACTTCGCCGCAGGATGTGTGCCGGGGGATGTCAGGGGGGAGCCGGCACGCCCATCCTGCACGACGCGGCGTACGCGGGCATCGCTCCAATGGGTGGTCGGCCGTGCCCCAGAAGGGTGATCCGAAGGAAGGGTGATCCGCAGCGCGAGGGCCCGCACGTAACGGGCCCTCGGTGACGGAGAAGGAGGGATTCGAACCCTCGAGGCAGGGATTTCCCCACCTAACGCCTTAGCAGGGCGCCGCCTTCAGCCACTCGGCCACTTCTCCGAGAGCGCGCATCGTACCGCAGCATCCGGAAGATCAAAGGCCCGCTCACACGGGCCTTTGCTCGAGAGCGGAGAGGGCGGGATTTGAACCCGCGACGCACCTTTCAGCACGTACGCGATTTCCAGTCGCGCTCCTTAGACCACTCGGACACCTCTCCGAGCCGAAGCAGGGTATCCGCTTCGTAAACGCGGGGGTGCCGGCTCCG
>DASXTR010000024.1:0-23337 GCA_036505325.1 Gaiellaceae bacterium
GACGATGACGAATCGCTCCGGGCGCTCCGCCGCGCCGTCGAGCTCGGCGTCAACTGGGTCGTCGAGCGCACGGAAGAGAGCCTCCAGCGGCTCGGGGTCCAGCCGATCGACGTGCAGCAGTTCCACGTCTGGTCGGACGAAGGCGATTTCCGCAACGAGTACTTCAAGGGCGACCGGAAGCGCGAGGTCTGGGAGCGCGTGCTGGCGATCGCGGCGGACGGCGGCAGCGCCGTCGACGAGGTCGCGGCGCTCGCGCTGCGGTTCTGCATCGCGCACCCGGCCGTCTCGACTGCGATCGCGGGGATGCGCTCGGTATGGAACGTCGAGCGGAACATCGCGGCAGTCGAGCAGGGCCCGCTCGCCGACGCCAGGCTCGAGTCGCTGCATGCTCACCGCTGGGTGCGCGACTTCTACCCGCGCTAAGGCCTGCCGCCTTCATCGCGCCTCGTCGACGAAGCGGCAGAGCGCGTTCACCATCCGCATCTGCTCGATCGTGCGACAGCGGATCTCGAGCAGCATCGGGCTCGCCACCAGCACCGCCAGCGACTGCGCACGCGAGATCGCGACGTTCAGCCGGTTGCGCGAGAACAGAAACTCCAGGTTGCGCGGCAAGTCGTCCCCGCTGGACGTCGCCATCGAGAAGATCACGACCGGCGCCTCCTGCCCCTGGAACTTGTCGACCGTTCCGATCCGCGCCCGCGGGCCGAGCCGCTTCCGCAGGCAGCGCACCTGGGCGTTGTACGGCGTCACGACGAGCGCGTCGTTCCAACCGAGTCGGCGCTCGCGGCCGTCGCAGTCCGTGAACGTTCCGCCCAAGAGCAAGTCGAGCTCCGCGGCGATCCGGTCGGCCTCCTCGAGCGACGAGCCCCGGTTGCCCTCGTGCTCGACCGGCAGCCAGCGCAGTCCCGTTCCCACGAGCCCGGCTGAGTCGACGCGCTGTCGCTCGCACGCGGGGACCGCGTGCAGCCGCCCCTGGTACGACGTCTCCGAGATGAAGCGACAGACGTCCGGATGCATGCGCCACGTGCGCGAGAGGAACAGCCCGCGGTCGGGGGGCACCGTGTCCTCGCCCACCAGCAAGTGCTCGAGCACCGAGGCCGCCGCGCCTGCGGGATGGATCCCCTGCGAGACCTGAGAGAGCTGCTGCGGGTCGCCGAGCAGGACCACGTTGGGCGCACACGTCGCGAGGGCGAGCGCGTCGGCCAGCGACACCTGCCCCGCCTCGTCGACGAAGAGCGTGTCGACGACGCCCTCCATGTCGTGTCGCGAGAAGAGCCAGGCCGTGCCTGCCAGCAGCAGCACATCGTCCTCCGGGTTGGAGAAATCGTCCTGGTTCGTGGAGGTGGTCACGGACGCGGACTCGTACGAGTCGCCCTTCTTCAGGCCTCGGAACCGGACTCCCGTCCTCTCCACCTCGGCGACGAGGTTGTGGATCGCCTTGTGGCTCGTCGAGGTGACGCCGACCCGGCGACCGAGACCGATCAGGTGCGCGATCAGGCGCGCCCCGGTGTAGGTCTTCCCCGACCCGGGCGGCCCCTGGATCACGAGGTGCCTCTCGCCAAGGCCTGCGACGAGCTCCTTCGCCGCGTCGAGGTCGTCCTGCGGCAGCGGAGACGCGAACGGCTCGCGGACGAGAATCGACTTGGACGCGAGGTAGCTCTGCTCCCCCGCGAGCACCGATCGCGCGAGTCGCCGCAGCGCGGCCTGCTGCTCCGGCGTCTTGAACGGGCCGCCGGGGATCAGCGCCGCCGGCAGCGGCACGTCCTCGAGCTTCGGCCCGCGCCGCAGCAGGAGCGTCCCCGCCTCCTCGTCGAGCGCGTCGATCGTTCCCGCAGGCCCGCCGGTCGCCGGATCGAAGACCGCGTCCCCCTCGTCGAGGTGATGTTGCTGCGCCGGGAAGGTGAACGGCCAGACGAGCGACTTGCCCGACCCGATCGGAGGCCCCGCCTGCTCGAGCCCGCCGATCGCGTCCGAGTCGCGTTCCTGGAGCTCCTCGCTCGTGCGCCCGAGCTTGTCGAAGAACGACCACCACACCGGCTTCTCCTCGCGACGGTGGTAGAGCAGCAGCTGTGCCAGAAGCCAGCGCGGGCGGTCGGCGTCGGCGACCTCGTACGGGTCGTCGGGGAGACCCGCGAGCAGCGCCGCGCGGAGCTCCTCCGTCTCGACCGCGCCCTCGCGAGGCTCGCGGGGCTCCCGCTCCTCCGGCAGCGGCGGCTCACCCGGCCGCATCGCCACGAGCCAGTCGCGCAGCTTCCACGTGGAGACGCAGTCCTCCTCGTTGTACGCGCCGATGTCGTCGAGGATCGCGGGATCGCGCCGCTCGAGCCACTCCTCGTACATGAGAATCGAGTCGTCGCCGGCGCGCAGGTCGGCAGTGCGCTGGAAGTAGAAGGTCTCGACCTGCTTCAAGCCGTACCGCTCGTGCGAGAGGCGCAGCCCCTGCGAGACGACCTTGTAGAGGTCGACGAAGACCTCATCGCGGAGCAGATCGTCGAACTCCTCCTCGCGCGTCCCGTACTCGCACGTGAGCCGCCGCAGCGCGGTCATCTCGTACGCGGCATAGTGGTAGACGTGCATCGCCGGGTCGGCGGCGCGGCGCTCGCGGATCAGGTCGATGACACCCTCGACGGCGCGGCGCTCCTGCGCGCGATCGTGCGCCCAGAACGGATGGAAGCGCGGGCTGCCGTCGCCGACATCGACGATGCCCCAGAGGTACTCGAGGCCGCGGCCGGGCTCCCAGAACGGGTCGCCCTCGATGTCGAAGAAGAGGTCACCGGGGCTCGGCGGCGGAAGGAGCGCGAAGCCTCTCGCCGGCTCCGCCGGAAGCACCTTCCAGGCGTGTCCGCCGGTGCGCGCGGCGGCCTGCATCGCAGCCTGGTCGCGCAGCGTCTCGAAGGTGCGCGGCGGCATCGCCGGCGGGCGTGCCTCGTCGGGCGCGCGCGCGAAGGCCTCGACCGTGGCGATGCCCTCGCCTTCGAGGCGCCGAATCTGGTCGCGCCGCATCCGCGCGACGAGGCTGAGGTGGTCGTCGGCACGCCAACGGCCCTCGCAGCGCTGCTCGAATTCGCACCGCGAGCAGAACGAGACCGGAAGCGGGTAGACGTCGATCCCAGCGTCGACCGACCGCACGAACCGCTCGCGCACCCGCCGGTAGTAGGCGAGGAAGTCGCCGACGCGCAGGCTCTCCCGCTCGTGCGTGCCGAGGACGACGTGCATCCGCTCGGGCATCGAGCCCTGGATCCGCGCGACCTGCTCCGAGTAGAAGCAGAGCTGCAGGACGTAGGCGGGCTTCGAGTGCCGCGCGAGCTTGGTGTCGACGACCTCGTAGCGACCGTCCGGCTGTCGCTCGACGAAGTCCGCGAAACCGCGCCAGCCGCCGTCGACGAAGCACGCCTGGTAGATCACCTCGGCGCCGGCGCGCATGGCTTCCTCCGTTGCGCGAGCGGCGACGTCGAGGTCCCAATCGTTGGCGATCATCGTCACGTCGCGCCCGTCGGCGAGGAGCTGCGCAAGGTACGCGGCCTCGTGCTCGTCGCCCTTGCGCTTCACGAGGTCGGCCTGAGGATTCTCGTCGCTCGGCCGCGCGAGCTGGCGCCGGGCGACGGCGAGCTCGAGCTGCGTCAGATGCTCGCACTCGAGGAACGCGTTCAGGTCCGACGGCGAGAAGAGGATGCTGCCGTTGCGTTGCTGCACTACTGGAGTATCAGCGCCACCGCGGCGTGAGCGCCTATCGTGGCGATGTTCGAGTCGGCCGCGCTCTGTCTGCACGTCGCGGACCTGTATCCGGAGGGCGAGCTCATTCCTCCGACCGGGAGCTACGAGCGGGGGACTCGTCTACCAGTGGGCGTTCTTCGCGATGACAGAGCTCGAGCCCGCGCTGCTTCGCGCCTACGCCGGCCGCCGCGGGGCGGACGCCGAGGCCACCGCGAAGGCGGAGGCGCCTCACGAAGGTCGCCGGCGTCCTCGACGAGGCGCTGGACGGCCGCGCCTACCTCGTCGGCGACCGCTTCGCGATCGCGGACGTCGTCGTCGGCGGGGTGCTCGACAGCGCGAGGAAGTACGACCTGCTCCCGGACTCGCCGAACCTGCGCGGCTACCTCGAGCGACTCGATGCGCGACCTGCCAAGCAGCGCGCCTACGCGCCTGTTCGAGACCCGGCCGAATAGGTCTCGCATCAGTCGTAGATGGGCCGCAGGCCCCTAGTTCCTCATGGCGGCCGTCGCTAGCGTCCGCGGGCCGTGGCGAGGCTCTCCGACCCGAAGGTCCAGCGAGTTGCGACTGCGCTCGCCGTCGTCGCCTCGGCGGCCGTCGCTGCATCGCTCGCCCAGGGCGGCGCGTCGCACCGTGATCCCTGCCATCTCAGGCACGAGTGCCCCTCCGACCACCACACCTACCCGTGGGGACCGCAGAGCCTCTACTGCACGTCGTACCCCGACGAGCGGCTGGCGTCGGACACGACGACCGTCGCGTGGGGCGGGCGGACGTACTGGTGCCACACGGGCACGGCGGCGGGAACACCGTCGAAGCCGACGGGGTCGGCGTGCGGAGTCGAGCGGTGGCGGGTCAAGACCCTCGCCGACACGACGGCAGGCCTGGTGAGCCCGAGCGCGCGCCGGACGACGATCCCGCAGCTCGCGCGCCTTCTCTCGCCGGCAGGACTCGCGTCTGCGACACGTCAGCGCGGAACCGAGACCAGTCTCTTCACCGTCCGCGCACGACTCGTCGAATTCGCGCAGGAAGACGACAGCGACATCCACCTCGTGGTTGCCGATCCGGCGTCGGGCGCGAAGATGATCGTCGAGTTCCCCGCCGACTACTGCGCCCTCACGACCAGGCCGCCGCTGCGCGCGAAGATGCGCTCGGCGCGGGAAGCACTCATCCGCGCGTGCGGCCCCGCCTCCAGCTCGTTCCGGACGCTGCGCGGTACGGCAACGATCACCGGCGTCGGCTTCTTCGACGCCGTGCACGGGCAGAGGGGCGTGGCATCGAACGGGATCGAGCTGCACCCAGTGCTCGCCTTCAGCGGTACCTGCACGTAGTCGGCGGGCGGAAGCGGAGCTCCCGCCCGCCGGTGACTCGCTATCTCGGCGCCACCTGGGTGACGTCGATCTGGTACACGGCGTGGAAGGCCGCGTTCTTCAGGTCGGTCGTCGCGACGAACACCTGCGTCGGCTGGATCAGCGGGACGAACGGGCCGTCCGCGTTGAGCTTCTGCTGGATCTGCCGGTAGAGCGACACGCGCGCCGTGTCGCTCGTCGTCACGCGCACTTGGTCGCCGAGCTTCTCGAGCGCGGTGTCGGCGCCCTTCAGCCAGCCGGCGCGGGTGCCGACGAGCTCGCCGGGGAGGAACGCGAGGTAGTCGAGCGGATCCGGATAGTCGGGGCCCCACAGTGCCAGCCCGAGCGCCATCTTGCCGTCGCGGTACTTCTGGAGCCACGTCCCGACCGGCGAGCCCGCGAGCTCGATGTTGAAGCCCACCGACTCGAGGTTGGACTGGATCCGCTGCGCCAGGCTCGCGAACGGGACGCCGTTGATCGTCAGGTCGCTCGGGTACTCGAGCGTCACCTTCTGGCTCCCGGCACCCGAGGCCGCGAGCTCCGTCTTCGCCTTGGCGACGTCCCGGTTGATCCGCTGCGCCTGCGGCAGCGACCCGAGGAACATCGAGGGAATGATTCCCGGCGCCTGGATCGTCCCCGGGCCGCCGACGGAAACGACCGACGAGTAGTCGATGCCGTAGCGGATCGCGTTCTGGAAGCGCTTGTTCGAGGTGATCTTCGAGACGTCCGGGTTGTTGTTCGCGAGCAGGAAGAACACCCACGTCGACGGCGTGAGGACGACCTTGAGCTTGCTGTTCGACTTGATGCCTTGCGCCTGCTCCGACGAGAGATCGATTGCGACCTCGTGCGTGCCGCGCTGGATGTTGATCAGCTGCGTCGCCGCGATCTGGTTGCGCACGACGACCGACTTCCACTTCGCCTTGTTCGCGCCCCAGTAGCGCTTGTTCGGCACGAGGACGATCTGCGACGTGGTGCTGTACTGCTGGAGCACGTACGGGCCCGAGCCGGCGCCGGCAGATGCGGGCGAGTTGAACCACTGCTCGGCCTTGTCCGCGGTCGCGGCGTTGGCGGCGGCGGTACCGCCGTGCTTCTTCACGAGCTTCGAGTTCACGACGCCGAGCGACGTGTTCGCGAGGATCGCGGGCAGCGCCGTGTTGGGCGTCTTCGAGCGCAGGATCACCGTGTACTTGCCGCGCGCGGAGACGGTGACGCCGTCGAGCAGGAACGCCGGGTTGCCCTTGAGGTTGATCAGGCGCCGGAACGAGAACACGACATCGGCGGCCGTCAGCGGGTTCCCGTTCGCGAAGCGCACGTTCTTCTTGAGGAGGAACGTGTACGTCTTCACGTCCTTCGACGTGGTGTACGACCGCGCGAGGAGCGGGACGGGATGCGCGACGTCGCTGCCCTTGTAGGTCAGCAGCGTGTCGTAGACCCCGCGGTTGACGATGCTCGCGGTCGGCTCGAACGCCCGCTGCGGATCGGACGTCTTGATCTCGAACGAGCGGTCGACGACGAGCGTCCCCGTTGCGGCGTCCGAGCCGAGAACGGTCGTCGCGCCGTAGGCGGCTGCGGCGATCGCGACGCCGAGCACGAGTGCGGCGGCGACCGCTCTGCGGCGCAGTGCGGTTGAAGTCATGCCTCTCCTTTGACCCGGGTTTGTGACGAGCCTACCCCGGTTTGGTGTCGCGAAGCCAGCACGCCGAGCGGCGGTCGCCGGGAAGCGGCAGCAACGGCGGCTCCTCGGCGACACAGCGGTCGAACGCGTACGGGCAGCGTGGGTTGAACCGGCATCCGGGCGGCGGGTTCGCCGGGTCGGGCACCTCGCCGGGGAGGGCCTCCGGCAGGAACCCGCTCCCGTCCGCGTGCGGAACGGCCGCGATCAGGGCCTCGGTGTAGGGGTGCAGCGGGAGCTGCCAGAGCGGCCGCGTCGCTCCCGTCTCGACCATCCGACCGAGGTACATGACGGACACGACGTCGGCGACATGGCGGACGATCGCGAGGTCGTGCGAGATGAGGAGCAGGCTGAGGTCGAGCCCGCGCGCGAGGCTGACGAGCAGGTTCGCGATCTGCGCCTGCGCGGACGCGTCGAGCGACGCCAGCGGCTCGTCGAGCACGATCACCGTCGGATCGGCGGCGAGCACGCGGGCGATGGCGATCCGCTGGCGCTGCCCGCCGGAGAACTGGTGTGGGTAGCGCGCGGCGGCCGACGCGGGAAGCCCCACGAGCTCGAGCAGCTCGCCGACCCGGGTGCGGGGACCCCCGTCCGCGAGCTGCGACCCCACCTTGCGGCGCGGGTTGAGCGACGAGTACGGGTTCTGGAACACCATCTGCAGCCGGACGAGCTCGCGCGGGCGCGCGCGACGCGTCAGCGGCGTCACTTCGCGTCCCTCGAACCGCACCGTCCCCGCCGTCGGCGCGACGAGGCCGACGGCCGCGCGCGCGAGGCTCGACTTCCCGCAGCCGGACTCGCCCACGAGGCCGACGATCTGACCGCGCTCGACGCTCAGGCTCGCGCCGGCGACCGCGCGCACCTTCCCGCCGCCGCGACGGTCGTACTCGACCTCGACGTCGCGCAGCTCGAGCGCGCTCAAGCCGCCGCCTCGATACGCAGCGTTCCCGGCCGGCAACGCAGACGGACGCGTGGGCAAGCCCGCACGTCCTGAGGCCGGCGCCGCAAGCGTCGCCTCACGGAGCGAAGGGGTCGACGGGGCAGGCGAAGCGGCGGCCGTTGACGGCCAGGAGCGGCGGCACGTCGGTCGTACACGACTCGATCGCGTACGGGCAGCGCGGGTGGAACGCGCAGCCCGGCGGCACGCGCGCCGGGCTCGGCGGCGTCCCGCGGATGGCGACAAGCGGCGTGTCGGCCGGCGCCTCCGGATGGGGAAGCGCGTCGAGGAGCGCACGCGTATACGGGTGGCGAGGCCGCTGCAGCACGTCCTCGCGCTCGCCCGACTCCACCACGCGGCCCGCGTAGAAGATCGACACGCGATCGGCGATCGACGACAGCACGCCGAGGTCGTGCGTGATCAGCACGACAGAGAGGCCGCCCTCGCGGCGGAGGCGGTCGAGCAGCCGCAGGATCCCGGCCTGCACGGTGACGTCGAGCGCGGTCGTCGGCTCGTCGGCGATGAGCAGGCTGGGGCGGCAGGCGAGCGCGACGGCGATCGCGATCCGCTGCCGCATGCCTCCGGAGAACTGGTGCGGGTACGCGCGCAGCGCCGACTGCGGCGCGGGGATGCGCACGTCCTCGAGCAGCTCGACTGCGCGCCGCGCGGCATCGCGCCGGGAGAGGCCGAGATGGCGGCGCACGTGCTCGGTCAGCTGCCGCCCGACCGAGAGCATCGGGTGCAGCGACGTCAGCGGGTCCTGGAACACCATCGCGACGTCGCGGCCCGAGACGTCGCGCAGCTTGCGCCGCGGGAGGCGGAGCAGGTCGCGGCCCGCGAACTCCGCACGGCCCTCGACTGCGGCGCCCGCGGGCAGCAGCCCGAGGAGCGCGAGCATCGACATCGTCTTCCCGCTCCCGCTCTCGCCGGCGACCCCGAACACCTCGCCCGGCTCGACGTGGTAGTCGACCCCGTCGACGACGGCGACGCGACCTTCGGCCGTCGGCAGCGAGACTCGGAGCCCGTGGACCGCCAGCACGCTCACTGTGACTCCTCCGAATGCCACGCCGTCTGCGGGTCGAAGAGGTCGCGCAGGCTGTCGCCGAGGAAGTTGAAGGCGAGCACGGCCGTGAAGATCGCGAGCCCGGGGAAGGTGCCCATCCACCAGTACTGGAAGTACTGCGTCCCGGTGGCGACCATCGAGCCCCACTCCGGATCGGGCGGCTGCGCGCCGAGGCCGAGGAACGAGAGGCCGGACAGCAGGAGGATCGCATTCGCGAGGTCGAGCGTCGCGAGCACGAGCACCGGCCCGGCGATGTTCGGCAAGACGTCCTTGACGAGCGCGAGGCGCGCGGAGGCGCCGAGCAGGCGCGCCGACTGGACGTACTCCGAGTCGCCGACCGAGAGCACGAGCCCGCGCACGACGCGTGCGTAGGACGGCCAGGCGACGATGACGATCGCGAGCGCGGCGTTGCGGAGCCCGCCGCCGAGCACGGCCGTCACCACCATCGCGAGGATGATCGGCGGGAAAGCGAAGACGAGGTCCGTGATCCGCATCACGACGCCGTCGGCGATCCCCCTCAGGTAGCCGGAGATCGCGCCGAGCACGCCGCCGATCGTCGCCGCCAGCCCGACGAGCAGGAGCGCGATCGGCAGCGAGATGCGCGCGCCGTGGATCACGCGGCTCAGAACGTCGCGGCCTAGCTCGTCGGTGCCGAACAGGTGGCCCGACGACGGCGCCTCGTTAGGAGGAAAGGCCTGCGCGAGGGGATCGTGCGGCGCGACGAGCGGGGCGAAGATCGCGACGAGGAACCAGGCGAGGGCGATCACGGCGCCTGTCACCGCGAGCGGCTGCCGCAGCGACGGGCGTGCCCACAGCCGGAGCGCGAAGGCGCTCACGTGACGCGGATCCTCGGGTCGATGACGCCGTAGAGCACGTCGACGATGAAGTTGATCGTGACGTAGACGAGCGCGACGAAGATGCTGACGCCCGCGATCGCGGGGACGTCGAGCCCGACCGCGGCGTTGTACGCGTACTGGCCGACGCCGGGCCAGGAGAAGATCTTCTCGACGAGCACCGCGCCCGTCAGCACGTTGGCGAACACGAGGCCGAGCACCGTCACGACCGACGGCAGCGCCGCGCGCAGGATGTAGCGACGGATCACCGTGCGCTCGAGCAGCCCCTTGGCGCGGCCGGCGCGAACGTAGTCGTTTCCCACCACCTCCAGCACCGCCGAGCGCGTGTACCGCGTCAGCAGGCTGACGTTGAACGCGGCGAGGACGAGCGCCGGCAGCGCGATGTGGTGGAGCGCCTCGCCGGCGAGCCCCAACTTCCCGGCGAGGAGTGCGTCGAGCGTGTAGAGGCCGGTGACGTGCGGCGGCGGCAGCGTCCCCGGGTCGAGCCGGTCGCTGCCGGGGAACCAGCCGAGCCGGTAGAAGCCGACGTAGAGCGCGACGAGGGCGATCCAGAACGTCGGCATCGAGATCCCGCCGAGCGAGACGACGCGCAGGATGTGGTCGGCGAGGCGGTTGCGGCGCATCGCCGCGTAGACGCCGAACGCGACGCCGACGAACGCGGCGAGGAGCACCGACACGAGCGCGAGCTCGGCCGTCGCGGGGACGAACGTGCCGAGGTCGCGCCGGACCGGCTGGCGGGTCAGCGCCGATTCGCCGAGGTCGCCCTGGACGAGGTGCTCGAGGTAGAGCGCGTACCGGACCGGCAGGGGCTTGTCGAGGCCGTACTTGTGCTTGAACGCGGCCACTGCCGCCGGGTCGCCGGCGGCCTGCTCGCCGAGGTTCGCCGTGACCGCGTCCGAGGGGACGAGCTGCGTGAGCGCGAAGACGACCAGGGTGATCCCGATCGCGAGCAGGACGAGGGCGACGAGGCGGCGCGCGACGAAACGCAGGAAGCTCCCCGAAGGACGCAGGCGCCGTCCGCGGCTCGGCGACTCGGCGATGGGCGTGGGCGCCGTCGTCACGTCGTTAGTCTCGCGCCGTGATCGCCGACGCGCATAACGACCTGTTGATGGAGCTCGTGCACCGGCGCGCCGAGGAGCGGCCGTTCGAGCGCCACTGGCTGCAGAACCTCCTGGACGGCGGCATCGGCCTGCAGGTCTGTCCCCTGTTCGCCGACGTCGAGGAAGGCACGGAGCGCGCGCTCGCCGACGCGCTGGCGCAGACGACCGCGTTCCGGCGCGCGGTCGCGGAGTGCCCGGACCGGGTCGCGCCGGTGCGCACGCGCGCCGACCTCGACGCGCTCGACGGCCGAATCGGGCTGCTGCTCTCCCTCGAGGGCTGCGAGGCGCTCGGCTCGAATCCGGAGCTGATCGAGGTCTTCTGGGAGCTCGGCGTTCGGATGGTCTCCCTCACCTGGAACCGCCGCAACGCGTTCGCCGACGGAGCCGCAGAGCCGGGTGACGGCGGGCTCTCGCAGCTCGGCCGCGAGCTCGTCGGCCGGCTCGTCGAGCTCGGCGCGCTGATCGACCTCGCGCACGCCTCCGAGCGGACGTTCGCCGACGTGCTCGACGCGGCGCCCGCCGCGCCGGTGCTCGTCAGCCACGCGGGGTGCCGTGCGATCGTCGACACACCGCGAAACGTCTCGGACGACCAGCTACGCGCGCTCGCCGAGCGGGACGGCGTCTTCTGCGTGATGGCGCTCCCCGTCGTCGTCGACCCGCAGCGGCCCACGATCGAGCGTGTCGTCGACCACGTCGACCACGCGGTCGAGGTGATGGGCATCGCCCATGTCGGGCTGGGCGGCGACTTCATCCGCCAGGTCGCACTTGCGCTCGGCCTCCGCGACCAGCCCGCGGCGCTGCTGCCGGAGGGCATGAGCATCGCCGACCCTGTCGAGGGGCTCGCCGGGCCAGAGGACTACCCTGCGCTCATAGACGAGTTACGGAGGCGCGGCTACGCGGGCGCCGAGCTCGACGCGATCCTCTCCGGCAACCTCCTCCGCTTGCTTCGCCGCGCGCTACCCGCCTAGGACCCGTCCCGACGGGCCATGACCCGACTCCGGAGTGCGGACGTGTCCCGAAGGACTACTGCCGGAGCGCCGGGACGACCTCGGCGAGCAGGAGGTCGAGGCCGACCGGATCGCCGAACTCCACGCGCTTCAGCCCGGCCGCGGCGAGCTCCTCCACGTGGGCCACGACCTCCGCCGGCGTGCCGGCGAGCACGAACTTCTCGAGCGGCCTCTCACCGGACGCGAGCGTCGGGTCGAGATCGCCGACGACGTCGAGGTACATCGCCACCTTCTCGCGCACGAGCTCACGCGCGCGCTCGCCGTCGCGGTCGACGACGGTGACCGCGCCGACGACGACACCGACGTCGTCGCGGCCGATCCACTCGCGCATCAGCCGCACCATGGCCGGGTTCGCGCAGCCGCCGATCTTCAGCTCGTCGGCGACCTCCGCCGCGAGCGCCGCCATCCGGGGACGCCACGTCCCGAGCATGAGCGGGACGCGCGGCCGCGCCGGCTCGTACTCGAAGCCCGCGCCGGGCGCGAGCTCGAAGCGGGTGCCCCGGAAGCCGCTCCGGTCGCCGGCGAAGAGCCGCCGCACGATCTCGACCGCCTCGCGCATCGTCTCGACCGGCCGAGACTGGTCGAGCCCGAGCCGGTCGAGCCATGCGCCGTGGGAGAGCCCGAGGAACGCACGTCCGCGCGAGACGAGATCGAGCGCGGCGGCCTGGCCCGCGATCTCGACCGGGTGGAGCGTGTAGGGGTTCAGCGCGGCCGGGCCGACCCGCACTCGCTCCGTCGCCTGCGCGATCAGGAGAAGCGGCGCGATCGCCGGCTGGTAGAGCAGGTCGTGGAAGACGGTGACCACGTCGACGCCGGCGGCCTCCGCACGGCGGGCGATGTCGGCGTAGTCGTCGGGTCGCTTGTCGGACTGGAGCCCGATCCCGAGCTCGATCGGGCTCAGGTCAGCTCCTCGGTCACGAGCGCGCGCTCGCCGATCCGCTCGATGCGCATCACGACCCGCTCGTCCGGGTCGGGACAGCTGATGAGCGAGTCCTGCTCGAGCCAGTCCTCGTCGGGCAGGCGGCGCTGCTTCGCCGCCAGGAACGGCACCACCGACGCGAGCGCGTAGAGGCAGAAGTGCTTCCCCGCGGGGATCCGCACGCGGCTCGACTCCGTCAGCTCGAAGTAGTCGCCGACGGCGAGTCCGCAGACGGAGCGGCCCTCGATGCGCTCGACGGTGACCCGCAGGTCGTAGAGCCGCATCTCGGTCACGTCGTGAGCATACGAGGCTCCGCGACGGGCGCCCGCGTCCTCTCCGTCGCCTGCAGCAGCACCGCGACGACGACGACGGCGCCGCCCGCGAGCGCCGTCGCCGCCGGCCGCTCTGCGTCGACGATCCACACCCAGAGCGGTCCGAGCACGACCTCGAGCAGCGTGATCAGCGCGACCTCGGCCGGCGGGATCAACCGCGCGCCGACGGTCAGGAACGCGAGCCCCAGCCCCATCTGCCCCACGCCGAGCAGCAGGAGGAAGCCGAGGTCGCGCCCGGTGACGGAGCCGGGAGCGGCGAACGGCGCCGCAGCGAGGAAGACGAGCAGCTGCGAGAGACAGATGGCCGGCGCCATCGAGACGTCCCGCCGGTGCCGGGTGATGACGATCGTCCCCGCGAAGGCCACCGTCATCAGGAGGGAAACGCCGACGCCCAGGACGCCGCCGCTGCCCGGGCCGCCGACCATCAGCGCCACGCCGCCAAGCGCACCCGCCATCGCCGCGGCGGCCCGGCGGGTGACCGACTCGCCGAGCGCGACCCAGGCGAGGAGCGCGGCCGCGACCGGCGCGACCGCCTGCAGGAAGAGCACGTTCGCGACCGTCGCATGGTTGAGCGCCACGATGAACGACCCCGACGCGACCGCCGTGCACGCTGCCACTCCGAGACCCGCCGCGCCCATCGAGCGGAAGGCGCCGATCGTGCGGCCGCGCCGGCGGATCGCGACGAACCCGGCCAGGGCGAGGAAGGCGATCAGCGCCCGGCCGGCGACCTGTGTGCCCGTGTCCATGGAGAGCTCGCGCTGGAGAACGCCTGCGGTCGACCAGGCGACGGCGGCCAGCGCGATGTAGAGCTGCCCGCGGCGGCGGACGCTTTTATCCTCGATCCAGACGCCCGGCGCCGTCACCTCCGCAGTCAATCACGCTCTAGCCGCGAACGGCGACGGCGGGGTCGACCGTCTCGGCCTCGGCGAAGTGGCATGCGCTGCGCTGCGGCCCGGCGTCGCGCACCACTAGCGCCGGCTCCTCCTCCGTGCAGATCGTCTGCGCCTTCCAGCAGCGGGTGCGGAACACGCAGCCGCTCGGCGGATCGGCGGCACTCGGAATCTCCCCCTCGAGGACGATCTGCCTCCGGACGTCGCGCAGAGCGGGGTCGGGGACGGGCGCGGCGGAGACCAGCGCCTGTGTGTAGGGGTGCGTCGGAACTTCGTACACGTCCTGCTCGTCGCCGAGCTCGACGATCTTGCCGAGGTACATGACAGCGACGCGGTCGGAGATGTGCTGCACGACCGACAGGTCATGGGCGATGAAGATGTACGAGAGCTTGAACTCCTCCTGGAGGTCCTGCAGTAGGTTGATCACCTGCGCCTGTACGGAGACGTCCAGCGCCGACACGGGCTCGTCGCAGATCAGCACCTCGGGGCGTAGCGCGAGGGCGCGTGCGACGCCGATCCGTTGGCGCTGGCCGCCCGAGAACTCGTGCGGGTACCGGCTTGCCACCCGCGGGCTCAACCCGACGCGATCGAGCAGCTCGCCGACGCGCTCGCGCCGCTCGCGCTTCGGCGCCACGTCGCGGTGGATCGCGAACGGCTCGCCCACGATCTCCCCCACCGTCATCCTCGGATCGAGCGACGTGTACGGGTCCTGGAGGACGATCTGGATCCGGCGCCGCAACGCGCGCAGCCGCCGTCCGCTCAGTCCGAAGACGTCCTCGCCGCGAAAGAGCACGGTGCCGGAGGTCGGCTGCTCGAGCGCCATCAGGAGCTTCGCGAGCGTCGACTTCCCCGAGCCGGACTCGCCGACCAAGCCCAGCGTCTCGCCCTCGCGCAGCTCGAGGTCGACCCCTTCCAGTGCATGGATCTCGCCGATTCGGCGCTTGAACACGACCCCGCGCGACAGCGGGTAGCGCTTGACGAGCTTGCGCGCCTCGAGAATCGGCGCCGGTTCAGGCATCGGCCAGCACCTGCTCGGCGAAGTGGCACGCGCTGCGCCGCGAGGGCAGAACGTCGCGAAGCGGCGGCACGTTGTCGACGCACACCGGCTGTGCGTACGGGCAGCGCGGGGAGAACGGACAGCCGGTCGGCGGCGCGGCGAGCGTCGGCGGCGCCCCGCGCAGCGTCGGGAGCCGCTCGCCGCGGTGGCCGAGGCGCGGAATCGACGCGATCAGGCCCTTGGTGTACGGATGTGCCGGCGACGCGAAGAGCGGCCCGACCGGCGCCTCCTCGACGACCTGCCCCGCATACACGACCGCGATGCGGTCGGCGACCTCCGCGACCACGCCGAGATCGTGCGTGATCAGAATCAGCGCGAGATTCGACTCGTCCTTGAGCTCGCGCAGGAGCTTCATGATTTGCGCCTGCACGGTGACGTCGAGCGCGGTCGTCGGCTCGTCGGCGATCAGCACCTCGGGGTCGAGCGCCAGTGCGACGGCGATCATGATGCGCTGGCGCATGCCGCCCGAGAACTGGTGTGGGTAATCGCCGACACGGCGGCGCGCATCCGGGATGCGCACGCGCTCCATCATCTCGATCGCCTTCCGCCGTGCCTCACCGTGCGAGTCGCCGCGATGGACGCGGAACATCTCGGCAATCTGCTCGCCGACCGTGTACACCGGGTTGAGCGCGCTCAGCGCATCCTGGAACACCATGGCGATCTTCGTCGCGCGCAGCTTGCGACGCTGCCGCTCGGGCAGGCGCAGGATGTCGGTGCCCCGATAGCGGATCTCGCCGCGTCGGATCCGCGCCGGGGGGCAGTCGAGGATCCCCATCACGGCCTGCGCGCTGACGCTCTTCCCCGAACCCGACTCGCCGACGACGGCGAGGGTCTCGCCCGCCGCGACCGAGTACGAGAGGCCGTTGAGGGCGGCGACGGTTTGACGCCGGCCGCGGAACTCGACGTAGAGGTCGTCGAGCGCGAGCAGCGGCTCGCCGTTCCGGCGCGGACTCGTAACTCCCTCCGATTCCGGTGCAACGCCCAGGGTCACCGCAGCTTGGGGTCGAAGGCATCGCGCAGCGCGTCCCCGAGCAGGATGAACCCGAGCACCGTGAGGCTGAGGAAGAGCGCCGGGAAGAACAGCATGTGCGGGTACTGCCGCAGGTATCCCTGTGCGACGGACAGCTGCAGCCCCCACGAGATCGCAGGGAGCCGCAGCCCGACGCCGAGGAACGTGAGAGACGCCTCGGCTGCGATGATCCCGCCGACTGCGAGCGTCGAGAGGACGAGCAGCGGCGCGACCGCGTTCGGGAAGACGTGCCGAAACATGATGCGAGGGCTCGACGCGCCGAGCGCGCGCGCGGCGAGCACGTAGTCGGCATCGCGCAGCGCGAGCGCGCTCGACCGCATCAGCCGCGTGCCCGTCGGCCACGAGAACAGTGCGAGCACGAGCGCGATCGTCCAGACCTTCCGGTCGGGGAACGCGGTGAGGATGATGATCCCGCCGAGGATGAACGGGAAGCCGAAGAACACGTCCATCACCCGCGAGACGAGCGCGTCGACGATCCCGCCGTGGTAGCCGGCCACGATCCCGAGCACAGCCGAGACGACGAAGCTCGTCACGGTCGTCAGGAGGCCGATCGAGATCGACGGCCGTGCGCCGTAGATCACGTTGGCATAGAGGTCGCAGCCCTGGAGGTCGTAACCGAACGGATGGCCTGAGGAGGGCCCGCCGCCGCTCCGCGCGAGATCGCAGACGCGCGGATCGCCGTGCCCGAACAGCCCTGCGACGGCCCCGGGAAAGGCCCCGACGAACAGCATCACGAGGATGAGCGTCGCGGACAGGAAGAACTCGGGCTTGCGGCGGAGGACGAGCCAGGCGTCGCGCCGGAGGCTTCCCTCCGCCAGTTCGGCGAGCAGCGCCGGCTGCCCGGCGGCCATCGCCTGGTCGGCGGCGACCGGCTCAGTCATAGCGGATGCGCGGGTCGAGGACGCCGTAGAGGATGTCGACGATCAGGTTCGTGAAGACGAAGACGAGCACGAGCAGTGTCGAGACGCCGACCACGACCGACCCCTCCTGCCGCTGGATCGCGCCGAACACGAGGTTGCCGAGGCCGGGCAGGTTGAAGATCCCCTCGACGATCACGGTCCCGCTCATCAGGTAGCCGAAGCTCAGCGCGAGGTACGTGACGACCGGGATCAGCGAGTTGCGCAGCATGTGCTTGCCGACCACGCGCCACGGGCCGAGCCCTTTCGCGATTGCCGTGCGAACGAAGTCGGCCCGGCGGTTCTCGATCAGGTTCGTCCGCGTGAGCCGCGCGATGAACGCGAGGTCGAGCGCGGCAAGGATCGCAGCCGGCAACAGGTAGCTCACGGGCCATCCGTCGGCGACCCCTGCGATCGGGAAGACGCCGAGCTTCACGCCGAGGAAGAACTGCGCCATGAACGCGAGCACGAGCGCAGGCACCGAGATGACGACCGTCGTGGCGACGAGTACGGCGCGGTCGATGACCCCGCCGCGGCGGAGACCGGCAACGAGCCCGAGGAATACGCCGAACAGCGTCTCGAGCACCCACGCGGTCAGGCCGAGCTTGACCGTGACCGGCCAGCGGCCCTGAATCAGCGTGCTGACCTTCTCGCCGTTGAAGTCGCGTCCGAAGTCGCCGTGCGCAAGTCCGTTCATGTACTTCGCGTACTGCAGCGGGAGCGGATCGTCGAGGTGGTACTGCGCGTGGAGCTGGGCAACGACGGACGGGGCGAGGAACTTGTCGCCGGCGAGCGCACGAATCGGATCGCCTGGGAGCGCGAAGACCATCGCGAAGATGATGAACGTGGTGCCGATGACGACCGGGACGGTCTGCAGGACTCGGCGAAGGACGTAGCGGCCCATCGAGACGGCTCCCGTTCGGGCGTCAGCTACCCATCGGGAGACGGCCGTTCGGTGTCCAGATAGCGCGCGGCTGCGAGGATCGCCCCGAGCTGCGTCGCGACGAGCTTGCGGATCGGCAGGGTCTCGGCCGGCGTGTCGGCCTCTGCCTCCGCGCACCAGCGGTCGAACTTCTCCTTCAGCGAGCGGTGCGCGCCGCGCACCGCGGGCGAGGCGAGGCCCGCATCGACCTGCGCCTCGAGCGCGCGCAGCAGGATGCCCGCGAACCGCGTCTTGTACATGTGGACGACGCCGTTGCACGACCACCGCTCGGCGACGGTCGCAGGGCGCGCGTATTCGGCCTGCGTCGCTCGCCACCGCGACAGGGACGCGTGGCTGGCGAGGCCGTCGACGAACGCACGCGACGCGCGCAGGTACGGCGTCTCTAGCGTCAGGTCGTCACCCGCGTCGGACAGCGCAGTGCGCATCGCGTCGACAGCCTCGTCGATGCCGTCCGCCTGCCGGCGCAGTGCGTCGGAGTAGAGGTCGCCGGTCGGCGTGTCGTCGTCGGCGTTGGCATCGGCCCAGTACGGCAGCTCGCTCACGAGCGTGAGCGCGCCGTACTTGCCCGCCCAATAGCTGCTCGACTCCCCGGACTCGTACGGCACCGGGTCCTGGCCCGCGGCCTCGAGGTAGTCGTAGCCCTCCTTGCGCGAGAGCTGGCCGAAGATCGCGGTCGCGTAGAGCGGCGCGTACGACGCCTCGGGCTCGCCCTTGTCGAGCGGCAGGCCGAGATGCTCCGGGATCGCATGCAAGGCTCCGTACAGACCCGGCGCGGGCCGCGAGAGGTAGTAGTAGACGCCCCCGGACTCCGCGTTGTGCAGCGAGCACACGAACGCGGGGCGAACGTCGTCGATGATCCGCATCAGCGCGAGCGTCTCCGGCAGCACCTGGTCGAAGTACGCGGTCTTGTACGCGAACGGGAACGTCCATTCCACCTGGTCGTCCGGCGCCGGCCGGTAGAAATGGCGCGCGTAGTGGGTGCGCGTGAACGGGCCCTTGAACCAGCCTTCGTTCAACCTCGTCCCGTCCGGATCGATGCACGGGACAATGTGCCAGGTGAAGCCGAGCGACTCTCGCAGCTCCGCGTCCTCGCAGAGGAGACGCGCGAGGTAGGTCGCCGTGTGGGCCCCGATCGGCTCGTTCGGGTGCGGCATGCCAACGACGATCGCGGCGCGGTCGCCGGTCCCGACCGAGAGGCAGACGAGCGGCTCGCCGAGCCGCGACGTGCCGATGCGTCGCAGCGACGCGACCTCCGGGTGGGCCTGTGCGAGCTGCTCGACCGCGGCCGTCATCTCGTCGACGGTCGGGAAGACGTCGAAGTCCGGGACGCGGTCGAGCAGCGGCAGGATCTCGCCCAGGTCGACCGTCCCGGTGGGGTCTCTGGTCGGCGAGTCGGCTCCAGGCGAGATCGTCATCGTCGCTACTTCACCTTCAGGTCGGCGAGCTCGACCTGGTTGACGTCGATGATCACGTTCGAGACGCGCTTCGAGTGCACGTAGACGTACTTCGCGTAGAAGAGCGGTGCCGTCGGGAAGTCGTCCTTGATCACGTTCTCCGCCTGCTGGTACAGCGCGATCGACTTCGCAAGCGTCGGGGCCGCGTTCCCCTTGTTGATCAGATCCGTGACCTTCGGGTTGCTGTAGAAGGTGCCGAAGTTCCCGTCCCCGGTCGGCGTGTACAAGGCCTGGAGCGTGTTCTGCATGCTCGGGTAGAACGCGCCCCAGTGCGCGCGGAACGGCCCGTCGACCTTGTGGTCGTAGAGCGCCTGGAAGTACGGCCCGAACCCGGCTGGGCTCGGGTAGGCGACGTCGATCCCGAGGTTCTGGCGCAGCTGGTTGCCGATCGCCTGGAACAGCGACTCGAAGCCGAAGCCCGTCGGGTACCAGATATTCATCTTGCCGTTCCAGCCGCCGGCGGCGGCGAGAAGCTGCTTCGCCCGCGCCGGGTTGTAGGTGCACGCGTCGCCGCAGAGGCCCGGACGCCCGCCCTGCACCGATGCCGGCACCCAGCTCCCGGCGGGCGTGAGCAGGTTCCCGAACAGCGCCTTGCTGATCGCCTTCCGGTCGATCGCCATCGAGATCGCCTGCCGCACGCGCTTGTCCTTGAACCGCTCGTCGTAGAGCGGGAAGCTGAGGATGTCGATCGCCGGCGCGTTGTAGGACTTGACCCGCCCCGGAAAGTCGGACGAGGCCTTCGGCAGCTCGTCGTTCGACAGAAACGCGATGTCGAGGTTCCCGGCGAGCACGTCGTTGTACGCAGTGTGCGCATCCGAGTAGATCTTGAAGTCGATGCGGTCGACGTTGGGCTTGCGGCCCTTGTAGCCGGCCCACTTCTGCACCGAGATCACCTGGTTGTGCTTCCACTTGCCGACCATCCGGAACGGGCCGTTGCCGACCGGCGCGAGGTCATACGCCTCCGGATCCGTGAAGGCGACCTTCGGCAGCGGGTAGAACGCGAGCTGGCCGCCGGTGAGCTCGAGCGGAAACTGGCTGTCGGCCTTCTTCAGCGTCACGCGAATCGTCGTGTTGTTCAGCACCTTGACGCCCGACAGCGTCTTGGCAGTCGGTGTCGCCTTGGCATCCTTCGGGTTGAGCTCGTCGTAGCCGACGACGTTGTTGAGCTCGCCGTTCGTCGCCCACGCATTCGGACCGTACGCGGCCGCGTTCCAGGCGTTGACGAAGCTGCGAGCCGTGACGGGCTCACCGTTGTGGAACTTCCAGCCGCTCTTGATCTTGATCGTCCAGACACGGCCGCCGCGGCTCGACGTCACGGAGCTCGCCATCCCCTTGACGATCTGATTCTTCGAGTTCAGGTTCAGCAGCGGCGTAAAGAGGGCGTGTGCCTGGTCGTAGGCGGCCGTCGTCCGGTGCGGTGCGAGGTGGTCGGGCTCGAGCTCGTAGATCGAGACCGTCCCGCCCGCCTTCGAGGCCGCCGCCCGCTGGCCGCCGCCGGCCGTCAGCGCGGCTCCGGCCGCCGCCGCGACGAGAATGAGCGTCAGCGCGCCGACGAGTCCGACGGCGCTGACGAAGGTGTTCCGACGCATCCCAGCCTCCACTTCGTTTCGGTTGGTTCCGGGCCGAGCCTGTGCTAGGTTCGGAAGCAAGAGTCTAAATGTTCGGAACTTTCTGTCAATACTGAAACTGGAGAAACGTGGCGACGATGTCACCTGCGGCGGCCGACGCGGAGGCGGCGCGGGCCGCGTTCGTCGAGGAGTACGGGCTCTATGTCGAGCGCAAGGGACGGCTGCCGCGGATGGCCGGCCGGATCCTCGCGCAGCTGCTGATCGGCGAGGAGCCGCACCTCTCGCAGGCGGCTCTGTGCGAGGCCCTGCAGGCGAGCGCCGGGGCCGTCTCCGGGACGCTGCGCCTCCTCGTAGAGGCCGGCTTCGTCAAGCGCGTCTCGATCCCGGGCGTTCGGAAGGACTTCTACCGCCTCGTCGACGACAGCTGGGGCGTGAGCCTCGCGCACGGTGTGGAGGACGCGCAGCAGTTCACGCGTATCGCGGAGCTCGGCGTGGCGAGCAGCGCGTACTTCGGAGCGCTCGCGCAGGCACGGCTCGAGGAGATGCGCCACCTCGCCGCGATCTCCGAAGAGCACGCGCGTCAACTCCTCGACGCGTGGCAGGCCTACAAGGCGTCGCACGTCGCGCCCCCGGCGTCGGGACCGGCCGCACCAGGGTAGGCGCGACCGGCGTTCTTGTCGCCGGGGCCGCTTCCGCAGTACGCTCGTCGCTTCCCGCGGTCGAGGAGGACGAATGAGACGGTTCACGCTCCTGTTTTCTGCACTCGTGCTCGCGACGGGGGCGATCGCGCTCTCCGCGGGTGCCGGTCCGGCGAAGGTCACGTCGTTCAGGTTCTGCTCCGACCCGACCTTCCCGCCCATGGAGTACAAGACGACGGCCGGCAAGGCGGTCGGCTTCGACGTCGACATGGCCGCCGCGATCGCCAAGAGCTGGGGCGGCAAATCGACGTTCGTCCAGACGGCGTTCTCCGGCCTGCTGCCGGCGCTCTCGGCGAAGAAGTGCGACGTGGTGATCAGCGGCCTCTTCATCACGCCCGACCGCACCAAGCAGTTCCCGGCCGTCGCGTACATGCGGTCGCACCGGGCGCTGCTCGTGAAGGCCGGCAACCCGAAGCACATCACGTCGCCGAACGGGCTCAAGGGAATGCAGGTCGCCGTGCAGGCAGCGACGAAGTACGAGCAGTACCTGAAGGCCTTGAAGGCGAAGATCGGCTTCACGCTGCGCAGCTACCCCGGTGACACCGATGCCGTCGCCCAGCTGCTGATCGGCCGGGCCGACGCCGTCCTCACGCAGGACACCTCGGGCGCGTACCAGATGAAGCAGCACCCGGGGAAGATCGAGATCGGCTACCTGTTCCCGCAGTCGGACGCGTTCGGGATCTACTACCGCAAGTCCGACTCGGCGCTCGGCGCACAGTTCAAGGCGGCGATCGCGACGCTGAAGGCGAACGGGACGATGAAGAGCCTCGCAGCCAAGCACAGGATCCCGCCCGGCGACGTGAAGTAAGAGAAGGCCGCTGCTGCTCGGCAGCTTCGACACCCACCTGTTCTGGGAAGCGCTCACTTCCGGCCCATTCTGGAAGGGAGCGCTTCTCGCCCTGGCGCTGACCTTTGCGTCGCTGGTGGTCGCGGTCGCGATCGGATTCTTCCTCGCGCTCGGGAGGATGAGCCCGCGGCGCAGCGTGCGCGGCTTCGTCTTCGGCTACAACTGGATCTTCCGGGCGACGCCGACGCTCCTGCAGCTCATCTTCATCTGGGACGCGCTCCCGCAGCTGTGGTCGTTCTTCGCGGGCTCGTGGTTCACGCCGTTCCTCGCCGCGTTCATCGCGCTCTCGCTCAACGAGGCCGCCTACATGGCGGAGATCATTCGCGCCGGCTTACAGTCGGTCGACCCGGGGCAGGAGCTCGCGGGCCGTGCGCTCGGAATGACGCGGCGCCAGATCCTGCGGCGCGTCGTCGTGCCGCAGGCCGTGCGCGTCGTGATCCCGCCGACCGGTAACGAGTTCATCACCCTGCTGAAGCTGACGAGCCTCGCATCGGTGATCTCCGTGCACGAGCTCCTGACCGCGGCGAACGAGCTCGCGTCGGTGCGGTTCCAGTTCGCCGAGGTCTACGGCGCCGCGCTCGTGTACTACCTCGTCATGGTGTCGATCCTGATGGTGATCCAGAGCCGGCTCGAGCGACGGTTCACGTGGACCTCCGGCGGGCGCCGGCGCCGCCTCGCGCCGGCGGTGCCCGCCGTGGCCCACGACGCGCGATGACCGAGGCGATCCTTTGCGCCGACGGCGTTCACAAGCGCTACGGCGACCTCGAGGTGCTGCGCGGCGTCACGTTCGAGGTCGGCCGCGGCGAGGTGAAGGTGATCATCGGCCCGTCCGGCTCGGGCAAGTCGACCCTGCTGCGCTGCCTCTCGCTGCTCGAGGAGCCGGACGCGGGCGAGGTGTCGCTCGAGGGCCGCCGGCCGGGGCACGGCGAGGTCGGGATGGTCTTCCAGCGCTTCAACCTGTTCCAGAACATGACCGCGCTCGGCAACGTGATGATCGGCCTGACCGAGGTGCGCCG
>DASXTR010000025.1:0-17621 GCA_036505325.1 Gaiellaceae bacterium
AGTCGCCTTCCGCACCGCGGCCCGCAACATCGCCGACAAGATCGGCTGACGAACGTAACGCGAGCGGGCGCCCTCGGGGGCGCCCGCTCCGTCTCCCCAGAAGCCCCGTGAGCACGACCACCGCCCCGTCAGCCCCCGCCCCGGCGCCCGTCTTCAAGCCCGGGGTGCTCGCCCGCGTCATCGCCGCGTTCTCCGGCGCACCCGGACAGGCGGTGAAGATCGTCCTGCTCGCAGTGACGAACGCGCTCGCAGCCTGGGCGGCGTACGTCCTGATCGACGAGGGCCTCTGGATCGCGCTCGCGGCGCTCCTGTTTGCCACGGCGGCGATCGACTTCTTCTACCTCGTACCGCGCAGCTGGAGCGTACCCGCGAAGTTCTTGATCCCCGGGACGTTCTTCCTGGTCGGGTTCCAGGTGATCCCGATCTTCTACACGGTCAGCGTCGCGTTCACGAACTACTCGACCGGCCACATCGCTTCGAAGGCCGACGCGATCGCAGGGATCAAGATCAACTCGCTGGAGCCGCCGCCGAACGGCAAGCAGTACACGATGGCGCCGGCGCGGAACGCGGATGGCAAGCTCGTCCTCCTCCTGCGCGACGACGCGAACGGGAAGTTCTACGCCGGCGACAAGAACGGCCTCGAGGCGCTCGCCACGTCCGATGTGAAGGCCGAGCCGGGCGGGCCCATCAGGGGTGCGAAGGGCTACAAGCTCGTACAGGGCGCAGAGCTCTTCGCACTCGACGCGCAACTGCGGAGCTTCACCGTGCCGACGAAGGGCGACAGCGCGATCCGCCCACAGGGAATCGACGTCGCCGTCGAGCTGCAGCCGACGCTGCGTTACGCCAAGGCGAAGGACGAGTTCGTCCGCATCGAGGACGGCGTCGTCTTCAGGGACAACCACAAGGGCTCGTTCGTCGCGGTGAACGACGAGAAGAACGAGCTCGAGCCGGGCTGGAAGACCGGTATCGGCTTCGCGAACTTCGACCGCATCGTCAGCGACCCGCTCATCCGCGGCCCGTTCCTGCAGGTCTTCATCTGGACGTTCGCGTTCGCGACCCTGACGGTACTGCTCTCGTTCGCGCTCGGGCTCTTCCTTGCGATCACGCTCGACAAGCCGGGGCTGCGCTTCCAGCGCACGTACAGGTCGATCTTCGTGATCCCGTACGCGATCCCCGCCTTCCTCTCGCTGCTCGTGTGGCAGGGCCTTCTGAACGACCAGTTCGGCGTCGTCAACCGGACGTTCCACCTCTCGATCCCGTGGCTCTTCGACCCGAACTGGGCGAAGGTCGCGGTGATCATCGTCAGCGTCTGGCTGTCGTTTCCGTACTTCTTCCTCGTCTCGATGGGCGCGCTCCAGTCCATACCCGATGAGCTCGTCGAGGCCGCGCGCGTCGACGGCGGCGGCGCCTGGCAGGTCTTCAGGCGTGTGACGCTGCCGCTGTTGCTCGTCGCGACGGCGCCGCTCCTGATCGCGTCGTTCGCGTTCAACTTCAACAATTTCGGAAGCATCTACCTGCTGACCGGCGGCGGTCCAGCGCTCGAGAACTCCTCGATCGCAGGCGCGACCGACATCCTGATCAGCTACACGTACAAGCTGGCGATCGCGACGGGGAAGGGCTCGGACTTCGGCCTCGCCTGCGCGGTCTCGATGATCATCTTCCTCATCGTCGCGTCGATCTCCGGCGTCTCGTTCTGGCGCACGAAGAGTCTGGAGACCATGGCATGACCACTGCAGAGTCAACGGTCGGCGCGCTCGCGCAGCCGCGCGTTCAAGAGGCGCCGGCACCGCCGCGCCCGAAGGTCAAGGACACGTGGTGGCGCCACGTCGTCGGCCTGCTGGCGATCGGGTTCGCGCTGTTCCCCGTCGTGTTCGTCACGTCAGCCGCCTTCAACGCGGACGACTCGATCTCGGGGACGTCGCTGTGGCCGACGCACCCGACGGTCCAGAACTTCAAGGACATCGTCGGGAACACGGTCAAGGACCGCAGCTCCGAGGGTTACGTCGACGCGCCGTTCCTGCGCTGGATCGCGAACTCGCTGGTCATCGCGGGCGTCGCCGCGATCCTGACCGTGATGCTGGGCGCACTCGCGGCCTACGCATTCAGCCGCTTTCGCTTCAAGGGCCGGCGGATGGGGATGATGTCGCTGCTGCTCATCCAGATGTTCCCGCAATTCCTCGCCTTCGTCGCGATCTACCTGATCGTGTTGCACATGGGCGACGTGTTCCCCGTCCTCGGCCTGAACAGCCTGACCGGCCTCATCGTCGTCTACCTCGGCGGCGCGATGGGTGTCAACGCGTGGCTGATGAAGGGCTTCTTCGACACGATCCCGGCTGAGCTCGACGAGTCTGCACGCGTGGACGGCGCGACGCCGGCGCAGATCTTCTGGGGCGTCGTGCTCCCGCTCGCGGCGCCGGTGCTGGCCGTCGTGGCGCTGATCTCGTTCGTGACGACGTTCGGCGAGTTCGTGCTCGCCTCGTCGCTCCTGCAGACGCAAGACCATTTCACGCTGCCCGTCGGCATGCGTGGGTTCATCGACCAGCAGTACGGCCAGCGCTGGGGTCCGTTCGCCGCCGGAGCGCTGCTCGCCGCGATTCCCGCGACGCTCCTCTTCAGTTTCCTCCAGCGGTGGATCGTGAGCGGCCTCACGTCGGGCGCCGTCAAGGGATGAGCGTGGCGGAGCTGCGCGGCACGGCCGCCGCGACGCTGCTGGCCGAGCCGCACCACGACGGCTCGGACCTGTGCGTGCTGGAGCGTCCGGACGAGCTCGGGGGCGACGCGGTCGTGCGCATGCGCATGCCGCGCGGCACCGCCGACGAGGTGCTGCTCCGCTTCACCCGCGACGGCGAGCCGACGAACGTCCGCGCGGTCGTCGACGAGGAGTCCGGGTCGGAGACGTGGTGGCGCGCGAAGCTTCCGGTCTGGAACCCGACCGTGCGCTACCGCTGGCTGCTCACCGGCGGCGACGCCGGCTACGCGTGGCTGAACGGCGTGGGCCTCTCCCCGCACGAGGTGCCGAGCGCCGACGACTTCGTGCTCACCGTCGGCGCCACCGGCCCGGACTGGCACCTCACGTCGGTCGTCTACGAGATCTTCCCCGACCGGTTCGCGCGCTCGGGCCAAGTGACAAGTTGTCACAAGCCCGATTGGGTCGTCGAACGCGACTGGGGCACGTTGCCGACCGGGCGCGGGCGGGACACGCCGTACGAGTGGTACGGCGGCGACCTGCGCGGCATCGAGGAGCACCTCGACCACGTCGAGCGGGTGGGCGCGAACGTCATCTACCTGACGCCGTTCTTCCCGGCCGGGTCGACGCACCGCTACGACGCGTCTTCTTTCGACGAGGTCGATCCCCTGCTCGGCGGAGACGAGGCGCTGCGCTCGCTCGCACGCGCCGCGCACGTGCGCGGCATGCGCATCGTCGGCGACCTCACGACGAACCACACCGGCGTCCGGCACGACTGGTTCGAAGCCGCGCTCGCCGACGCGGACTCGGACGAGCGCGGCTTCTACTACTTCGACGAGTCTCTGCCACACGGCTACGCGGCGTGGCTCGGTGTTCGATCGCTGCCGAAGCTCGACTGGCGCTCGACCGTGCTGCGCGCACGGATGACCGGCGCGTTGCGCCACTGGCTCCACGAGGGTCTCGACGGCTGGCGGATCGACGTCGCGAACATGACCGGGCGCTACCGCGACGTCGACCTGAACGCCGAGGTCGCGCGGCTGGTGCGCGCGGCCGTCGAGCACGGGCTCCTAGTCGCTGAGCACGGCCACGACTACCGCGCCGACCTCGACGGCCACGGCTGGCACGGCGTCATGAACTACGCGGGCTTCCTGCGGCCGACGTGGTGGTGGCTGCGCGGAGACGAGATCGTCGAGGACGTCTTCACGTCCGCGCCGGCTCCGCGCTACTCCGGCGCCGAGGCGGTCGCGGTGATGCGGCAGTTCCGCGCGGGCGTACCGTGGAGCGCCGTTGCGCACTCGTGGACGCTCCTCGACAGCCACGACACGCCCCGCTTCCGCACCGTCGCGGGCGATGCCGCGCGGCACCTCGTCGGCGTCGGCCTGCAGATGACGACGCCGGGCGTCCCGCTGGTCTACGCGGGAGACGAGCTCGGCCTCGAGGGGCGCTGGGGCGAGGACGGCCGCCGCACGATGCCGTGGGGCGCGACCTGGGACGAGGACTTCTTCGAGCAGGTGCGTCGGCTCGCCACGCTGCGCCGCTCGAGCGACGCGCTGGCGCGCGGCGGCATCCGGTACGCGCACGTCGGCCCCGACGCGATCGCGTACTTGCGCGAGTCGCGCGCCGAACGTCTCCTCGTGCTCGCGGCGCGTGCGCCGCACACGCCCATCTCGACCCCGTTCCGCTCGCTCGACACGCTCTACGGCGAAGACGCCCGCGACGGCGTGCTCCCCGCCGACGGCCCCTCGTTCCACGTCTGGAGGCTCGGAAATGGCTGACGTTCAGTTCAAGGACGTCGACAAGGTCTACGAGAACGGTTTCCACGCCGTGAAGGACCTGTCGCTCGACATCTACGACGGCGAATTTCTCGTCCTCGTGGGCCCGTCGGGATGCGGCAAGACGACGGCGCTGCGCATGGTCGCGGGCCTCGAGGACATCTCCGACGGCACGCTCTCGATCGGCGGCCGGGTCGTCAACGACCTGAACCCGAAGGAGCGCGACATCGCGATGGTCTTCCAGAACTACGCGCTGTACCCGCACCTGTCCGTGGCCGAGAACATCGCCTTCGGGCTCCGGCTGCGGAAGGCGCCGAAGAGCGTGATCAACGAGCGCGTCGCGTGGGCGGCGCGGATGCTCGACCTGACGGACTACCTCGACCGCCGCCCGAAGCAGCTCTCGGGCGGCCAGCGGCAGCGCGTCGCGATGGGCCGCGCGATCGTGCGCCAGCCGCAGGTCTTCCTGATGGACGAGCCGCTCTCGAACCTCGACGCGAAGCTGCGCGTCCAGATGCGCGCGGACATCGCGAAGCTGCAGCACGAGCTCGAGACGACGACGGTCTACGTGACGCACGACCAGGTCGAGGCGATGACGATGGGCGACCGCGTCGCCGTGATGAGCCGCGGCGTCCTGCAGCAGGTCGACACGCCGCAGCGGCTGTACGACCACCCGGAGAACCTCTTCGTCGCCGGCTTCATCGGCACGCCGCCGATGAACCTCCTAGACGTCCCGGTCACGGCGGAGAACGGCTCGATCTCGATCACGGTCGGCGGCGCGACCCTGCCGGTGCCGGACGCGGCGCTGAAGACCTACCCTCGCCTGCGCGAATACGGCGGACGCTCCGTGGTCGCGGGCATCCGCAGCCAGGCGATGCACCCGTCCCGCGAGCGCAGCGACCTGCCGACGTTCACGGCGCGCGTCGAGCTGGTCGAGGCGCTCGGGTCACAGAACATGGCGTACTTCAAGGTCGACAACCGCGCGATCAAGAGCGACGCGGTCGTCGTCGACGAGACCCTCGCCGCGGCGGACGAGCACGAAGGGAGCGTGATCGGATCGCGGCCGAACCTCGTCGCGGAGTTCCCGCCGGACGTGCACCTGACGATCAACGAAGAGGTGCCGGTCGCCGTCGACGTGTCGAAGGTGCACTTCTTCGACGAAGGGACGGGTGCGCCTCTGCGCTAGCGCGGTCGCCGCGGCAGTTCTTGCCGCAGCCGCCGGTTGCGGCGGAGGCAGCGGCGCCCCGTCGGGGGAGGAGCTCGCTCGCCTGGCCAGGCCGCCCGCGACGACGTCGCTCGCGTCGCAGCGCATCTACTTCGTCCTCACCGACCGGTACGCGAACGGCGACCCGTCGAACGACCGCGGCGGGCTCACCGGCTCCCGCGAGCGAACGGGGTTCGACCCGACCGACGCCGGCTACTACCACGGCGGCGACCTGAAAGGGCTGACGGCGGGCCTGCCGCGGATCAAAGATCTCGGCTTCACCGCGCTCTGGATCACGCCGGTCGTGAAGCAGAAGGCCGTGCAGACGGGGAGCGCCGCCTACCATGGCTACTGGGGCGTCGACTTCACGACCGTCGATCCTCACCTGGGAACCGAACGGGACTTCGCTGCGTTCGCCGCCGCGGCGCACCGCCTCGGACTGAAGGTCTACCTCGACGTCGTCGTCAACCACACGGCCGACGTGATCTTCATCGGCAGCGGCTACTCCGACGCGCCGTACCGCGACTGCACGGGCCGCAGGTTCGACCCGGTGCGATACGCCGGCGGCAAGACCTTCCCGTGCCTGAAGGCCGGCGACATGCCGCACTCGCCGCTGCTGCTCGACGAGGACGCGCACCTGAAGCAGCCGGAATGGCTGAACGACGTCACGGCCTACCACGACCGCGGCGACATCGACTTCGAGTCCTGCGACGAGCGGTGCTACGAACAGGGCGACTTCTTCGGACTCGACGATCTCTTCACCGAGCAGCCGCGCGTCGTGAACGGGCTCGCCGAGATCTACGGCGACTGGATCCGCCGCTACAAGGTCGACGGGTTCCGGGTCGACACCGCGCGCCACGTCGACAGGGCGTTCTTCCACGTGTGGGTGCCGAAGATCCGTGCGGCCGCGCGCGAGGCGGGTGTGCGCGACTTCCAGATCTTCGGCGAGATCTTCGACAGCGATTCGACGGTCGTGTCGACGTTCGTGCGCGACCGCGGCCTCCCGAACGTGCTCGACTTTCCGTTGCAGGCGGTCGCGGCGGCGTACGCGGGCGGGGACGCGAGCGCGCTCGGCCTCCGGCACCGGTTCGAGGACGACGACTACTACCGCACTCCTGCCGGGGTCGCCGTGACTCCGCCCACGTTCCTCGGCAACCACGACATGGGCCGCGCCGCGATGCAGATCGCGGCCAAGGGCGGTGCGCGCGGCGACGAGCTGCTGCGGCGCGTGCTCCTCGGCTACGACCTGCTGTACCTGCTGCGGGGCGCCCCGGTCGTCTACTACGGGGACGAGGCCGGGCTGATGGGAGTCGGCGGCGACAAGGCCGCGCGACAGGATCTATTCATCGAGGCGCAGGTGCCCGAGTGGAAGACCGAGCAGCGGCTCAACGGCGCGGCGATCCGCGCGCAGCTGCGGCGGCTCGCCGACCTCCGAGCGGTTCTCCCCGCGCTGTCGGACGGAACGACGAACGTGCTGCTCGCCCGTGAGGGAACGCTCGTGGTCAGCCGCGTTGATCTGGGCGCGCGCCGTGAGGTCGTCGTGGCGTTCAACAACACGACGTCACCGCGACGCGTGACGGTCAGGCCGCTCACGCGGAACACGACATGGGCGACGTCGCTCGGCAACCCGCCCGTGAGCGAGGGCACACGGCTCACGCTGACCGTTCCGCCGCTGGGCGCCACGGTGCTCGCGGCCGACAAGCGCGTCCTGGACGCCGAGCCGCCGACGCCGCGCCTCGGATTCGGCGACGACGACCTCACGGAGCTGAAGCGCCTGCGCGCGCGCGTCGGCGGCCGCGCGCCGGTGACCGTGGCGTTCGCGACCCGTCGGAAGGGCGGTAACTGGACGCGGCTCGCCGTCGACGACTCGCCGCCGTTCCGCGCCTTCCTCGATCCGCGGAGCTTCGAACGCGGCGAGCGCGTCGAGGTCGTCGCGATCGCCCGCAACCTCTCCGGAAGCACCGCGTCGTCGAAGGTACTCACGGTCGTTCCGCGTCGGTAGTGCATGTCCCCGGGAGCCATGTCAGCACTCCGGAGTGCTGACATGGCCGGAAGGGACAGTCGGCTTCTAGAGATTCGCCGTCTGCTGCGGGGTGCCGGGGCCCAGGCGCTCGATCAGCTCCTGGACGTTCCGGAGCTCCTCCTCGAGCTGCTCCTGGTAGGCCTGCAGGCGGTCGAGCCACTGCTCGCGGTTGGGGAACCCGCCGCGACCGAAGCCGCGGAAGCCGTGCCGCCCGCCGTGGCCGTGTCCGCGATGACCGTGTCCACACATTGCGTCGTTCACCTCCTTCCTCCTTCCGCTCGTCTCGCTGCCGTTGGTTACCACTTCGCAACAGTTATCGTTCGATAATAGTTACCGGATGATAACTGTTTACACTCCGGAACCAATGCCGCGTCGGGATCCGCAGGTCCAGGAGCTGCGCCGGCTGCTCCGCCACGTGCTCCGCGGCCTCTGGCGGCGGCGCCGGGCGCCCGCGGAGCTCGAGCCGCTCTTCCAGGCGGGCGGCCCGCCGCTTGGGCCGCGGCACATCGGCCTGCTCGTTCATGTCGGCACCGAGGGCGAGCGCACGGTCGGCGAGCTCGCCGACGAGCTCGGGCTCTCGCTCCCGGCCGCCAGCCGGCTCGCGCGCGAGCTCGAGGACCACAACCTCGTCCACCGCCGGGAGGCGATCGAGGACAAGCGCCGCACGGTCGTCGACCTCAACGCCCTGACCGAGAAGGGCGTCCGGGCGTGGCTCGACCGCCGCGAGGCTCCGCTCCGCGCAGCGCTCGACGCGCTCGACGCCAACGAGCGCGAGGCGTTTCTGAAGGGACTCCGGGCGCTGGCCGACGCGCTGATGGAAGAATCACCGCGTGGTTCTCTCCGACCGCACCATCGGAAGGCAGATCGACGAAGGGCGGATCGAGATCGATCCGTATGACGCTGCGCTCCTGCAGCCGTCGAGCCTCGACGTACGCGTCGACCGCTACTTCCGCGTCTTCCGCAACAACCGCTATCCGCACATCGACGTCAAGCGCGAGCAGGAGGATCTGACCGAGCAGGTCGAGATCGACGACGAGCAGCCGTTCATCCTCCATCCCGGAGAGTTCGTCCTCGGCTCGACGCTCGAGCGCGTGCGTCTCCCCGACGACCTCGTCGCACGCCTCGAGGGCAAGAGCTCGCTCGGCCGCCTCGGCCTGCTGATCCACTCGACCGCCGGCTTCATCGACCCCGGCTTCGACGGGCACGTGACGCTCGAGCTCTCCAACGTCGCCAACCTCCCGATCACGATCTACTACGCGATGAAGATCGGCCAGCTGTCGTTCATGCAGCTCTCGGAGCCGACCTCGACGCCGTACGGCAGCGGCTCGCTCGGCTCGAAGTACCAGGGCCAGCGCGGGCCGACGCCGAGCCGGTACTGGCAAAACTTCACGTCGGAGGCGACGCGCTGAGGGTCTTCGTCACGGGCGGAACGGGCTTCGTCGGGCCGAAGATCGTTCACGCGCTGCGCGCCCAGGACCGCAACGTCCGCGTGCTGGTGCGCAACCCGAAGCACGAATCGCAGCTCGCGAGCTGGGGCGCCGAGCTCGCGCCGGGCGACGTCACGGACCCCGCGAGCATCCGTGCCGCGATGAAGGGATGCACGCACGTCGTGCACCTGGTCGCGATCATCCGCGGCCGCCCGCAGGACTTCCACCGCGTCATGACGGAGGGATTCCGCAACGTCCTCGCGGCGGCGAACGAGGAGCGCGTCGAACGGATCGTCCTGATGAGCGCACTCGGCACGAGCGAGACGACGAAGGACGTCGTCCCGTACTTCGGCGCGAAGTGGCAGATGGAGCAGGACCTGAAGGCGTCGGGCCGCGAGTACGTCATCTTCCGGCCGAGCTTCATCTTCGGCCGCGACGGCGGCGCGTTGCCGACCTTCATCCGACAGGTGAAGCTCTCGCCGGTGGTGACCGTGATCGGCCCGGGCCTGCAGAAGTCGCAGCCGATCTGGGTCGAGGACGTCGCCGCCTACTACTCGAAGGCGATCGACCTCCCGCAGGCCGCGAACCGGACCTTCGAGATCGGCGGCCCCGACGTCCTGACCTGGAACGAGCTCTATCTCCGGATCGCGCACGTGCTGGGGAAGCGGCGGCGGCTCGTGCACGTGCCGTGGACCGTCGCGCGGGCGGGCGCGCGCCTGACGGAGCGCCTGCCCGGGGCGCCGCTCTCGGTCGACCAGATCGCGATGCTCCAGGCGGAGGACAACGTCGTCGGCTCGACGGACGCCGTCGACACCTTCCAGCTCCCGCTCGTGTCGCTCGATGAGCAGATCCGGCGCGCGGCGTAGGGCCGCGCCGCCGCAGCGCGTCTCGTTCCTGCTCGAGATCTACTCGGTACACGCGCGCATGGGCGCGCTGGTGCAGCGGGAGTTCGACCGCGACGGGGTGCCGCTCGACGACTACGCAACGCTGAGCGCGATCGGCGCCTTCGGACCGATCCGCCTGACCGAGCTCGCATCGATGCTCGGGACGCCTCCGACGACCATGTCCGACGTCGTGCGCAGGCTCGAGCGGCGGCGGCATGTCCGGCGGCGCGCCGACCCCGACGACGGCCGCTCTAGGCTGCTCGAGCTGACGGCTTCGGGCGATCGTCTGTGGCACGCCGGCTGGCCGGCGCTCCGCCGCGCCACCGCAGCGATCGAGAGCTCCCTCGTCGTTCCGGCTGAAGAAGTCCGCGACGCCCTGCGCCGTCTCGACGTCGCGCTCTCCGATGCGTTAATCGAGCGTTAATACGGATCCGGAGCATTTTAGTACGGAGCCGTACTAGTTTCCGCGCATGCGCGCGTTGCTCGCCGGCACGTTCTGCGCCGGAGTCTTCGCAGCCGCCGCTTGCGGGGCCGCGAAGGCCCCCGAGGTCGTCGCCCGGATCCCCGTCCCGCGTGGGACGCAGCCGTGCGCCGCGTTCAAGGGCGCCGACTGGGTCTGGGTCAGCCTCTTCGCCGGCGGCGCGGTCCTGCGCATCGACCCGGCGACGAACAAGGTCGTCGGGCGCACGAAGGTCGGCCACGGTGCGTGCGGGACGGGCTTCGGCGCCGGCTCGCTGTGGATCGAGGACACGTCGAGCGCGACCGTCAGCCGCGTGTCCGTGAAGACGGGCAGGCGCACGGCCGTGATTCGCGTGGGCTCGCAGCCGTACGACGCGACCTTCGCGTTCGGCGCCGCCTGGGCGACGAGCGCCGTCGGCGGCACGCTCGAGCGCATCGACCCGCGCAAGAACCGGGTCGTTCGGAAGATCCGCACCGGCACGGCTCCGGCCGGCGTCGTCGCGGCGTTCGGCTCGCTCTGGGTCGCGGAGCCCCAGGACAACAGGGTCGTGCGCGTCGACCCGCGCACGAACAGGATCGTGAAGCGGATCACGCTCGAAGGCGCCTCGTGGACCGCCGCGACCGACACGGCCGTCTGGATCGCGCAGGGCGACGGCCACGTCTCGAGCATCGACCCGGCGACGAACGCGGTGACGGCGACGGTCAAGGTCGGCAACGGCCCGGGCGACCCCGCGATCGTCGACGGCGACGTCTGGGTGCCGAACGTCCGGGACGGGACCGTCTCGATCGTCGATCCCGGCTCGGGCACGGTTCGCGAGACGTTGAAGGTCGGCGCGGGCCCGTTCGTCGTCACCGAAATCGACGGCGAGGCGTGGATTCCGAGCTGGAAGGGCAGCGACGTCTGGCGCGTGAAGCCGTGAGCGCGCGCTAGCGCGTCGCAGGAAGCGAAGCAAGCATCGCGCGTCCGACGGCCTCGTCGATCTCACGCGGAACCGGCTGCGGGCCCGGCGCGAACGCCGCCGGGTCGCGCGCGAGCGCGCGGAGCGAGTGCGCCTGCAGCGCGAAGCCGAGGTCCATCACCTGGATCTGGTTGCCGGTCGCGCCGGTGAGGTTCAGCATCTCGCCGCGGCCGAGGAGGCGGAGCGTCCTCGCTCCGACCGTCAGCTCCTCGACTCCCGGGGCGACGCGTCGCCGGGGCAGGCCGTCGACGACGAGCTCGGAGAAGTGGCCCGCGTTCGCGAGGATCGCCCCGTCTCGCATCAGCCGGAGCTCGCGCGGCCCGACGATGCCCGTCCTGCCGGTGACCGTGATCACGACGTCGGCCTCGGCGAGCGCGCGGTCGAGGCTGAGGACGCGCATGCCCTCGAACGCGGCCTCGAGCGCACGCACGGGGTCGACCTCGACGGCGATGACCGTCGCGCCGTCGGCGCGCAGCGCGCGGGCGACGCCACGGCCGCATGCGCCGTAGCCGACGACGGCGAACGTCGTCGCGGGGACGAGGCAGTTCGTGAGCCGCATGAACCCCTCGACGACCGTCGGGCCGACGCCGTACGTGTTCTCGATCAGCCTCTTGAGCGGGCTGTCGTCGATCACGACGACCGGGAACGGCACCTCGCCGGCAAACTCCTCCTTGAGGCGGTTCGCGCCGGAGGTCGTCTCCTCGGTGGCGAAGTCGACGTCGAGCCCGCGCGCGACCGCGCCGGCAATGAGATCGGCGCCGTTGTCGAGGAGGCAGTCCGGCCCCGAGTCGAGCACGCGTCCGATGTGCACGGCATGATCGCGGGCGTCGTCGGCGGCGCGGGCGTAGACGGTGACCCCG
Organism: Gaiellaceae bacterium; assembly: GCA_036505325.1. Classification (GTDB taxonomy): domain Bacteria; phylum Actinomycetota; class Thermoleophilia; order Gaiellales; family Gaiellaceae; genus PALSA-600. The sequence goes on from DASXTR010000025.1 coordinate 12,272, forward strand.
TCCGCGTCGAGCGCAGCCGCCGTCCCGTCGTCGGTCGTCGCAGGGCTGCCGGTGATCGTGACCGCACAGCCGCCGGCGACGAGCACCTCGACCAGCACCGCCGTCTTGGGCTCGACGTGCAGGCACATCCCGAGCCGGTGCTCCTCGAGCGGGCGCTCGCGCGCGAACTCCTCCCGCAGGGCGGCGAGGAGCGGCATGTTCGACCGGGTCCAGGCGACCCGCTCGGCGCCGTCGGCGGCCGCCGAGGGTGTCTCGATCACGCTCACCGCGCCAGTATCGCCCCCGAAAACAGACGAGGGCCGCCCGAAGGCGGCCCTCGATCCGGTTACCAGCTGGGTCTTCGTAGAGGCGCTTCCGGCCGTTAGGCGGCGCGTAACGCGAGTCCCCCACGCTGGCTAGGCGATTTCCCCGTCAGGTCCCGGGGACACACCTCTACGAGCTGGTACCTCCACTGCCCGTACTGGAAATCTCCACTACCGGACCACCTCCTTTCCGCGGTAGACCTAGCCTAGCGGATCGGTCAAGACGGACGTGAGCTCCAGGCCACGGTCGAGCGGGACGGTGACGCTGACGCAGGTACGGTCCGCGTGGCGCGCCGCCGAGTACGCGCCGAGGGTCTCGACGTGCGAGAGGACGTTGTCGGCGACGACGAGCGCGCCCGTCTGGATCTTCCGTCGGGCCGCCTGGAAGAGCTCCTCGTAGAGCTCCTTCTCGGCGTCGAGGAAGACCACGTCGAAGACGTCGTTCAGCGCCGGGACGGTCTCCCGCGCGTCGCCCTCGATGACGTCGACCCACTCGTCGAGGGCCGCGGCCTCGATGTTGGCGCGCGCCCGGGCGGCCCGCTCCGGGTCGACCTCGAGCGAGAGGACCCGGCCGCCGAGGATGCGCACCGCGGCTCCGAGCCAGATCGTCGAGTAGCCGCGCGAGCCGCCGATCTCCAGCACCTCGCAGTCCGTCTGCGGCGCGCAGAGCGCGTAGAGGAACGCGCCCGTCGTCGGCTCGACCGCACGGGAGAGCTGCTCGCGCGGCAACCCGGCCTCGCGATCGCGCGCATCCTCCTCCTCGAGGCGGCGCAGCACGGCGCGGACGCGGTCGTCGAGCACGCGCCGATCCTACGCGGGTCGTACCGCGACGGATTCGCGCTCGGCTTCAACCGCCTGCCGGACCCAGCAGTCCGCGAGGTGGTCGTTGACCACGCCGCACGCCTGCATGGCGGCATAGACCGTCGTCGGCCCGACGAAGCGGAATCCCGTGCGCTTGAGCAGCTTCGAGAGCGCCGTCGACTCGGGCGTCGTGGACGGCCAGTTCTCCCACGACCGCGGCGCGTCGCGCTCCGGCGGCGCGTGCGCCCAGACGAGCTCGTGGAGCGGTGTGCCCGCCTCACGTAGTGCGAGCGTCGCGCGAGCGTTTGCGATCGCCGCCTCGATCTTCCCGCGATGGCGGACGATGCCCGGATCGGCGAGCAGCCGCTCGACGTCGCGCTTGCCGAAGCGCGCGACGCGCTGCGGGTCGAAGCCGGCGAACGAACGCCGGAAGTTGCCGCGCTTGCGCAGGATCGTCAGCCACGAGAGGCCCGACTGGAACCCCTCGAGGCAGAGCCGTTCGTAGATCCCGCGCTCGTCGACCACAGGCCTGCCCCACTCCTCGTCGTGGTAGCGCTGGTACAGCTCGTCGGACGTGTCCCAGCAGCGCTTCAGGCGACCGTCACCTTGACGATTCCGTCCTCATCGACGCGCACCGGGTAGGTCTGCACCGGCTCATACGCCGGGAGGGAGAGCGGCCGCCCGGTGGCGAGGTCGAACGCCGAGTCGTGCCGCGGGCAGATCACCCGGCAGTCCTCCGGCTCCCAGTCGCCCTCGCAGAGCGGCCCGTCGTCGTGCGAGCACCGGTCCTCGATCGCGTAGAGCTCACCGCCGCAGTTGTAGACGCCGACCCAGACCTCGCCGGCGTGCACGATCTTCACCGAGCCCGGCGGGAACTCCGACAGCGGGGCGACGTCGAGCTCAGCCGAAATCAAGGCCCTGCCACTCGTCCGGCAGCGGGGTCCCCTTGGCACGGTGCAACGCAACCTTCAGGACACCGAGGCCGAGGATCGCGCACTTCAGCCGCACCGGCGTGAGCGGGATCCCGATCTCGTCGAGCAACTCCTCCCTCGGCAGCTCCGCGACGTCCGCCGCCTTCCGGCCGCGCACGATCTCCGTCAGCATCGACGTCGCCGCCTGCGAGATCGCGCAGCCGCGGCCCTCGAAGCCGACGTCCTCGATCGTCTCGCCGTCGGCGCCGAACTTCACCGACACGGTGATCTCGTCGCCGCAGAGCGGGTTCTGCCCCTCCGCCTGGGCGTCCGCGTCGGCGAGCAGGCCGTGTCCACGCGGGTTCTTGTAGTGATCGAGAATGACCTCGCGATACAGCTGATCGAACTCGCTCACGCAAAGAGCTCCCTAGCCCGCGCGACGCCCGCGGCGAGGCGGTCGATCTCCTCCGGCACCGTGTAGAGGTAGAAGCTCGCGCGGTTCGTCGCCGCGACGCCGAGCTTCGTCATCAGCGGCTGGCAGCAGTGGTGGCCGGCGCGGATCGCGACTGCGTCCATGTCGAGCACCTGCGCGACGTCGTGCGGGTGCACGCCCTCGAGGTTGAAGCTGACGATGCCGGCGCGTCGGTCGGGGGGCGGCCCGTAGAGCGTCACGCCCGGGATCTCGCCGAGCTTCTCGAGCGTGTAGGCGACGAGCTCCTGCTCGTGCACGTGGATCGCGTCGAACCCGACGGCCTCGAGGTAGTCGATCGCGGCCGCGAGGCCGACAGCCTCGGCCATCGGCGCGGTGCCGGCCTCGAACTTGTGCGGCAGCTCGCCCCAGGTCGTCTCCTCGACGCGCACCTTGCGGATCATGTGGCCGCCGAGCAGGAACGGCTCCATCGCCTGGAGCAGCTCCGCGCGGCCCCAGAGGAAGCCGATCGAGCTCGGCCCGCACAGCTTGTGGCCCGAGACGGCGAAGAAGTCGCAGCCGAGCGCCTGCACGTCGACCTTCATGTGCGGCGCCGCCTGCGCCCCGTCGCAGACGTAGATCGCTCCGCGCTCGTGCGCCCACGCGGCGAGCCGCGAGACGTCGTTGATCGTGCCGAGCGAGTTCGACACGAGCCCGGACGCGACGAGCTTCACGTTCTCGAACTCGTCCAGCTCGTCGAGCCGCAGCTCGCCGTGCTCGTCGAGCCGGATCATCCGGAACTCGGCGCCGACCCGGTTCGCGACGTACTGCCACGGCACCCAGTTCGAATGATGCTCGAGCTCGGTGACGAGAACGGTGTCGCCCGGGCCGAGGTTGTTCATCCCCCACGAGTACGCCACGAGGTTGATCGCCTCGGTTGCGTTGCGGAGGAAGATGATCTCGCGCGCGTCGGGTGCGTTCACGAATGCGCGGGTGCGCTCGCGCGCCCCCTCCAGCGCAGCGGTCGCGCGCTCCGCGAGCTCGTAGACACCGCGGTGGACGTTCGCGTACGACGTCTCGTAGAAGTGGTTCATCGCCTCGAGGACCTGCCGCGGCTTCTGCGCGCTGGCGGCCGAGTCGAGATACGCGAGCGGGCGCCCGTGGAAGGTCTGCTCGAAGATCGGGAAATCGGCCCGCAGCTTGCGTGCGTCGAGCTTCGGCTGGGCCTGGACGGCCATGGGCCTACTGTACCGGGGCGGCTTCGCCCGGCCGGGCGAGCATCTACGCTCGGGGGGTGCGCGTCGTCTCGCTCCTGCCGAGCGCCACCGAGATCGTCGGCGAGCTCGGCCTCGCCGGGCTCCTCGTCGGCCGGTCGGAGGAGTGCGACCGGCCGACGGGCGTCGCGGAGCTTCCCGTCGTCTCGGCCGCCCGCCTCGACCTGTCGAGCCTGGACTCCCATGCGGTGGACGACGCCGTCCGCGATGCCGTGGCCGCCGGACGCTCGCTGTACGCCGTCGACGAGGCGCTGCTGCGCTCGCTCGCGCCCGATCTCGTCCTCACGCAGGACCTGTGCGCCGTTTGCGCGGTCTCGGCCGGCGAGCTCTGCGCGATCGACGTCCCGACGCTCACACTCGATCCCCGGACGCTCGACGACGTCGCCGAGAGCTGCGTCGTGGTCGCCGGGGCCCTCGGCGAGCCTTCACGAGGTGAGAAGCTCGCGGCCCGCATGCGGCAGGAGCTCGCCGAGGTGCGGGAAGCGGTCGCCGGCGGGGCGCGGCCGCGCGTCTTCGTCGCGGAGTGGATCGACCCGCCGTACGCGCCCGGACACTGGATCCCCGAGCTCGTCGAGCTCGCCGGCGGTGACTGTGTGCTCGGCACGCCAGGCGAGCCCTCGTTCCGGATCACGTGGGCCGACGTTCGCGCGCTCGCGCCGGAGCTCGTCGTTCTCGCACCGTGCGGCTACGACGCCGAGCGGGCCGCGCGCGAGCCGCTGCCCGACCTGGACGCCGAGATCGTCGCGGTCGACGCCAACGCGTTCTACGCGCGACCCACGCCGGCGCTCGCCGCCGGGGCGCGACAGCTCGCGCACCTCTTCCACCCCGATGCCGTGCCGGATCCGGGTCTTCCTCAGCGATGGATCCGCTCGCCGCGAAGGAGCCGGTCCGTGCGTTCGGCCGACACAGTGTCGTAGCCGGCGCGCTCGAGGACGGCGAGCTGCCACACGAGCGTCGCGCGCTCCACCGTCACGGGCTGCAGCCCCTCCGCCCGCGCGGCGTCGAGCAGGTCGGGCATCCGGTGCACGAACGTCCGGAACCCGCAGCCGCGAACGCGGAGGAAGAGGTTGATCGCCCGGGCGCCGAGACGTGTCAGCACGTTGTCGCGCGGCACGGTGAGGGCGAGCAGACGCGTCGAATGCGCAGCCGCCGCCGCGACGAAGGCAGGGCCGTCGGGATAGCAGCAGACGGCCCGGTGAAGGACGACGACGTCGGCGCGCGGCAAGCTGTCCGCAGCCGCGACGAAGTCGCCGAGCCGCCGCTCAACGCGGCCTTCGAGCCCGCGCTCCCGCAGCAGCGACTCGGCCTCCTGCTCGTACGCGGACGAGAGCTCGACGTTGACCGCGCCCGCCGCTCCGGCCTCGAGCAGCTCGATCTGGATCGCGCCGATCCCGCCGCCGCCCTCGAGGACCCGCGCGCCGTCCAGGCCGCGCGCCTTCACGGCGTCGACGAGCCGCCGCGTGGCGCGGTCGATGCCCCTCCGGCGGTACCGCCGCGCGTCGCGGCGCGCGACGTTCGTCCGGAAGAAGCGGCGGTAGTCGCTCTGCTGCACGCAGCAGCTCGGCACCGGCCGATTGTCGCGTATCTCGTCCTCGGGAACGACGGCGGAATCGCCCCAACGGCCGATGCGGCGCAGCGGCCGGTACCGCACGA
>DASXTR010000026.1:0-2332 GCA_036505325.1 Gaiellaceae bacterium
CGGCAACGCCAGCTGCGGGAGAGACCTGGTGATGTGGCGGCTGGTACGGCGAAGCGGCGCGACGGTCTACCTCATCCCAGAGTTTCCGGGCGCGGCACCTCCCGGCGCTCTTCTCAGAGACGGCGACGTTTGGTTCAGCACGTCGGGGCGGCCACACGCGAACGCGAAGCTCAGCGCAGCCTGCTGAGCGCGCTCACTTCCGCAGCTCGGCCCAGATCTTCTCGGCGGTCACCGGCAAGCTCATAACGCGCGCGCCGCACGCGTCGTGGACGCCGTTCGCGACGGCGGCACCGACCGCGGGATTGGCGAGCTCGCCGACTGACTTCGCTCCGAACGGGCCCGGGCCGGGCTGGTCCGTGATCAGCTCGACCCGCAGTCGCGGCGTGTCGGCGATCGTCGGCAGCTTGTAGTCGCCCAGGTTGGCGGTCACCACGCGGCCGTCCTCGACGCGGAGCTCTTCCATCAACGCCTGGCCCAGACCGAAGATGAACCCGCCTTCGAGCTGCCCGCGCAGCGCGACGGGATTGATGACTGTGCCGACGTCGGCGACGAGCGTGGCGTCGTCGATCCTCAGCGAGCCCGTCTCCCGGTCGACCGTCAGGCGCAAGGCGTAGGCGTACATCGAGGCCTCGTGCGTCTCCTGCGCCCCTTCTCCCGTCACTTCGATCTCGGCGGCATCGTCGATCGTGCGCCCGAGCTCGGCGAGCTTCGCTTTCAGCTTGCGCGCGGCGTCGAGGGCGGCGCTGCCCTGGACCGGTGTCACGCGACTACCGCCCACCCCCGGATCGCTGAGCACGGCGTCCGTCGGGCCGCGGCTCACGGCGACGCGATCGAGCGGAATGCCAAGCTCGGCAGCGACGATCCGCTGGAAGAGGGTATGCGCGCCGCCGCCCTGGTCGGACACGCCCGTGCGCAGCTCGACGCGTCCGCCCGGAAGCGTCCGCAGCAACAAGGAGGCGCGGCCGCGCCCGACGTGGCGGACCCCGAGCGCGATTCCTTCGCCGTGCCCGCGGCCGTGAACGTGATTCCAACCTTCGATCTGGCCGAAGCGGGACGCGGTGCGGAGGCGCGCGAGGAGCGCGGGGCCGTCCGTGCCATGCCACGGTTGTCCGGTGACGTCGACGTCCCCGTGCCGCACGACGTTCCGCTCCCGGAACTCGAGCGGATCGATCCCGAGGTCGCGCGCGATGAGGTCGATGTGCGATTCTGCCGCGAAGGCGTTCTGGGGCTGTCCCGGCGCGCGCGCGTGCCCGGCCGGCACCTGGTTCGTGTAGACGGTCGTCGCCTCGACCCGCGCGGCGGGGACTCGATACCCGGCGAGCGTGAGCATCGCGTCGCCCGGCATGAGCGTCGCCACCGGCTTTCCGGCGGCGTACGCGCCGCCGTCGAACACGACGCGCGAGGTGTGCGCGACGATCCGGCCGTCCGAGTCGACACCCGTGCGGAGCGTGATCGTCGCGGCGTGCCGCGTGTTCGTCGCCTGAAGGTCGTCCGCGTACCGCGTGAGGGCACGGACCGGCCGTCCGGTCGCGCGGGCGAGGTAATAGAGGACGAACTCGTCGATCGATAGACCTTTGCCGCCGAAATCGCCGCCGATGTGTCCCGCATCGACGACGATCCGCTCCTCGGGAATCCCGAGCGCGACGGACATGTGCTGCCGCAGCGCGAACGGGGCCTTGTTGGTGCTGACCACGCGGACAGTCTGGCCGTCGAGCCAGACGAGCGACGCCCGCGGCTCGATGTACGCCTGGTGCGTCCGCGGCACGATGAAGGCGTGCTCGTAGACCCTGTGCGACGAGCGGAACCCGGCCTCGGGGTCGCCGTGCGCGTGGAGCGCATGCCCCTGGACGTTCGGATGCGGCCGTTCCGCACGCGTGCCGCCGAGGAACGCGTACCCCGAAGCGTCTGGATGCAGGACGGGTGCCTTCGTGCCCAGCGCTGCCTCAGGGTCGAGGATCGCCGGCAGCTCCTCGTACTCGATCTCGACGCGACGCGCGGCTTCCTCGGCGATCTCGACCGTGTCCGCGGCGATAGCCGCGACGCGGTCGCCGACGAAGAGCGCGCGATCCCAGCAGAGCACCGGCCAGTCCTGAAGCCGACGTCCCAAACGCGCGGGCTTCGTGTCGGCGCCGGTGAGCACCGCGCGCACCCCGCGGAGCGATCGCGCCGCGGAGACGTCGATCGAGACGACGCGGGCGTGCGGGTACGGGCTGGTGACGTAAGCGGCGTGCAGCATGCCGGGCATCACGACGTCGGCGGCGTACTTCGCCGCGCCGGTCACCTTGTCGCGGCCCTCGACGCGGTACTCGGGCTGGTCGAGGATCGACGCGGG
>DASXTR010000027.1:0-12059 GCA_036505325.1 Gaiellaceae bacterium
CGATCCGCCGCTCGTCGCCGCGGCCTACAACGCGGGCAGCGTCATCCACCAGAGCGGCCCCGCGAACCGCTGGAAGCTCCGCCAGTTCCCCATCGGCACCTCGGAGCACTGCGACCGGTTCGTGAAGTGGTTCAACGACGCGTGCGCCGTGCTCGCGACGCACGCCGTCCAACCGACGGTCGGGCTCGAGGCGATCATCGGCGACGCCGCGCGGACGGCTCCGCCGCGGAAGAAGATCATCCCCGGGAAGAAGGTCGCCCCGATCGTCGCCAAGGCGAAGCAGCCGGCCAGACCCTCGCCGGCCGCGATCAGCTTCGGGGCGAACGCGAAGGCCGCGGCGATGACGCCGTACTCGAAACGCGTCCTGCAGGACATCATGCGCAAGGCGGGGATCCCCTTCGCGCTGATCTCGAGCACGCAGCGCTCGCCCGAGGAGCAGGCGCGCGCGATGTTCGCGAACCTCGAGGCGCTGGGCGTGAAGAGCCAGAAGGCGCTCTACGGGCCGAACGGCGATCTCGTGATCGACGTCTACGTTCACGGCAAGGCGGCCGGAAGGACGGCGTCGCAGATCCAGAAGGAGATGGCGAAGCGCATCGTCGGCCTCGGCCCGTCGAACGTGTCGCACCACGCGGCCGACCCGAAGGTGCTGAACGTCTTCGACGTCGCGCCGACCTCGATCCCCGCCGCCAAGTGGGCCGCGTTCGAGAAGGCCGTGCTCGCGGACAAGCGCGTCCGCACGTTCTTCAAGCCGAACGACGGGGATCCCGGCTTCCACATCGAGATCCCGCAGCCGCTCCGGTAGACCAGCAGGTAGAACACGCCCTCATGTCGTGGTGGCGTGAGGGCGTGCTCTACCAGATCTACCCGCGGTCCTTCGCGGACTCGAACCGCGACGGCGTCGGCGACCTGCGCGGGATCGTCGAGCACCTCGATCACCTGGCCTGGCTGGGTGTCAGCGGGATCTGGCTCAGCCCGACGTTCCCGTCGCCGAACGCCGACTGGGGCTACGACGTCGCCGACTACTACGGCGTGCATCCGGAGCTGGGGACGCTCGCCGACCTCGACGCGCTCATCGCGGAGGCGCGGAGGCGCGGGGTCCGGGTGCTCCTCGACCTCGTGCCGAACCACACCTCCGACCGGCACTCGTGGTTCACCGAGCGTCCGGAGTTCTACGTGTGGTCGGACCACGTTCCGAACAACTGGACGTCGTTCTTCACCAAGGGCTCGGCGTGGCGCTACGACGCGGCGCGGCGGCGCTACTACCTCCACCTCTTCGCGCCCGGGCAACCGGACCTCGACTGGTGGAACCCGGACGTGCGGGGCGAGTTCGACCGCATCCTGCGCTTCTGGTTCGAGCGCGGCGTCGCCGGCTTCCGGATCGACGTCGCGCACGGGCTCGTCAAGGACCGCGAGCTGCGCGACAACCGCATTGCGGTGCCGGGGGATCCGAAGTGGGCGCAGCGCCTCGGGCACTGGAACGACCGCTCGATGAACCAACCGGAGGTGCACGACGTGTTCCGGCGCTGGAAGGAGCTGACGCGCGAATACGACCCGGAGCCGATCCTCTACGGCGAGACGGTTGTCGGCGTCGAGCGCCTGCCGGCCTTCTACGGGAACGGCGGCGACGAGCTCGACCTCGCATTCAACTTCGACTTCCTTCAGGCCGACTTCGAGGTCGGCACGCTGCGGCCGATCGTCGAGCGGATCGAGCGCGAGCTCCCGCCGGGCGCGTGGCCGACCTACACCGTGTCGAACCACGACAACTCGCGCGCCGCGACGCGCTGGGCCGGCGGCGACGAGCGGAAGATGCGGGCGGCGCTCTTCCTGCTGCTGACGCTGCGCGGCACGCCGTTCCTCTTCCAGGGCGACGAGATCGCGCTCGAGGACGGCGAGGTCCCTCCGGGCCGGATCCTCGACATCGCCGATCCGCCCCGCGACCCGGGCCGGACGCCGCTCCCGTGGACGCGGAGCGGCGAGGAGTGGCACGAGCCGTGGCTGCCGGTGACGGACACCACGCGCAACGTCGAAGACCAGCGCGCCGACCCGTCGTCGATGCTGAACTACACGCGCGACCTGATCGAGCGCCGGCGCGCGTTCGCCCTCGAGCCGTACGAGACCGTCCCGAGCCGCGAGGGCGTCTGGGCCTACCGCCGCGGCGCGACTGACCTCGCAGTCAATCTCACCGACGAGGAGTCGGAGCACGCCGGCCGCCGGCTCGCACCCTGGGAGGGCGCGATCCTTACCTAGGCCGCGCGGCCGACGACCTCGAGCTGGGTGCCCGCGTAGGTCGTGTGCTCGATCGTCGTCACGTGCTTCATCAGCGCGAGCGACGCCTTGTTCTCGGCGACGATCGACGCACGGAGGTGGCGGATGCCGGCTGCGCGCGCATCGCCTGCGAGCGCCTCCATCAAGACCGTGCCGACGCCCTTCCCCTGCCACCCGTCGACGACGGCGAAGGCGACCTCGGCGGTCGTGGGGTCGTCGGCGTCGCGGGCGAGGCGCGCGATGCCGATCGGCTCGCCGCCGGCGTAGCCGACGAGGACGTGGCGGCGGCCGTCGACGGTCGCGAGCAACTCGAGCTCGCGCCCGGACAGGCACTTCTTCCCACCGCCGAAGCGCAGGCGCCGCGACTCCGGCCCGAGGCGCTCGAAGACGTGCGCGACGGGCCCCGTGTCGCCGGAGCGCAAGGGCCGGATCGTCACCTCTCCGCCGCGGGTGCGAACGATCTTCGAGTGCATGTCCGTTGCAACCTCCTTCATGGCCCAAGTGTGAGACGTGCGAGTGGCCGCCGCGTCGGCCGCCCGGACGATCCGGGTCCTCCGCGCGGATGAACTGATGGTCGCTCGCGCGGAGGGGCTGCGCATCGGCGGGCCAGGCCATCTTTGCGCCATGGCCCGTTCGGGCCATTAAGATATGGCCCATGGAGCAGGACATCCGCTTCTGCCAGGTGGACGGCCGCCGGGTGGCCTACGCCACCGTGGGCCATGGCCCACTGCTCGTGTTCGGGATGCGGTTCGTGAGCCACCTCGAGGAGGACTGGGCGAACGACCGGTACCGGAGCTTCGTGTGCGAGCTGGCGCGAACCCACCGGGTCGTGCTGTTCGACCGGCTCGGCGTCGGGCTGTCGGAGCGCGACCTCGGCGGGCTGCCGAGGTACGAGACGGATGCGCGCAGCCTCGCGGCGGTGCTCGACGTCTTTCGCGACGAGGCCGCGACGCTGTTCGTCACGTCGTGCGCGGGCCCCGCGGCCGTGCACTTCGCGCGCGAGCATCCCGAGCGCGTGCGGTCGCTCGTCTTCTTCGGCGCGTTCGCGACGCGCAACGACGTGCCCGACGAGAAGAAGCGATCGCTGGTCGAGTTCGTTCGAACGAACTGGGGCCTCGGCTCGCAGGTGCTCGCGACGGTGTTCATCCCGCGCGGGAGCGGCGGCGACATCGAGGCGCTCGCGGCCTACCAGCGCCGGGCGGCGAGCGCCGAGACGGCTGCCGCCTTCCTCGAGCTCGAGTTCCGCGCGGACATCAGGCCGCTGCTCCCGGAGGTCACGGTGCCGGCGCTCGTCCTCCACCGGCACGGCGACCGTGCCGTCCCCATCTCGGCCGGCCGCGAGCTCGCGTCGCTGCTGCCGAACGCGCGCTTCGTCCCGCTCGAGGGCGAGTCCCACTTCCCATGGGCCGACGACCAGCGGGAGACGCTGCGCGCGATCGCGGGGTTCCTCCACGGCGACACGCCGCCGGAGGCGAACGGCGATTCGCCGCTGACGACACGCGAGACCGAGGTACTGCGCCTCGTCGCGACGGGTCTCTCGAACCGCGAGATCGCGAGCTCACTCGTTCTCAGCGAGCACACGGTCCACCGCCACGTCGCGAACATCCTGCGCAAGCTCGCGCAGTCGTCGCGTGCAGCCGCGGTCGCGCAGGCCGGGCGCTCGGGGCTGCTCTCGTAACGAAAACGGGCCCGCCGAAGCGGGCCCGTTCACCGAGGAAGACTGAGCGGCTGGCTCGGTTACTTGTCGTCCTCGGCTGCCTGGGCGGCGGTCACGGTCACCGTGCGCGTGACCTCGCAGTTGACCGCCTGATCCTGCTCGTTCGCGTTCAGCCAGACGACGTCGTGGTCGCCGGCGCCGCAGTCGATGAAGTCGACCTGGTGGTCGTTGGCGAGTGCGTGCATCTTGTCGTTGCCGGGGCCGCCGAACTCGCGGTCCGCACCGCCGCCGACCCAGACCACGTCGTTGCCCTCGCCGCCCTCGACGACGTCGTCGCCCGGGCGACCGCGGAGGAGGTCGTTGCCCTCACCGCCGCGGAGGAGGTCGTTGCCGGGGCCGCCGCGGAGCATGTCGTTGCCCGCCCCGCCCTCGACGGTGTCGTTCCCGGCGCCGGCCCACACGCGGTCGTTGCCGGCGAGCGCGATGACCGTGTCGTCCCCGGCGAGCGCGGCGATCGCGTCCGGCCCGTCGGTGCCGGTGATCGTGTCGTTGCCCGGCGTGCCCTTGATGCGGTTGACGTCGTGCGCGAGCGCCACGCCGGTGAGCGTGAAGAGCGCGACGAGCGCCGTGATGAGAAGCCTGCCCTTCATACGAGTTCGCACCTCCTGGGATCAGAACTGGTACGTGCGTTATCCCCCGGGCGCGTTGCGCCGCCGTTCAGAGGCGCTCAACATTCCGTAACGATTCGTAAAACCGGGCTTACGTTCCGCTTACCGCGAAGATCGCCTCGCGCAGCGTCTCGCTCTCCGGCGCGGTTGCGAGCGCGAGCACAGGGATCGGCTTCCCACCTGCGAACGACACCGAGACGTAGTCGCCGACCATCGCGCCGAGGCCGCCGTCGGCGAGCCAGCCGAGGGGCATGGCCTGCGGGGAGACCCGCGTCGGCGCCGACCACCGGCCTGCCGTCTGGGTCACGACCCAAGCGTCGAGGCCCTGGCAGCTCAGGATCGCGCACCCGTCCGGCTGCGGGAGCGTGTAGTAGACGACCGCGCTCCGCGTCCCCTCGACGTCGAGCGCCGGCAGCATGGCGTCGACGCGTGCGGTCGGATCGCCGGTCGGAACGCGGACGGGCGGTGCCCAGTTGACGCCGTCGCGCGAGACGGCGAGCACCACGTCGGTCGCCTGGCACTCCGTTCGGAAGCGGCAGTCGGCCCAGACGACGCGGATCGCCCCGGCACCGTCGACATCGGCGGAGACGAGCGGCGGGGCGCGCATCCCGAACGGGTCCTCGCGACTGAGGTCGGAGACGCGGAGCGCGGGTGCGAACGACGCGCCGCCGTCGGTCGAGCGGACGGCGCCGACCCAGTCGCCCCTCGAGTCGCCGAACGCGCCGAAGACCGTGAACACGACGACGAGGTCACCGTTCGGCCGGACGACGGGCATCGCGCCGTTCACGAACGTCCCCGTCGGAAGGCCGTCCCGCGAGCCGACCGCGGGATTCCACGTCACGCCGCCGTCGGTGGAGGCGCGTGTGAGGATCGTGCCGCTGCCCGTCTCGAGGTACGAGACGTAGCAGCGGCCGCGGAACGCGCTCGCGCCGCCGTTGTCGCAGGCGACCCACTCCTTGTCGTAGTCCGCGTCCGCGGATGGGGCGATCGCGACCGGTACCGGCGCGCTCCAGGCGCGCGCGTCGGGTGACCGCGTCACGTACACGTCGACGGTGCTCGACGTCAGCGCGAGGAACGAGATCAGCCACGTCCGGTGGACGGCGTCGTAGGCGACGACGGGATCGCTGACCGCCGGGAATGCCAGCTCGAGAGCGCCCGAGCGCCAGGTGCGTCCCGCGTCGTACGAGCTCGCCCAGCCGATCCCGGCCGCGCCGCCGCCGCCGAAGCGGCCGACCTGGTAGGTCGCGACGACGGTCCTGCCAAACGCGAAGCTGTCCGGCTCGACCTCCGTCTCGTGCTGCGCGCGGAAGTCGAACGACTCGTCGCGGGAGAGCTGGCGCGCGACGGTCTCGCAGTCGGGCGCGACCGCATCGGTGAGATCCGCCAGCACGAGGTCGCGGCCGGCGCCGCACGCGATCGCGTCGACGGAGCCGTCGAGCGGCGCGACGATGCGGTCGTTGCCGCCGCGGGCGTCGACCGCGTCGGCACCTGTCTGGGGGCGGATCAGATCCGCGGCCGGCGTGCCGACGATCCGGTCGGCGCGCGGCGTCCCGTCGAGCGTTTTGCCCCAAGCGGGTGTGGACGCCAACAGCGCCGCGACGAGCGCCGGGGCGAGGAGGCGGAGCACCTCGCCGCGAGCGTACTACAGGAGTGCCGTGACCTCGATCGCGAGGACGGACTGCGGGCGGACGTAGCGTCCGCCGAGGATCGGCCAGTCGCTGCCCGCGTCGCGGATCGCCTGCATCGCGTACGTGGCCGCGTCGCGCGCGTGCTGCAGGTCGGCGTAGACGCCGAGGTCGAGCTTCGCCCCGTTCTCCAGCTCCGCAACTACCGCGAAGTGCTGCGCGACCGCAACCGGTGCGAGCGCGGGCGCGGGTGCGGGCACCTCGACGAGCGCGGGGGTCTCCGGCGGCAGCGCCGGTGCCGCGCCCGGCGCTGCCGCGGGTACCGCCGCATCGGGGGGAGGGGGTACAGGTGCCGCGACGGCGGCCGCAGGCGCCGTCGGCTCTTCGAGCTTTGCAAGATCGTCGGCGGAGACGAGGCCCATCTCCACCAGGAGCTCCTCGAGCGGGCGGCCGGTCGCCGCCTGCTGCGCCATCGCACCCGAGAGCTGCGGGAGCGTGACGAGGCCCATCCGCAGGAGCCGCGTCGTGAGCGGGGGCGGCCCGGACAGAGCGGGCGCCTCGGCCGCCGGGGCCGGCGCGCGCAGCAGGCCGTCGAGCGGCGCGTCGAGAGGGGGCGGGCTGAGCGGGGGCTCCATCGCTTCCGAAAGGTTCATCGCGGATGGAGCATCGGCGTTCCGGGCATGAACTGGATCGCTACGAAGGGTGGAATCAGGTTTGAATCCACGTCGCGACGCGTGCCGCGATCTCGTCGCCCCTGTCCTCCTGCAGGAAGTGGCCCGCGCCCTCGACGGGGTCGGCGAGCTCGGCCTGGGGGAGGAGCGCCGCCATCGCCTCGGCGGCCCGGCGCGAGAAGATCGGGTCGGAATCGGAGAAGAGGACGAGCGCGGGTTTCTCCCAGGTGCGGAGCGCCTCGCGGGTCGCCAGCATCGCGGGCGCCGACGGGTGGCCGGACGAGGTCGCGACGAGCTCCGGGAACATGACGATCCCGATCCGCGACTCCGGGACAGGGAAGGGCGCGTCGTATCCGGCGATCACGTCGTCGCCCGCGGGCTGGACGAGCGAGATGCGGATCAACTGTCCCGCGACGATCTCCGTGCCGACGCGGCGCATGAACGCCTGGAAGCGGAGCCACTCCTCGCTCGGCGCCCGCGCGCCGATGCCGGTGTTGAGCACCACGAGCCGCGCGACCCGGTCGGGGCGCTCGACTGCGAGGCGGAAGCCGATCGGGCCGCCCCAGTCCTGCACCACGAGCGTCGCGTCGCGCACGTCGAGCTCGTCGGCGAAGCGCAGGATCGACTCGGTGTGCCGGTCGTACGAGTACCACGCGCGGTCCGTCGGCTTGTCGGATCGCCCGAAACCGTAGTAGTCGGGCGCCAGGCACCTCAGTCCGGCGGCGACGAGCGGCGGGATCAGCTTCCGGTAAAGGAACGACCACGTCGGCTCGCCGTGCAGGAGGAGGACCGGCGCGCCCGCGCCCTCGTCGACGTAGTGCAGGCGCAGGCCGTCCTGGTCGAGGTACCGCGGCTCGAAGCCGTACCCCGGCAGGTCGTCGAACCGCTCGTCCGGCGTGCGGTAGACATCCACGGCGCCGTAGGCTACGCCGGTGCGCGCGGCCAGGCTGCACGAGATCGGCGGGACGCCCGTCGTGGACGAGATCGACGAGCCGTCCGGCCGCCAGGTCGTCGACGTCTCCGCGGCGCCGCTGAACCCGGTGGACATCACGAAGGGGACGGGCCGCTTCTACGGCGGATCGCCCGACCCGCCGTACGTGATCGGCGGCGAGGCGGTCGGGACGCTCGACGGACGGCGCGTCTGGGTCCGCGGCGACGCCACCGTCGCGGAGCGCGTGGCCGTCGACCCGGCTCGCGCCGTCGAGATCCCGGACGGCGTCGACGACGAGACGGCGGCTGCCTGCGGGATCGCCGGCGTGACCGGCTGGCTCG
Source organism: Gaiellaceae bacterium (assembly GCA_036505325.1). Lineage (GTDB taxonomy): Bacteria > Actinomycetota > Thermoleophilia > Gaiellales > Gaiellaceae > PALSA-600. Next base: position 8,159 of record DASXTR010000027.1, read on the forward strand.
CCGTGTCGTGGCGGGCGCCCGTACGGGAGGACGATGTCGTGCTGGTGCTCGGCGCGAGCGGCACCGTCGGCAGCGCGGCGCTCCAGGGCGCGAAGGTCCTCGGTGCGAAGCGCGCGATCGGCGCCGCGCGCCGGACGGACGCGGTGCCGGACGCCGCCGACGAGGTCGTCGACGTGCGCGGCGACCTGCCGGAGGCGACGCTGATCGTCGACAACCTGTGGGGCGAGCCGCTCGAGCGCGCGCTCGCCGCAGCCGCGACCGGCGTGCGCGTCGTGCACATCGGCCAGTCCGCCGGCGGGACGGCGACGCTCCAGTCGGCGTCGGTGCGCGGCAAGGTCGCGAACATCCACGGCCACTCGGTGTTCGCCATCCCTGACGAGACGATCGCGACCGGCTACCGGCAGCTGTGCGAGCACGTCCGCGACGGCCGCATCCGCTTCGCCGTCGAGACGTACGACCTCGACCACGTCGCCGAAGCCTGGCAGCGCCAGGCAAGCGGCAGCCCGGGCGCCAAGATCGTCGTCACACTCCCGTGACACTTCCGCCGGAGTTCCGTGACGGTGACTGTCACCGTCACGGAAACGTCACGAACTGCGCACGGAACTGACGCGGGGCCCCGTTGCCGGGGCCCCGAGACGCGTCAGATCTTCTTCTGCTGCTTCCACTTGTCGAAGATCGTCTGGAACTGTCGCTGCGCCGACCGGGCCGCGTCGGCGGGCGACGACTTGTCCTGGGCGACCTCCGCGAACATCTGCGGGATCAGGAACGTGTTGAAGATCTCCGCGATGGCCGCGTTCGAGTAGCCCGGGTACCCGACGTTGGCCGTGTACTTCTGCGCGATCTTGCCGAGGATCGTGTACTTCCCGCTGGGCTTGTGCTTGTCGCTGGCGAGCTGCCGCGCGATGTTCTTGACGGCACCCGGGAACGACGGGAAGTTGTAGAACTTCGAGTTCGTGAAGTGCTGTTGATAGTTGATCGCCATGTCGGCCAGGTAGCGCTTCGCACCCGCCTTGTTCTTGGCGAACTTCCAGATCACGTAGACGCCCATCACGTGCTCGAGCCCCAGCCGGCCGCCGGGCCCCTTCGGGATCGGCCAGATCCAGAGGTCCTTCGCGAACGGCAGGTTGAGATCCTCCGGCGTGCGCGTCGCCGAGATCGCGTTCAGGATCATCGACCCCTTGCCCGAGTAGAGGTACGTGTTGTTCGACGACGGGTTCCACCCGAAGATCTCGGTCGTCATGCCGGTCTTGTAGAGCGACCGCATGAACGAGAGCGCCTCGCGCGTCCCCTTCGAGTTGATCGTGACCTTGCCGTCCTTTGACTGCATGAACCCGCCGAAGCACTGCAGGAGCGCGATCAGCGCCATGTCGGAGTCGAGCTCGTTCGACATGCCGATGCCGATCGGCGTCCCGCGCTGCCTGAGCTTCGGCGCGGCCTTCAGGACGTGGTCCCACGTCGCCGGCGACTCGCCGACGTCGTTCCAGAGGTCGTGCCGCCAGACGACCGGGTCGGGGACGTAGTTGTCCGAGAACCCGTGCCACTTCTTGGTCTTCGGGTTGTAGGTCGAGAGCTTCCCGAGCTGCGAGATCGCCCCGACCTTCTTCTGGACCTCCTGGACGATCTCCCCGTGGTTGATGACCTGATCCTCGAGGTCCGCACGCGGGTTGAGGAACATGAACAGGTCGTGGCCGGACTGCGCCGCCACCTCCGCGGCCGCGCGCGCCGCGAGCTCGGTGTTGTTGATGTGGTCGATCTTGACGAGGGTGTCGTTCTTCTCGCCCCAGTCCTTGGCCCACGTGCCGTCGAGCCACTTGTCGTAGTCCGGGACGAAGTGCACCCACTGCAGGATCGAGAGATCGTTCTTGAGCCAGCGGCCCTTGTACCTCAGCGGCCCCGCGACCCCGAAGGCCTTCTCGACGCCCGCTGCGCCGCCCATCCCTAGGGCGGCCGCGCCGATGCCGGCCCTCTTGATGACCTCCCTCCGGGTCACCTTCACTTCGTCTGCCAACTCCGCCCTCCTTTCGTGGGTCGGGACTGGGGGGGTTTGTTCTACCTGAAAGCGCCGCCCGTGAATCCGGCGATGAACTTGTCGAGGAAGAGGTTGTAGAGGATGGCGAGCGGGATGCTCGGGATCAGGATCGCGGCCATGATCGACCCCCAGAGGACGAGGTCGCCGCGGATCAGGTCGGTCGGCACGCCGGCCGAGAGCGTCCGCTGGTGGGACGACGAGATGAACGTGATCGCGTAGATGAACTCGTTCACGACAAGCGAGAACGAGAAGATGACGACGGTCAGGATCCCGGGCAGCGAGATCGGGAACACGATCCGCGTCAGCGTCTTGATCCGCGACGCGCCGTCGACGAGCGCTGCGTCCTCGAGCTCCGGCGGGATCGTCTTGAAGAATCCCATCAGGAGCCACGTCGAGAACGGCACGGTGAACGACGGGTAGACGAGCACCAGCGACCAGAGCCGGTTCGTCAGGCCGAGGTCGGCGATCACGCGCGAGAGCGGCAGGAAGAGCAGCGTCGGCGGCACGAGGTACGTGAGGAAGATCCCGACGCCCATCGACTGGCCCCATCCGCCCGAGAGGCGCGCGAGCGCGTATCCGGCGGGCAGCGACAGCACGAGCGTGATCGCGACGACGAGGACGCCGACGAACGCGGTGTTCTCGAGCCACGTCACGTACGGCGTGTGGTGGAAGAGATTGCCGACGTTCGCGCCGGTGAGCCCGTCGTGTATAACCAGCGGGTTCCGCTGCAGGTCGTACAGCTCGGTCGTCTTCTTGAAGGCCGTGATCACCATCCAGTAGAAGGGGAAGGCGAGCACGATCGCGAACGGCCCCGCGATCAGCCACGGCACGCCGCTGCGGCGGAACGCCGCGCGCACGCGCGAACGCGGCCGACGGCGCGAGCGCGGGGCCGCGGCGACGGCGCTCACGCGACCTCCGCACGCCGCGCCGCGATCAGCATCCCCACGGCGACGACCGCGAGCACGGGCAGCAGGTAGAGCGAGATCGCGGCGCCCGCGCCGAGGCGGCCGGACTCGATCCCGACCTGGAACGCGTCGGTCGTGAGCATGTGCGACGAGTTCGCCGGGCCGCCGTGCGTCAGCAGGTACGTCACCGCCATGTCGGTCGCGGTGAAGACGATCCCGAAGAGCACCGCCACGATCGCGATCGGGAGCTGCAGCGGCAGGCTGACGTACCAGAACTTCTTCAGGCCGGTCGCGCCGTCGACCGACGCGGCGTCGTGCACCTCCTTCGGGATCGAGGCGATCCCGGCGAGGAAGATGACCGTCGCGAACGGGAGGATCCGCCAGGAGTGAACGGTGATGATCGAGATCTTGGCGAGCGTCGTGTTGCCGACCCAGTTCGGCGGGCTCGTCGCGGAGCAGTTCTGGATGTTCGTGAGGTCGCAGAACGCGTTCAGCGTGTGCGTCTTCACCATCGCCCAGCTCACGATCGAGAACGTGGGGTCGAGGATCCACGTGAACGCGATCGTCGTCAGCGCGACCGGAGCCGCCCACGGAAGCAGGATCAGCAGCCGGAGGATCCACTTGCCGCGGAAGTCGCGGATGAGCGCGTGGGCCAGGATCCCGGCGCCGAGGACGACCAGGATCTGGGACGCAATCGTGTAGAGCGCCGTGTTCCAGAGCGCGGTCTTGAAGATCTGGTTCTTCCACTCCTCGGTGAAGTTCTGGAGGCCGACCCAGTGCCCCGAGAGCGATCCCGAGCTCGCGTCCGTGAACGACAGGTAGATCGCGAGGACGAGGGGCGTTCCGACGAGCAGCACGATGAAGAGCACCGCCGGCGCGATGAGCGCGCCCGCGAGGAAGCGACGGTTCTCGAGGAGATCCCGTTTCCGCCCCCGCGCCACTCTCCGCTGAGCGACGGCCTGCGCCA
>DASXTR010000028.1:0-16256 GCA_036505325.1 Gaiellaceae bacterium
CACGTTCCAGATCTCGGTCGCCCCCATCGTCCGGCCGAGCTCCAGCCGGGGAGCGCGCGTTCCGACGAGCGCCAGGCGCGCCGGGCTGACGCGACCGAGAAGCGCGACCGCGAGCAGCCCGAGCGTGCCGGCGCCCACCACCGCCGCCGTCATGCCCGGCCGAAGCTCGACCTCGAGGAACCCCTGCGCGACGCAGGCCGCCGGCTCGAGCAGCGCTGCAGCGGCCAGGTCGGTGTCCGGCGGAAGCCGATGCACGAGGTGAGCGGGGACGCAGAGGAACTCCGCGAAGGCGCCGGCGTGCGTGAAGCCGGTTTCGGCGTAGTCCGCGTCGCAGAGATTCGTCCGGCCTTCGCGACAGCGGGCGCACTCGCCGCAGGCGCGAAAGCCCTCCGCGACCACCGCGGCTCCCTCCTCGATGCTCTCGACGCCAGGCCCGATCGCTTCGACGGTCCCCGCCCACTCGTGCCCGGGGATGATCGGGTAGCGCACGTAGCGGGCCGGGCGGCGGCCCTCGAGCACCTCGACGTCCGACCCGCAGATGCCGGCGGCGCCGACGCGGACGAGCACGTCGCCCGGACCGGGCTCCGGCCTCGGCACGCGCCGCAACGCCGCGGCACCGGGCCGCTCGACGACGACCGCGCGCATCTCCGCACTCATGGCGGCGTCGGGGACGGCTCGCCTCTGCGCTCCCAGCCTTCGCTGAAGAGGAGGATCCGGCCGCGTGTGCGCGGGTGCTCGGCGCAGGCTTCATGGTCGAGGCGGACGCCGAGTCCGGGCGCGGTCGGCAGCGGGAAGCACCCGTCGAGCGGGTCGACCGCCGGCGCCGAATCGACGAGGTCGCTCACCCACGCGTCCGCGAAGTCGTTGAAGTGCTCGAGGATGAGGTGGTTCGGAGTGGCGATCGCGAAGTGGATGTTCGCCGCCGTTCCCACCGGGCCGCAGACGTTGTGCGGCGCGAGCGGGAGGTCGTACGCCTCCGCCCAGCCCGCGAGCCTCCGCAGCCCCGTGAAGCCGCCGAAGTGCGTGAGGTCGGCCTGCACGATGTCCACGAGCCCCTGCTCGATGATCGCGCGGAAGTCCGGGAGCAGATGGATCCGCTCGCCCGTCGCAATCGGACGCCGCGTTGCGCTGCGCACGCGCGCCAGCCCGGTCGGGCTGTCGAACGGAACGGGCTCCTCGAGCCAGGCCGGGGCGAACGGCTCCAGCTGCGCTGCGATCTCGGCGGCCGCGGCCGGGGAGAAGCGACCGTGCATCTCGATCATGATCTGGACATCGGGCCCGACGGCATCGCGCACCGCTGCGACGAGCGCGACCGAACGCCGCAGCTCGGCGGACGTGAGGTCCATCCAGGCGCTTCCGAACGGGTCCAGCTTGAGCGCGGTGTAGCCGCGCGCGACCACGTCGGAGGCGCTCTCCGCGATTGCGGCCGGGTCGCGACCCGTCTGGTACCAGCCGTTCGCGTACGCGCGCACCCGGTCGCGGTAGCTCCCGCCGAGGAGCTTCCAGACGGGGACGTTCAGCTCCTGTCCGATCAGATCCCAGCTGGCGATGTCGAACGCCGCGAGGGCGGACTGCGTGACCTCGCCCGGCCGGCCGTACTCCCGGCGCTGGATGTTGAACGTGAGCGTCTCGCGGTCGAACGGATCTGCTCCGACGACGTGCCTTTCGGCGAGCTCCGAGATGCACGCGACCAGCGTGTCCGTCTTGCTGACCATCCGCACCTCTCCGACGCCGCGGCGGCCGTCGTCGGTGACGAGCTCGACGAACGTGAGCTCGCGCCACGGCGCTCCGACCACCGTCGTGACGACGTCGACGATCCTCATGTGCCCTCCGCCGCGCCCTTCAGATGGGCGCGCAGGTCCTGTTCGGTCTGCTTCAGGTGCTCGCGCATCGCCTGGGCGGCGGCTTTGGCGTTGCGCGCCGTGACGGCGTCGAGGATTGCCTGGTGCTGCTGGATCACGTCCTCGATGCCGCCGCCGCGTGCGCGGTGACCGGCGAAGCTGCGCAGCCGGCTCGCGCGAAGCGGTTGTGCGAACGCCTCGATCAGGAAGCCGAGGAGGCGGTTGCCCGACGCGGCCGCGAGGTTCTCGTGGAAGCGGACGTCCGCGGCGTGAAACGCCTCCGACTCGTCCTCGGCCGCGCGCATCGCCGCGATGGACATCTCCATGTCGGCGATGTCGGCCTTCGTCGCCCGTCTCGCCGCGAGCACGGCGATGTGGACCTCGAGCGCCCGCCGCACCTCGAGCAGATCGAGCAGCGCGCGCGGGTCGCGGCGTACGGCCGTCTTGAAGAAGTCGCCGACGAGCGCGCCGCTGGGCGCGGCGATCCTGGGCCGCCGCCCCTTGCTGATCTCCAGGAGCCCGCGCGCCTCGAGGGTCCGGGTCGCCTCGCGCACGCTGAGGCGGCTGACGCCGAGCGCCTCGGCGAGCTGCCCCTCGGAGGGGAGCGCCTCACCCGGTTCGAGCCCGGCGAAGATCAGGTCTTCGAGCCGTTCCACGACCGCGTCGACGACGGAGGTGCGGTCGACCGGCTGGAGCTCCTCGAGCTGGCGGGGTGTGTCAGTCACGCTCGGACAGCTTGTTTGATCTACTGATACGAGTCAAGTGGGAAATCAGCCGATTTTCCTCGAGTCGGTATCTTGACAGGGCCGAACATATCAGACAAGCTAGCGCCGATACTCCGGCGCGAGTGGATTCGCCGGGGGTGCGGGATACGCGACGGAAAGGACGTGGCGAGCATGACGAAACCCCCCGAAGACAGTGGCATCTCACGTCGCGAGTTCCTCCGCGGCGCGGCGGGTGTCGCCGGCTCGCTTGCCGTCGGCTCCCTGGTCGGGCCCGAGCTCGCGGCGGCCATTCCGCGGCGCCGGCTCGCGCCGACGAAGGTCGTGTTCATGGGTCAGGAGCTGACGAAGGACCTCATCACCGAGTTCGAGGCTGCGCACCCGAACATCTCGCTCGAGGTCCTGAACTGGGATTCCGGGAGGTTCCAGGCGATGATGGCCGCCGGGCAACCGCCGGACGTCTGGCGCACCCAGGCTCCGCTCGTGCCCCAGTGGGCCTCGCGCGGGCAGCTGCTCGACCTCGACCCGTACTTCAAGGCGAGCGACCTGATCCATCCCGCCGACCTCACGCCGGCAAACGACTACTACCGCTACAAGGGCGGCAAGATCGGCGTCGGCCCGCGCTACGGCATGGTCAAGGACTGGTCGCCCGACGAGACGGTCTGGGTCAGAACGGACCTCTTCAGGCGCACGGGCATCGACGTGCCGGGCCCGACGGACCGGTGGACGTACGACGACCTGTGGGAGATCGCTCTGAAGCTCAAGAAGAAGAACCCGAGCCTCAAGTGGATCCTCGACGTCGCGAACAGCTACACCTGGATCGACCGCCACGTGATGGTGCAGCTCGCCTCGATCGGCAAGAGCCTCTATCCGAAGGACTTCTCGCGGATCAACCTCACGAAGAATCCGGCCGCGATGGAGGCCTTCCGGTACTCGTTCCGGTACGCGCAGCGGAAGATGGCGCTCGGCCCGGAGAACCCGAACAAGAACGGGTGGTCGGGACCGGACTTCATCGCCGGCAAGGTCGCGATGACGCAGTACGGCTACTGGTTCCTCGGCATGCACACGGGGCAGGCCAAGGCAAGCGCGAACTCGCGGCTGCTGACGGCGCCGATCTGGAAGGGCGGCAAGCGCCTCGACCCGACGATCACGGCGACGGGATGGGTGATCAGCGGGAAGACGTCGAACCCCGACGCCGCGTGGACGCTCTTCGAGTGGTACATGGGCGGCAAGCCCGCCCGCGACCGCGCCGGCATCGGCTGGGGCGTTCCCGCACAGCTCTCGCTGTTCGACCGGCTTCCGACGCAGACCGCGGTGCAGCGGAACGCGAAGAAGACGCTGCTCCATGAGCTGCCGACGTCGAAGGTCACGCTCCAGTTCAACCCGAACCTCATCGGGCTCGAGGACAACACCGCCGTCGCCTCGGCCTACCTGAAGTACATCGGCACCGCGGCGAAGGGCAAGCTGTCCTTCGAGGACTTCATGAAGAAGGTCGAGGCGGACACGAACCGCGCGATCGAGGTCGGCAAGCGCGGCTAGCGCGACGCCGTGGCGACGGCCGAGACCTCACTCGCCGGGATCGCAGCGAAGCCGATCAGGCGGGCGTCTTTCCGGAGACGGGAGACGTCCGCCTTCTACGGCTTCCTGTCGCCGTGGCTGCTCGGCTTCGTCGTGCTGACCTCGGTGCCGCTCGTGCTCGCGTTCGCGATGTCGTTCTCCAACCTGACGACCGTGAACCTCCACACCAATCTCCGCTACGTCGGCACCGACAACTACGTCCGCGCCTACCACGATCACGAGATGTGGTACTCGATGCAGAGGACCGTCATCTTGATGGTGACGCTCGTCCCGCTCTGGATCGTCACCCAGCTCGCGCTTGCGATGATCCTGGACGCGGGCATCAGGTTCCTCGGGCTCTGGCGCACGATCTTCTACCTCGCCGTCGTCATCCCCGCCGTTTCGAAAGCGTTCATCTGGAAGGCGATCGCCGACCCGGACGGCGGACTCGTCAACCGCATCGTCCGCGTCCTCGGGGGCAGAGGCGACACGGACTGGCTGCTCGACCATCCGACGGGGACGCTGATCGCGCTCCTCGTCTGGGGCGGTGCGGGCGTCGGGATGCTGATCTTCCTCGCCGGCCTCAAGAGCATTCCGCAGGAGCTCTACGAGGTGGCGCGGATCGACGGCGCGAGCGCGATCAGGCGCTTCACGTCGATCACGTTGCCGCTCCTGACACCGGTGATCATGTTCCAGCTCGTCTGGGGCCTCGTCGGGGCCGCGAACGTCTACGTCGAGCCGATCCTCCTCTCGTCCGGACTGCAGCAGGGCCTCGGCTCGTCGGTGCCGGTGGAGAACGTGACGTTCAACCTCTACGCGCTCCAGCGCATCTTCGGCGACGGCGACTTCGGGTACGGAGCGGCGATCGCCTGGATCTTCGTCCTCTTCCTGCTGATCGTGACCGCGCTCGTGTTCTGGAGCGGGCGTTTCTGGGTCTTCTACGGTCGGGAGCAGCACGGCAGATGACCGTCGCTGCCGAGGCCGCCCCCGTACGCAGGCGCCGGCGCCGCACGCCGATGCAGTTCGCGCTGCGCAGGGCTCTCGACGCGCTCGTGCTCGTCCTCGCGGTGGTCTTCCTCGCCCCGATCGTCTGGGGGTTCCTGGGGTCGCTGCGCGAGGTGTACGCCGGCCTCACCGGTCCGGCGATCCCGAGCCCGGCGCACTGGGACAACTACAGCTACGCGTGGTCGGGCGAGTTCGCGTTCTCGCACTATCTCTGGAACACCGTCGTCCTCACCTTGATCGCGACGGTGCCCGCGGTGATGACGAGCGCGCTCGCCGGCTACGCGTTCGCGCGGCTGCGCGCCCGGGGTCGCAACACGTTCTTCATCTTCGTGCTCGGGACGACGTTCATCCCGGTCGCCGTCGTCTTCATCCCGTTCTTCTGGGTCGTGGTCAAGCTCGGGATGTACTCGACGCGCTGGCCGTGGCTGATCTGGGGGATCAGCGGCAGTGCGTACCTGATCTTCCTCTTCCGCCAGTTCTACGCGAGCTTCCCGACCGAGCTCGACGACGCCGCCGCGATCGACGGCTGCGGCCACCTGCGGACGTTCCTGCACGTCTACCTTCCGAACTCGGCCGCGCCGCTCGCGGTCGCCTTCATGCTGCTCGGCACCGGGTGGTGGGGCGAGTACATCTACGCCACGCTGCTCCTGCCCGACCAGCTCGTTCCCCTGGGCGTCAAGATCAACGTGGGGTACTACGACCCGGGACAGCAGTTCACCCTGGTCCCGGTCACGCTTGCGGCCTCGATCCTCTTCATGCTGCCGCCGATCCTCGCGTTCTTCGCCTTGCAGAAGAAGCTTGCGCGCGGCATCGTCACGACCGGGGTGAAGGGCTGATGGCGGAGATCGAGCTCCAGACGGTCGTGAAGACGTTCCCGAACGGCGTGCGCGCCGTCGACGGCGTCGACCTGACGATCGAGGACGGCGAGTTCATGGTGCTCGTCGGCCCGTCCGGCTGCGGCAAGACGACGCTCCTGCGCTGCATCGCAGGGCTCGAAGAGGTCACCGACGGCGCCATCCTCATCGCCGGCCGCGACGTGACGGACGTCGATCCGAAGCACCGCGACATCGCGATGGTCTTCCAGAACTACGCGCTCTACCCGCACATGAGCGTGCACCGGAACATCGCCTTCGGGCTGAAGGTGCGGCGGACGCCTCGCAACGAGATCGCCGCTCGCATCTCGGACACCGCGCGCCTGCTCGGCCTCGAGGACCTGATGGACCGTCGTCCGCTCGCGCTCTCCGGCGGCCAGCGCCAGCGGGTCGCCATGGGCCGCGCGATCGCCCGCCGCCCGCTCGTCTACCTGATGGACGAGCCGCTCTCGAACCTCGACGCGAAGCTGCGCGTGCGCGTCCGCGCCGACCTCGCGCGCCTGCACGCGCAGCTCGGGGTGACGACGGTCTACGTCACGCACGACCAGGTCGAGGCGATGACGCTCGGGCAACGAGCGGCAGTCATGAACGCCGGGAAGATCCAGCAGGTCGACACGCCACAGGGCCTCTACTGGTCGCCGGTGAACCTCTTCGTCGCCGCGTTCATCGGCTCGCCCTCGATGAACCTCGTCGAGGCGGACGTCGCCGACGGCGCCCTGCGCTTTGCAGGCTTCTCCCTCCCGCTCGCCGCGCTCGGCGCCGACGCCGCCAAGCTGCCGGAGCGCGTCATTCTCGGCGTGCGCCCGGAGCACTTCGCCGAGGTCGAGGACGGCCGGTCGCCGGCCTGGTCGATCGAGGGCGACGTCACGGTCGAGGAGAACCTCGGCGTGGAGGTGCTCGTCTTCTTCCCCGTCGACGCCCCGCCGGTCGAGACCGACGAGATCGTCAGCATCCGCGAGGCCGAGGAGGACGCGCTGCTCGTGCAGGAGGCCCGCGCGCTCTTCACGGCCAGGCTCCCGTCGGGAAGGCGGCAGCTGATCGGGAAGAAGATCCGGCTCGCGCTCGACCCGGAGCGCTGCTACTTCTTCGATCCCGTGACGGGCGAGTCGCTCCTCGCGCGGTCGGCGGCGGACGAGCTGGTTCCCGCGACCGTATAGGACTCGGGTCGGCTCAACCGCAGTCCGGAGTGCGGACGTGTCCCGATGACCAGAGCAGGACGGGTGCGACCCGGCGTCGATGCCTTCGACGCGCGGGGCCGTGCGCCACAGTTCTTCGCCGGGTGAGGCAGTTAGGGCCTCGACCCTGGACGCGTCGCGCGAAGCCGCTCCTCCCAGGCGCGACTGCGCTCGGCGCGTTCGGTGCTGAGTGCCTCGCGCGCTCCGGGAAGCGCGAGACGCGCACGCACGATGTCCGAGACGAGGTGAAGGTCCTCGGCGGCCTCGGCGGCGTCCGTGAGCGGCGGGATCTCGCCGCGGCAGACGCGCAGGAAGTTGCGCGCCTGCGCGTGCATCGGATCGATCCACGGGAGCTGCGGCGAGATGCGCTCGGGAATCGCGCCGGCTCCGGGATCGCGGTAGACCTCGAGCGTGCCCGGGCGGTTCGCCGCCAGCGAAGGCGCGGGACGCAGCCGCACATAGCCGCGCTCGAACGCGACGAGGATCTCCTCCTCGAGCCCGACCGTCACGCGGTACGGGGCGACCTCGATCGTCGCCGGGACGCCCGACTCGCTCTCGAAGGCGCAGAGCCGTCCCGAGGCGTGGACGAACACGACCCGGTAGCGCTCTCCGAGCAGGTGCCGGAGCAGGTTGAGCGGGTGCACGAGCTCGTCCACGCCGGTCGCCAGGGCCCAGAGCGCCTCGTCGTCGGCCGCGAACTCGGCGGGAGGGTCCTCGGCGGCGACCGGCGGCGGCTCCTCGCCTGCGTCGATCAACGCGGCTTCCGCGTTCGCGATCCAGTCGCCGTACGAGTAGCAGATCCGCAGATAGCGGAGCGCGCCCAGCTCACCGCTCGCCTTCCACGCATCGACCGTGCGCTTGGATTCGACGGTCGCCGGATCGGAGCGGCGGTGGTAGCCGAGCATGTGCACACAGCCGGCCTCGCTCGCGAGGCTCGCCAGCCGGTCGCCTGTTGCCGCGCCGAGTGCGAGCGGCTTCTCCGTGAAGAGATGACGCACGTGGGGGTAGAGCTCCGGGAGCAGCGCAGCGTGGTGGACGTACTTCTGCGGCGCGACGATCCCGTCGAGCTGCTCGGACTCGAGCAGCTCGCGGTGATCGCGATAGACGCGCCCGATGCCGTAGCGCGCGGCGACGAGCTCGGCCGTGCGCTGCCGCGGCTCGGCGAGCGCGACCAGCTGGCACTCCTCGCGGAGCAGGGCGTAGCTCCGGATGTGCGCGAGCTGGCCCATGAAGCCTGCCCCGACGAACCCGATCCGCACCTTCGCGGCCACGCGCTACCAGTCTGCGACTGCGCCGCTCGGATGGCGGAGGATCGGCAGCTTGTACGGCTTGTACGGGTGGCCGCGACAGAGCTCGACGTCGAGCTCGACGCCCCAACCGGGCTTGTCCGACAGCGTGAGGTACCCGTCGACGAACTCGAGCGGCTCCGTCAGCAGCCCGCGCGTCCAGTCCGGCGGATAGAGGCAGATCTCGAGCGCAACGAAGTTCGGAGAAGCCATCGCGACGTGAGCGGAGACGAGCGTGTTGACGGGGCCGAGAGGGTTGTGCGGCGCGAAGCCGCAGTAGTAGACCTCGGCCATCGCAGCGATCGCACGAGCTTCGAGCACCCCGCCGCAATGGGAGAGGTCCGGCTGCAGGAGCGCCGCGGCGCCGAGCTCGAGCACCTCGCGGAAGGCCCACTTCGTGAACAGGCGCTCGCCCGTCGCAACCGGTATCGACGTTGCCCGCGCGACCTGCGCCAACCCCTTCGCGTTCTCCGGCAGCGCCGGCTCCTCGAGGAACCAGATGTCGTAGGGCTCGAGCGCACGGGCGAGCTTGATCGACATCGCCGGTGTGAGCCGGCCGTGCGCGTCCCAGCCGATCTCGACGTTCTCGCCGACGGCGTCGCGCAGCGCCTCCACCTGCTCGGCCGCGCGGCGGAAGACGCCGTCGCCCTGAACCGGCAGCACGGACGCGCCGATCCCGGTCTTCATCGCCTTGAACCCGCGCTCGACGAGCGAGCGGGCGCTCTCGCCGAGCTCCTCGAGCGTCGCGCCGTCCGGGCCGTTCGCGTACAGCTTGATGCGGTCGTGACAGCGGCCGCCGAGCAGCTCGTAGACCGGGAGGCCCGCCACCTTCCCCTTGATGTCCCACAACGCCTGCTCGATGGCGCTCATCGCCGAGAGCGTCACCGCGCCGCTGCGGAAGAACGGCTGCCGGTACATCAGTTGCCAGAGATGCTGGATCCGCGCCGGGTCGTCACCGACGATGTACTCCCGGTACTCCTCGACCGCCGCGGCGACTGCGCGCGGATGGCCGGGCAGGCTTCCCTCGCCGACGCCGCTCAGGCCTTCGTCCGTCTCGACGACGACGAAGACCCAGTTGCGCGACCCGACGTCGACGACGAGCGGCTCGACCGAGGTGATCTTCATCTGCGGCGCCTCAGACGATGCCCGCGCGACGGGCCTTCGCCACGGCCTCGACGCGCGAGCGCACGTCGAGGCGGCGGCACATCGCCTTCACGTGGTTGCGAACCGTTTCGGGCGCGATGCCCATCAGCTCGGCCATCTGGCGGGTCGAGCAGCCCGCGGCGAGGAGGGTGAGCGTCTGTCGTTCCCGCGGAGTCAGATCGGGCTTGTTCTCGGCGGTCGGCTCGCGCCTCGCGACTCGCGCCATCGCGAGCACCCCGACGACGCCGTCGGGGCCTCTGATGGGCACGGAGCTCGTCTCGATCAGGGCGTATGTGCCGTCGGGGCAGATGACGGACACCTCGTGCTCCGTGTGGTTCGCGCCTATCAGCTTCCGCGCGAACTGGTCGCGCGCGCGCGCCAGATCCGTGGGTGCGACGACACTCACGTCGAGCTTGCCGCGCACGTCTCCGAGCAGCTCGACCGAGGCGCGGTTCTGCCACCGGATGCGCCGCTCGAGATCGATCAGCCCGACCGGAAACCGAACCGCCTCGAGCACTCGCAAGACGTCGGCGCTCAACGCGTCGATGAGCTCGGCGGCGGCGGCCGACGGCTCCCTCTTCGCCACCCTTGCCACGCAACCTCCGACTCGCGGACTGGAACGTGCCGACTATATGCGCTCGCGGACGTGTCAGGCGGGACCCTCGCCTGCGTCGTCGAATGCGGCTGCGACCGCTCGGCGCAAGTCGTCGATGGAAAACGGCTTCGTCAAGAGCGGGCCGTCGCGCACGCCCGGGAAGTCGGCGTGGTCGTACCAGCCGGAGATGTAGATCACGCGCAGCGTCGGATGCTCGGCGCGCAGCACGGCCGCAAGCTCCGGGCCGCTCAGGTCGGGGAGCAACACGTCGGTGACGAGGAGGTCGATCGGCAGTCCGGCAGCCTCCGCGACCGCCTCGGCGCCGGACGCAGCGACGACGATCCGCCGGCCGGTTCCCTGGAGGGCGAGACGAACGAGCTCTCGCACCGCCTCGGCGTCGTCGACGACGAGAACGGTGGCCGGGTCGCCGCGCCCGGCGCACACATTGCTCATCACCCCGATCGTGTCGTTGCGCCGGGCGTTTCGCTTGATCCATTTGGTCTAACCGGCCGGCTTCTCCGCGGCCCGCTCGAGCTTCTCGAGCTCGAGCTCGACCATCTCACGGCCCTGCTCGAGGAAGTCGACGATGAGCTGGATGTCGTCGTCGCTGTAGCTCTCGAGTAGACGAACCGTGCCGTGGAACAGAGGCTCGTAGTACGGCATCGCCTGCTCGAGCCTCCCGGGGACGAGCTCGACGAGCACGCGCCTCAGGTCGACCGTGTCGCGCGACCGTCGCGCGTAGCCCGCGCGCTCGAGCCGGTCGACGAGCGTCGTGATCGCCCCGCTGGCGATACGGAAGCGTTCAGGCCCTCGACGGGCTGTCCCTGACGGTCCGGGCCGGAACGATCTTCGGGCTGCTCAGGCCGAACGGCGCCGGGAAGTCCACGGCGGTCAAGATCCTGACGACCCTGTCGCGGCCCGATGCGGGCGACGCGCGCGTCGCAGGACTCGACGTGCTCGCGGCACCCCAGCAGGTCCGGCAGGCGATCGGCGTCGTCGCGCAGCGCCACGGCTCGCGACGACGGCTTTCGGCACCTCTCAACGTTCGATCTAGGGACGGGTATGTCGGCGTTCGCCTAATGTGTCTCGCACGATGATCGCCGGGAACGGGCGCGCGACGGAGGCTGACGCAGCAGCGGCGGCCGAGGCGCTCGGTCCCGAAGCGGGCCTGCTGCTGCGCGGCCTCGACCCCGTCGGCCTCGGCGAGGCGCTCGGCAAGGCGGCGCTCGGTCTCGCGCGGAATCCGGCCGGGATGTTCGAGGCCGCCACGGGCTTCGTAGGCGGACTCGTCGCCGCCACCGCCGCCGCCGGCGCACGCGCCCTCGGCGCCGACGTCGCCGGGCCAGCGACCGCTGCGCCCAAGGATCGCCGCTTCGGCGACCGGGCGTGGGAGGAGAACCCGGCCTACTTCCTGTTGCGCCAGCAGTACCTGCTCTTCGGCGAGTTGATGGACGCGCTCGTCGCCGCCGCGCGGCTCGAAGGTCGCACGGCGCTGAAGGCGGAGTTCGCCGTGCGGCAGATCGTGGACGCGCTCGCGCCGACGAACACGTTCCTCAATCCGGCCGCGCTGAAGCGCCTGCTCGAGACCGGCGGCGCGAGCGTCGTCCGAGGCGCGCGGAACCTGCTGGTCGACCTGGCCGAGAACGGGGGCTTCCCGCGAATCGTCGACCGCGACGCGTTCGTCGTCGGAAAGCAGCTCGCGGCGACGCCCGGCAAGGTCGTCTTCCGGAACGAGCTGATGGAGCTGATCCAGTACGCGCCGCAGACGGAGACGGTCTACGCGGTCCCGCTGCTCTGCAGCCCGCCGTGGATCAACAAGTACTACATCATGGATCTCGCGCCGAACCGGAGCTTCGTCCAGTGGGCCGTCGCGCACGGGCACACCGTCTTCGCGATCAGCTACCGGAACCCCGACGCGACGATGAAGGGCGTCACGCTCGACGACTATCTCGTCCACGGGCCGCGCGCCGCGCTCGACGCGATCGAAGAGATCACCGGGTCGGAGACGACGAACATCGTCGGCCTCTGCCTCGGCGGCTCGCTCACGGCGATGCTGCTGGCGTACCTCGAGCAGGCCGGTGACCGCCGCGTCGGGTCGGCGACGTTCCTCAACACGCTCCTCGACTTCGCCGAGGCGGGGATACTGGCCGCGTTCACCGACGACGCCACGGTCACGCACCTCGAGCGGCAGATGGCGCGACGCGGATACCTCGAGGGTAGCCAGATGGCGTCGACGTTCACGCTCATGCGCGCGAACGACCTCGTCTGGAACTACGTCGTCAACAACTGGCTCCTCGGCGACGACCCGCCGCCCTTCGACATCCTCGCCTGGAACGACGACGCCACTCGGATGCCCGCCGCGATGCACTCGTTCTACATCCGCTCGTGCTACCAGCGGAACGACTTCGCACGGGGCCGGCTCGAGCTCGACGGCGTGCTCCTGCGCCCGGAGTCGATCACGGGTGACGTCTACATCCTGTCGGCGATCGAGGATCACATCGCGCCGTGGCGGGCCGGGTATGCCTCGACGCAGCTGCTCGCGAACACCGGCCGGCGCTTCGTCCTCTCGACCTCCGGTCACATCGCCGGGATCGTCAACCCGCCGAGCACGAAGAGCGCGTACTGGGTGAACGACGAACTCCCTCCGGAGCCGGAGCGGTGGCTCGCGGGCGCGACGAAGCAGCAGGGCTCGTGGTGGGAGGACTGGGCCGAATGGATCGGCGAGCGGGCGGGCGGCCGGCGCGAGCCGCCGCCGCTCGGAAGCGCCACGTACGCGCCGATCGGCGACGCGCCCGGCGCCTACGTCCACGAGTCGTAGCTCCCGCTCGCGAGGAGGCGTAACGCCGGGAGGGCCTCGGACGTTTCCCCTCGTACTTTCAGCTCCGACGTCGTAGGGTCGAGTCTGGCCACCTAGAGAGATCCTGCGATCTAGGACCATTCGAGAAGCGAGACACGCATCAGGGCGGTGATGAGCTGTCCAGACGCTGGGCGGTGATCGGCCAGGGGCTCGTGCTGGTCGGCTTGACGGCGGGGCTCGGCGCCGGCGCGGCCCGGGCCCAGTACCCACCGGGGCCCCAGGTCACCAAGGACGGGACGGCGGTCGTGCTGCAGGACTACGCGAGCGTCCCGCTCTCGAGCAGAACGCTGGGGACCTATCCGCCCCCGATCAACTTCGCGGGTCAGCTCGCGCGCGTGAACTTCCTGCGCTCGGAGCCGGCGAGCGCTCCCCAGTCGTCGTCCCGCTTCTTCGTCGACGACAACAACCGCAACCTGTACCTCCTCGACAAGACCACGAAGACGTTCACGCCGTTCATCAACTTCGAAGAGGTCTTTCCGAAGTTCGACAACGATCCCGGCTACGCCGGCGGCCTCGTCACCTTCGCGTTCGATCCGGACTACGCGACCAACGGCAAGATCTACACCGTCCACACGGAGGACCCCGGCCGGAGCGGCTCCGCGCTCCCGGTCAACACGAGCCTGCCGGGGCTCGACCTGAGCGGCGGCTACACCATTACGACGGCGGTCAATCCGCCGGCCGGCACCGTCGTCCGCCAGGCGGTCCTCGTCGAATGGACGGACACCAGCCGAGGCAACGCGACGTTCGAGGGCACCGCGCGCGAGCTCCTGCGGATCGGGTTCAACGGCAACGTCCATCCGATGGGAGACCTGCTCTTCGACCCGCTGGCCGCGCCGGGCGACGCCGACTACCGGAACCTCTACATCTCCGTCGGTGACGGCGTCGCGGGCGAGGTGCCCGGTCCGACGCAGACCATTCCGCAGCGCCTCGACGCACTGCAGGGGAAGATCCTGCGGATCACGCCGGACACGAGCCTGCATCCGGCGGACGAGCTGGGCGCGAACGGCCGCTACCGCATCCCTACGACCGGCTCCGATCCCAACCCCTTCGTCGCCGTCAGCCTCCCCGGCCTGAAGAAGGAGATCTACGCGTACGGGTTCCGGAACCCGCACCGGATCAGCTGGGACCCGGTCTCGAACAAGCTGATCGCCGACGACATCGGTCTCGACTCGTGGGAGGAGGTCGACATCGTCAGGAAGGGGGCCGACTACGGGTACTCCGAGCGCGAGGGCGACGAGCAGCTCTTCGTCGGGGGTACGAACAACGGCCTCACCGGCAGTCAGACCGTCCCGCCCACGCCGTTTCCCGTCCCCGACTCGCTGACCGTGACGGGGATCGACACCCCGGTCGTCCCGGTCTACCCGGTCGCCGAGTACAGCCATCGCGACGGCGACGCAATCACGAGCGGCTTCGTCTACCGGGGCTTGCTGCTGCCCGAGCTCTACGGCAAGTACGTCTTCGGCGACATCACGACCGGCCGGCTTTTCTACGCCGACGCGGCCGACATGATCGCCAAGGACGACGGCGACCGCACCTCGCTCGCCGCGGTGCACGAGCTGCAGGTCGTCTTCGACAGTCCGTACGACAGCCCGGACCGTGGCCTCGTCAACCGGCGGCTGTTCGACGTCGTCGTCGACGCGTATCGCAACAGGGGCGGGAGCGTGAGCGGCTCGGCGCTGCCCGGCGGCGCGAACGTCACGAGCGGCAACGACCCCGACGGCGTGCCCTACGGCGGCGGCCGCGCCGACATCCGTCTGGCCCTGGGCGGCGACGGCGAGCTCTACGTCCTGAGCAAGAGCGACGGCATGATCCGCAGGCTCGTGGCCGCGGCCCCGGCGCTCCCGACGGTCACCGTCTCCGCCACGGATCCGACCGCGACCGAGGCGGGCGTGACGACCGGGACGGTCGCGGTGACCCGCACGGGGAGCACGGCCGTGCCGCTGACCGTGAACTACACCGTGGCCGGCTCGGCGACGCCCGGCAGCGACTACGTCGCGCTCGCAGGCAGCGTGGCGATCCCGGCCGGAGCCGCCACGGCCACGATCACCGTGACGCCGGTCAACGACACCGCTGTCGAGCCGGACGAGACCGTCGTGATCACACTTGGCTCCGGCGAGGGCTACTACGTCGGCGGGCCCGGCAGCGCAACGGTCACCATCGTCAGCGACGAGGTGGCGGCTGCGACGGCGCTCTACCCGTTCAGCGAAGGCCTCGGCGGAAGCACTGCCGACGCGTCCGGCAACGGCAACGGCGGCTCGATCACGGGCGCCTCGTGGACGGCCGGAAAGTACGGCCAGGGGCTCCAGTTCAACGGGTCGTCCTTCGTGACCGTCCCGGACGCGGCTTCGCTCGACATCGGCTCGACCGGCACGGTGGAGGCGTGGGTGCGGCTCGACGCGCTCAACGTCTGGCACGGCATCGTCGCGAAGGGAGCCGCGAACGCCCTCGTGGCGCACAACTACGGACTCGAGATCACGAACGGCAACCGCGTCGAATGCGGCATCGGCAACGGCGTCTCGTCCAATTCGGTCGACTCGACGGCCGCCCTGGCCGCCGCGACGCTGTACCACGTCGCCTGCGTCTGGAACGGCACGCAGCTGCAGGTGTACGTCAACGGGGTTCTCAACACCTCGACCTCGCAGACGATCACACCGTCCGGCAACACCGCGCC
Organism: Gaiellaceae bacterium; assembly: GCA_036505325.1. Classification (GTDB taxonomy): domain Bacteria; phylum Actinomycetota; class Thermoleophilia; order Gaiellales; family Gaiellaceae; genus PALSA-600. The sequence goes on from DASXTR010000028.1 coordinate 15,725, forward strand.
GCTCTCCATCGGCCAGTACGGCGGCAACGCCGACCGCACGCGAGGCGTCATCGACGAGGTCCGGATCTTCAACCGCGCGCTCACGCAGCCCGAGATCCAGAGCGATCTGAACACGCCGATCGCCCCGCCGGCTCCGGACCTCGTGACTCCGACGGTGACGATCTCCGCTCCCGCGGCCGGTGCGACCGTCGCCGGCAGAGTGACCGTCACCGCCAACGCCTCGGACGACGTCGGCGTCGCGGGTGTGCAGTTCAAGCTCGACGGCGCGGACCTCGGAGCCGAGGACACGGCTGCGCCCTACGCCTTCGACTGGGACACCGTCCCGGCGGCCAACGGAGCGCACGTTCTCTCCGCGACGGCCCGGGACGCCGCCGGGAACCGCGGGACGGCGATCGATGTCGCCGTGACGGTGAACAACGACAAGGTTGCGCCGACGGTTCCCACGAACGTCGCGGCGGCGGCGGTGTCGTCGTCGCAGATCAACCTCTCCTGGAACGCGTCGACCGACAACGTCGGCGTCACGGGCTACCGA
>DASXTR010000029.1:0-5067 GCA_036505325.1 Gaiellaceae bacterium
GAACATGAACCCCATCGTAGTTACCGTCCATGGCGATGGCCGCCGCTGCAATCGTGCTCTCGGCGCTCGCGTTCCTCGCGGACGGGAAGCTGATCGTGGTCGACCCCGCGACGCGCTCGCAGAAGGTCGTCTTGACGCACGCGGTCGGCCGCGTCGCCTGGAGCGGCGACGGGAAGCTGCTGTCGGTCGGCGGGCGGATCGTCGGCGGGCCGCGCCTGCCCGCCGCGCAGCTCGAGTGGCGCCGACCGGGGGTCGGGCCGCCTACCAGACGCGTCGCGGCGGGGTGCGGATCTGGAGCCCGCGCGGGAGTCGGACGGTCGTGCCCCCCGGCTGGGGCGCGACCTCGCTCGCGTGGGGACCGAGTGGCGAGCTGGCGCTCGGGCGCACGGATTGCCACGTGCCCTGCGGAGTCCCGCGTCACCAGGAGGTCTGGGTTTGGCGCGACGGCGCGCTCCGCCGAGTCGCCGGGCCGCTGCGCGGCGTGCAGCTGCCGCTCGTCGCCGGTTTCGCGCCCGACGGGCGCGCGCTCTGGTGGAGCGATCTCGAAGGGTCGGGCTCAATCGCCTCCGACGGCCTGCCGCTGTATGCCAACCGGACGAAGCTCGCCTGGATGCTCCCGTACGGCGATTACGTCGCGCGCTGCGGAGACCACCTCGCGCTCGCGGTCGGCCGCGACCGGTACGCGACGCACGGCGAGCGGATCCTCGTCGACGGCCGCGACGTATCCGACGATCCGGCGCGGTCGTGGGTCTCGCCGGCGTGCCGCGGGTCGACGCTCGTCGCCGCCGCCGGCCGCAACTGGGCCGAGCGGCGCTTCGGCCTCGAGTATCGCTCGCTGTGGCAGCTGCTGCCAACGCGCAAGCGCCTGACGCACCCGCCGCCGGACGCGACCGACGAGTCGCCGACGATCCTTCCGGACGGGTCGATCGTGTTCGTGCGCACCGTCGCGGGACGCGGAACCGTCGAGCGGCTCGCGCGCGGCAGGCTCACGCCGCTCGGGACGATTCGCGGCACCGCGAACTTCTACGGCCACTACGACTGGGCGCGCGTCGTCGCCGTCGCGTCGCGCTAGCTAGCTAGTCGTCGTCCCAGTCGTCCGCTTCGTCGTGGCAGACGTAGAGGTGCACGAGCTTCGCCCTCCGCCCGGCGGGCGGCCACTGGTCGCAGACGACCCAGTGGCGCCGGATGACGACGAGCCCGCCCTCCGTCTCGTAGCGGAGCCCGACGTCGTCCAACCGGTCCTGCGCCTTGTCGAGCCGCTCGTTGCGCAGGTCGGGCACGCGCTGCGGCTTCACCTCTCCGCCGCACCCCGTGAGCAAGTAACAAGTTGTCACAAGGAGGATGGCGCGCTTCATGCCCGGAGTAGGCCCGCGATCGGGCGAGGCGGCAAGCGATTCGTCGGCGAGCGGCGCGTCTGCGCCGGTCACCGGCGAGCGGGTGTCGCGATTCGCGGCGCCGGGAATGGGCCTGCCATGTCAGACGAAAAGATCGAGTCGAACGACCTGGAGGAGCAGCATCCGGAGCTCCTGCCCGAGCGGGACGTCATGTCGCTCATCGACCCCGCGGCGGGGCTGCTCGGCGGCAGCCTGCCGACCGCGGACACCTCGACGATGCCCATCGACCCGCAGCAGGCGGGCGCCGGCGATGCGACCGGCGTCGCGGACCAGCCGAGCTCGCTGGCACAGCAGCTCGCCGACGCCCAGGCCTCGCAGAGCGGCTCGGCGACGGTGTCCGACCAGCCGCAGAGCATCCCGGTGGAGTCGACGGACACGGCCAGCTCCTCGACGTAGCTCTACGCTTCAGACCGTGCGCGTCACGGTCCGCCTCTTTGCCGGCTTGCGCGAGCGCGCAGGCTGGTCGCAACGGGAGGTGGACGTGGCGCGCGTCGGCGACGTCTGGGGCGAGCTCGGCCTCGGCGACGAGCCGCCTGGGCTCCTGTACGCGGTCAACAAGGAGTACGCCGGACGCGACCGGACCCTGGCCGACGGCGACGAGGTCGCGCTCATCCCGCCCGTCTCCGGCGGCGCGTTCCTCCTCTCCGAGGAGCCGCTGTCGCTCGAGCGCGTTGTCGACGAAGTGCGTGACGAGCGCGCGGGCGCGATCGCGACCTTCACGGGCACGACGCGTGTCGAGTCGCGCGGCCGGAGCGTCGTCCACCTCGACTACGAGGCGTACGAGGGCATGGCCGAGGGCGTGATGCAGGAGATCGCCGAGGAACTGCTCGCGCGTTACGACCTGTGCGCGCTCGCGATCCACCACCGGATCGGCCGCGTCGGCATCGGCGACACGTCCGTCGTCATCGCCGTGAGCGCGCCGCATCGCGCGGACGCGCTGGCCGCGTGCAAGGACGCGATCGACACGCTCAAGGAGCGAGTCCCGCTGTGGAAGAAGGAGGTCTACGAGGGCGGCGAGGAGTGGATCGGGCGCGGCTCCTGACTCGACTACCGTTCGCGCCGGTGCCGCGCAAGCTCTCCCACCCCGGCTGGACCCAGAACCTGGTCGAGGCGAGCGGGCTCCGCGCCGGCGAGCGGGTGCTCGTCGTCGTCGACGAGCCGCTGCTGGAACAGGGCTCGCAGCTGCTCGCAGCGGTCACCGACGCCGGCGCGAAGGCGCACCTGGAGCTGTGGCGCGGCCTCGCTCCCGTCGACCACGGGATCGCGTCCGACCTGCTGCTCTTCCTCGCGCAGGAGCCGCAGGCGCACGAGGCGCAGGAGCGGTTCACGCTCGCGCAGTCGCTCACCTCGCGCGGGGGCCGGGCGATGTTCCTCGGGTTCGTCGATCCCGAGCTGCTCGCGGGAGAGCTGTCGCGGCCGGGCCCGGATCTGACCGACACTGCGCGGCGACTGCTCGACCGTCTCGAAGGTGCGCGTGAGCTCCGCGTCACAGGCCGGGCCGGGACCGACCTGACGCTCCGCGTGGAGGGGCGGCCGTGGATCACCGACTCGAAGACGCTCGGGCCCGGCGACTTCGCGAACTACCCGAACGGCGAAGTCTTCGTCGCACCGCACAGAGACGGCGCCGACGGTGTCCTCGTCGCGGACGTCACCGTGCCGTACACCGTCGACGGACTCGTCGACGAGCCGGTGACCCTGCGCTTCGAGCGCGGCCGCGTCACGTCGATCGAGGGCGGGCGCGCCGCGCAGATGCTGCGCGAGCTCGTTGCCGATGCGGGCAGCGGCGCGGACGTGATCGCCGAGCTGGGCATCGGGTTCAACCCGACGGTCGCGCCGCGCGGGCACGTCATGCTCGACGAGAAGGCCGCCAACACGGCGCACGTCGCGATCGGCCGCAATACCGGCGCCTACGGCGGCGACAACGAGGCGTCGATCCACGTCGACTGCATCTTCAGCGAGCCGCACGTCTGGGTCGACGGCGACGCGCTCGAGTTGCCCTAGAGGCGCTGGATCCAGACGCCGAGCGGCGGGAGCGTGCGCGCGAGCGTGCGCGACCCGACCTGCACGCGCGCCGCGACCCCGTCGCGCTTCTCGTTCAAGGCGAAGACGTACGTCGCACCGTTGAAGCGGCGCGCGATCGCCGGCACGTTCGCCGACACGTCCACCGGCTTCGCGAGGATCGCCGGCGCGTAGGCCGAGAGCTCGCCGTTCGTCCGGCGCATCGCGGACTGTACGTCGGGCGCGACGCGGAACTGCGAGTACGTCGGCTTCCACGAGTGCGTGAAGTAGCCGACGGCCTTCGCGCCGCCGACGATCGACAGCCACGCCTCGGCGCGCAGCTCGGCGGCCGCGACACCGCGGCCCGTGCAGAACTGCGACGCAGTCGAGATCGCTTCGATCCACTGGTACGTCGGCTTCCGCCCGGCGAGGTCGACGAGCCGCTTCTGCAGGTCGTATACACGGGGCAGCCAGTCCGGTCGGCAGTACCCCGTCACCGGGTAGAGGTCGAAGCCGACCACGTCGGCGCGCGCGACGTAGCGGCGGTAGAGCGCCGGGTCGCCGTCGGCGAAGCGCGACGTGAGGGTGAGGAACGTGACGTGGCGCGCGTCGCGCGGATGCGCGAGCTTCTCCGGCGGCGTCCGTTTCTGGTCGGGCTCGTCGTCGTGGCGCCAGCCGAAGAGCGACGGCGCCGATGCGACGGACGCGTCGTACGGCAGCACGCTGTACGCGCCGGCGGCGCGCAGATCGGCGACCTCCTCCGCGTCGGACTCGCCGTCGCAGCCGCGGCCGAGGAAGACGTTGATCCCGAGCGCGACGTTCGGCGCGAAGAGCGTCGGGCACTGCAGCCACTGCATCACCGGCAGGAACGGCGATCCGTTCAGCAGGATCGCGCCGTGCACGCCGACGCGTGTCGTCAACGCCGCCGCCGGCGGCGTGCGGAACGACCGCGACACGCCGCGAATCCGGACGACGTAGCGCGTTCCCGGCAGCAGTCCGCGCAGCTCCACGCGCCCGCCGTGCGGAGCTTCGCTCCACAGGACGGCACGGCCCGCGCCGTACTCGACGCGCGCGGGCGCCGCGATCACCGCGGAGCTCGACGTGACCTGGATCGGGACGGGTGCCACGGCGTCCGAGGGTAGCGCGGACGCTCATGGGTACAGTGGCCCGCGATGGAATCGTTCCGAGGCTACGACCCGATTCACCCCCGCGGCACCGACTGGCGCGGGATCCTGCGCAAGATCTGGGCGCCGGTCGCCGTCATCGGCGGGTTCGCGATCAAGTTCGGCGCGATCACCGTCAAGTTCTTCGGCGTCTTCATCGCGTTCGGCGGCTACGCGTTGATCTGGGGCTGGAAGTTCGGCCTCGGCGTCGTCGTCCTGATCTTCGTCCACGAGATGGGCCACTTCATCGAAGCGACGCGCGAGCGGCTGCATCCGTCGTGGCCGGTCTTCATTCCGTTCCTCGGCGCGTACGTGAAGCACACGCGCGGGAACCCGTGGCAGACCGCGCGCGTCGCGATCGCAGGCCCGATCCTCGGCGGGATCGGGTCGCTCGTCTGCCTCGGGATCGGCATCGCACAGGACTCCGACCTGCTCGAGGCGCTCGCGTACTTCGGGTTCTTCCTGAACCTGATCAACATGATCCCGATCGGGATCCTCGACGGCGGCGCGGT
>DASXTR010000030.1:0-2588 GCA_036505325.1 Gaiellaceae bacterium
GTGAGTTGAAGTCGGCCGAACCTACGCGGTTCGCGGCCGCGAGACAAGCGAAGATGACGCCGTGAACCGGATCCTCGACCGCCTGGACGAGCTGTACGCGATCGGCGCGCACCGCGCGGGCTACTCGCTGGAGGAGGACGCGGCGCACGCGCTCGCGGCCCGCTGGATGCGCGAGGCCGGTCTCGAGGTCTCGACCGACGAGGCGCGCAATCTCTTCGGCCGACGCGGCGACGCGCGCGTGTGGACCGGGTCGCACCTCGACTCGGTGCCGGACGGCGGCCGCTTCGACGGCGCACTCGGCGTCGTCGCGGGAATCGAAGCCGCGGAGCGCCTTCGCGATGCTCCGCTCGCCGTCGTCGCGTTCCGCGCGGAGGAGACCGGGCCGATGGGGAGCCGGCGCCTGGCGGAGCTGCCCGAGGCTTTCGTCGAGCTGCACATCGAGCAGGGCCCCGTGCTGGAGCGCGCCGGTGAGCCGCTCGGGATCGTGACCGCCATCGCCGGCCAGGCACGCGGCGCCGTGACCTTCGACGGTCGCGCGGATCATGCGGGCACGACGCCGATGGACGTCCGCGACGATGCGCTCGTGAAGGCCGCGCGGTTCATCCTGCACGTGGCGGAGTGCGCGCGCGACGGCGCCGTTGCGACAGTCGGCGCGATCGAGGTCGAGCCGGGCGCCGGAAACGTCGTGCCGGCGCGAGCCCGCGTGAGCGTGGACGCGCGCGCGCCTGACGCCGAGCGGCTCGCCGCGCTCGTGGCTGCGATCGGCTTCGAGCCGACCTGGTCGCTCGACCCCGTCGCGATGAGCGGCCCGCCGCTGGCCGCACTCCGCGAGGCGCTGCCGGGCGCGCCCGAGCTCATCTCCGGCGCCGGTCACGACGCGATGGTGCTCGCTGCCGCGGGCGTGCCGACCGCGATGCTCTTCGTCCGCAGCCTCAACGGCGGCGTCAGCCACTGCCCGGAAGAGCTGTCGAGCGCAGACGACATCGCGCGCGCGGTTGACGTGCTCACCGACGCCCTGGGTAAGCTCGTCCGATGAGCGACGAGCGCGAGCTCATGACGTGGGACGACCTCGGCGAGGGCGCCCGCGAGCTCGCGCAGCGGATCGTCGACGGCGGCTACCGCCCCGACATGGTGCTCGCGATCGCGCGCGGCGGCCTGCTCGTCGCGGGCGCGATCGGCTACGCGCTCGGCGTGAAGAACACCTTCACGATGAACGTCGAGTTCTACACGGGGATCGACGAGCGACTCGAGATGCCGATGATCCTCCCGCCGGTCCCCGACCTTGTCGACTTCGGCGAGACGCGCGTGCTGATCGCCGACGACGTCGCCGACACGGGTGCGACGCTCGCACTCGTGAAGGACTTCTGCGAGGGCAAGGTGGCCGAGGTCCGGTGCGCGGTGCTCTACGAGAAGCCGCGCTCGACGGTCAAGTCCGAGTACGTCTGGCGGCGCACCGAGAGCTGGATCGTCTTCCCCTGGAGCGCCCACGATCCGGTCATGGCGCCCGTCCAGGCTGCCCGATAGAGTCGCTTGTCACCCCCCGGCGGACCCGGTTCGAGAGGAGAGGAATGACCAAGAGGAAGCTCGCGCTCGCCGCGCTTGCGTTGACGATCCTGGCGGCGGCGACCGTGCTCGCCGTCGGGACGTCGAGCGGGACGGCGAGATCGGACGCCACGTTCAAAGCGGCGTGGATTTACGTCGGCCCGCACAACGACGCCGGCTGGTCGCAGGCGCACGACCAGGGCCGGCTGGCTGTCCAGAAGGCGCTCGGTAGCAAGGTGAAGACGACGTTCAAGGAGAAGGTGCCCGAGGGCCCGCAGGTCTCCCAGGTGATCGACAGCCTCGTCCGCGACGGTAACAAGATCATCTTCGCGACCTCGTTCGGCTTCCAGAACGCGATGAAGGCGGCCGCCGCCAAGTACCCGGACGTCAAGTTCGAGATGGCGACGGGCACGTACACGTCGAAGAACATGGCCGAGTACTTCGGCGCCGGCGAAGACGGGATCTACCTGTCCGGAATGGCCGCGGGCGCCGCGACCAAGAACGGCACGATCGGCTACATCGTCCCGTTCGCGATCCCCGAGGTGATCCGGCACGCGAACGCGTTCGCGCTCGGTGCACAGGCGACGCACCCGGGCGTCAAGGTCAAGCTGATCTGGACGAACTCTTGGTATGCGCCGGACAGCGAGAAGAAGGCGGCGGAGAACCTGCACTCGGCCGGCGCGGACGTGCTCGGGCAGAACGTCGACAGCCCGGCCGCCGGCCAGTACACCGAGTCCGCCGGCATCCCGTGGGTCGGCTACGACTCGAACGCGATGAAGTTCGCGCCGAAGCAGTGGCTGACGGCGGCGATCTACAACTGGGGCCCGTACTACACGAAGCGCACGAAGGCTGCGATGAACGGCACGTGGAAGACGGGCTTCTACTACGGGACGATCAAGGACGGCATGATCGGCCTCGCGCCGTACGGCCCGAAGGTGACGGCCGCGACGAAGGCGAAGATCGCAGCGAAGCGCGCCGCGCTCGTGAACGGCTCGTTCTACGAGTTCGCGGGGCCGCTCTACGACCAGAAGGGCAAGCTGCGCGTC
>DASXTR010000031.1:0-36076 GCA_036505325.1 Gaiellaceae bacterium
GCCGCAGGCCGGCCGATCGGCCGGCTCGCGCAGCCCGAGGAGATCGCCGCAGTGGTGGTCTTCCTCTGCTCCGACCGCGCGAGCTACGTCACCGGCGCCGCGTGGAGCGCCGACGGCGGCACCGTTGCGATCATCATCTGATCGCGGGGCCGCCGTCGGCTGTCGAGCTACGGCCGCGGGATCACGACCGCCGCCGCATCGCTCCACTGGCGCCTGTCGGAGACCGCGACGAGGTCGAGCGTCGCGGTGTCCGCGCCGGCCGAGCTCGTCGACCCGAACCCGTTCGTCGGATTGCGCGCGATCTGATCGCCGATCGCGCGCATCGCGTTGATTGTCTCCTGCGGGATCCCCGGGTTCCACGCGAAGTTCGCGTTCAGCGGGTTCGGCTGGTTCGCGGCCGCGGCCCACATCCGGGGCGCGTCGACCGCCTGCTGGAGCGTCATCCCGTGGTCGAGCACATTCGTGACGACGTTGAAGACGAGGCTCGGGATGAATGCCGATCCGTAGGTGCCCGTGAGGAGGATCGGCTCGCCGGCTTCGACCACCATCGTCGGCGTTACGCTGCCCACCGGCCGCTTGTCCGGCGCGGCGTCGTTCGCGCCGGGATTGCCGGTGGCCGCGTCGGCCTTCGGGGTGAGGTTGAAGAGGTTGAGGCTGTCGTTCAGCTCGAAGCCGTAACCCGGCACCATGATCCCGCTTCCGAAGGTGTCGGCGACCGTCGAGGTCATGCTGACCGCATTGCCCCACTTGTCGATGATCGAGAAGTGGGACGTGTGGCCGGTCGGCTCGTCGCCGTCGTTGGCGGTCCCCGACGTCGCGAACGGCCACGGGTTGCCGGGGAGCGCCACGGGGATCCTCCGGTCGAAGTGGATCAGCCCGCTCCGCTCCGTCAGGTACGCATCGGAGAGCAGACCTGCGCTCGGTACGTCGACGACGTCGTCGTCGCCGATCCACATGTCGCGATCGGCGAACGCGAGCCGCAGCGACTCGAGAGCCGCGTGCATCGACGCGAACTTCGCGAACCCGAAGTCCAGATCGGGGTTCGCCTCATGGACCTTCTGGTAGACGCCGAGCGCCTCGAGCAGGACGAGGCCGCCGTTCGTCGACGGAGGCGGCGCGAGCACCTGCGCGCCGTGGTAGTCGAGCGAGAGCGGGTCCTCGACGGTGACGCGCAGGTTGGCGAGGTCCTCGAGCGTCATCCGACCCTCGCCGCCGGCGATCGGCTTCGTCGGCGACAACCGCCTCTGCGCGTCGACGATCGCCTGCGCGATCTCGCCGGTGTAGAAGACGTCCGCGCCCTTCTCGGCGATCAGCCGGAACGTCTTCGCGAGATCGTGCTGGACGATCGTGTCGCCGACCTTGAGCGGGGTGCGGTCGGGCCGGCGGAACGCCGCGATCGTCTCCGGCTGCAGGTCGAGCGTCCGCAGCTCGGCGCTCCCAGCGGCGAGAGGTACGCCGACGGGCGCGCCGCCGTCTGCCAGCTCGATCGGCTCGCGAAGCACGTCCGCAAGCGACAGCGTCCCCCACCGCTTCAGCATCGTGTCGACCGTACGCAGCGTCGCGGGGACGCCGACGGAGTAGCCCTGGATTCCGACGGCCGACGCGGTCTTCCCCTTGTACATGTCGGCGCTCGTCGCTCGAGGCGCCACCTCACGCCCGTCGATCGCGTACACCGAACCGTTCACAAGGCGGACGAGCACCACAGACCCGCCGCCGATACCAGTCAGTTGCGGGTCGACGACGTTGAGCGCGAACTGCACCCCCGCCGCCGCGTCGATCGCGTTGCCGCCGGCACGGAGGATGTCCTCGCCGACCTTCGTCGCGAGCCAGTGATCGGTTGAGACGGCTCCGTCGCTCGTGTACATGTGGACGTCGACGGCGGCGCTCGCGCTGTCGTTCGCGACGTTCGCCTCAGCCGGCGAGCTGTCCGAGACAACGACGCGGAGGTCGTGCCGGCCGGCTTGTCCGAGCGCCGCGTCGAAGGACACGCTCGTGCTGCCCGCGGCGGGAACCTCGACCGGCTTCGACGCGAGCTCGGCGCTGCCGTCGGAGAGCGTCACAGTCGCCGATGCCCCGGTGTCGCCGGCGATCTCGGTCACCGTCGCGGACACCGAGAAGGACTTCCGCCGGACCGAGTCCGTCGGCGCCTGGACGGCGACCGTCAGATCGGGTCGCAGCATGACCGTCGTCTCCGCTTCGACGTTGAACTGGCGGCCGTCCTTGACGTGGGCGATCACGTGGAGCGGCCGGTGGCGGTCGAGCGCCGGCACATGGAGCACGGCTACGCCTGCGGGAGCGGGGATGTCGAAGTAATTCGTCGTCTCGAGGTGCGCGCCGCCCTCGACGGGGAGGGCCTTCAGCTGCACCTTCTCGAGCCGGTCGGGCAGCGGCGCGCCGGCGCTCACGACCGTGAGGTAGAGGTCCACGTCCCCTCCGCCCGCGAGCGCCTGCGCCGTGAGCGTGTAAGGCGTGGTGGCGTGCGATGCCGCGGGCACGGGGGCTGCGGCGAACGCGGCGAAGGCGACGACGGCGAGGACGAACCGGACGTGGCGCATAACGACCTCCTCTCGGTCCCGGCGCCGCATCCGGGGCAGCTGCTCCGAGGCCGTACGGCCTCACCACGAATGTCGCACCCGCCGCTAACGCCGCGCTAACGCGCCCACGGGACCGGCGCGGTCCCGTGGGCGCGTCGGGATTCAGCGGGCTGCGATCCCGGCAGCCCCGGCGGGCAGGCCGCCGATGTGGCCGACCGGCTCGAGGCTCCCGTCCTCGCCGATGCGGAATGCCGTGATCTCGTGGCGGCCGTCGGTGAGGTTGTAGAGGAACCGGCCGTCGTTCGACACGGCCTCGTCGAGCGGGTGGCTCCCCGCGCCGAGGTCGGCGGTGACGCCGCTCGGGTCGAGCAGGCTCAGCGAGCCGTCCTGGCCGACTGCGAAGCCGCTGATCGTGCCGCCGCCCGCGTTGGCCGTGTACGCGTACTTCCCGTTCTTCGACGCGACGAGCCAGCACGGCGCGCCCTGATGCGTGGCGACGACGCCGCTGACGACGCTTGCGACACCGTCGGCGTCGATTGCGTACGACGAGGCGGAGCCCGTCGCGGCCTCGGAGACGAGCAGGTGTCCGCGCTTGTCGAAGTCGAAGCCGAACGGCGTGCGGCCCGCCGACGCCGAGGTGACCGGCGCCGAGGCGTAGCCGTCGCGGTCGACCGCGTAGACGTCGATCGTGCTCGACGTCCTGCCGGTGACGACGAGGGAGCCGCCGTCCGGCGAGAACTGCACCTGCGCAGGAGCGAACGTGCGCGCGCCGAGCGGCTGCGTGACGAGCGGCACGATCGCATCGCCGTCGAGCGTGAAGCCGGCGACGTTGCCGGCGCCGCCTGCGTTCAGGACGTACAGGTAGCGCCCGTGCTGCGTCACGCTCGTCGGCGTCACGCCTCCGGACGAGACGGTGGCGACGAGCTCGAGGCCGCGCGGGCGGACGGCGAACTCGGAGACGGAGTTGCTGCCGGCGTTGACGGCGAAGAGGCGGTGGCCGTTCTCGCTGAGGATCACGGCGCCCTGCGAGCCGAGTCCGCCGCCGGTGCCGTGCCCGCCGGTCGCGAACGTGCCCTGCGGCGACAGCGACCCGTCGGGAGCACGGTCGAAGGCGGCGACGGCGTTCCCGGCGACGCCGTTCGTGAGCGTGTAGACGGCGCCGGGGCCCGGCGCGGCGAGCGCAGCGCCGGCGACGACGAGTGCGCCGAGCGCGGCGGCGAGTGTTGCGAGGATGCGGTGCATCGAATGTGACCTCCGGTTGCGGTAGGGGTTGTGCCGCCTACCGTCCGCCGAGTGCGGCGGGCGTTACAGTCGCCCGGTGGACGACCGCGTGCTCGTCGAACGGCTACGGAACCGCGACGAGCAGGCGTTCGTGGAGCTGGTCGACCGGTACGCCGCGTCGATGCTGCGCGTCGCGATGAGCTTCGTGCGCACGCGCGCCGTCGCCGAGGAGGTCGTGCAGGACGCATGGATCGGCGTGTTGCGCGGGATCGACCGCTTCGAAGGGCGGTCGTCGCTGAAGACCTGGCTCTTCCGGATCGTCGTGAACACGGCGAAGACGCGCGGCGAGCGCGAAGCGCGATCCGTGCCGTTCACGGCCGTCCTCGACGAGCCCGCCGTCGAGCCGGAGCGGTTCCTCGGGCCCGACCACCCGTTCTACCCCGGCGGCTGGTCGAGCCCGCCGCACGGGTGGCCCGAGGCGAAGCTCGAGGCACGAGAGGTACGCGACGTGATCGACGGCGTGATCGCCGAGCTCCCGTCCCAGCAGCGCCAGGTGATCACGCTCCGTGACGTCGTGGGTTGCGACGCCGAGGAGACGTGTAACGCTTTGGGCCTGACGGAGGTCCATCAACGAGTGCTGCTCCACCGCGCGCGGTCACGCGTGCGGCGGGCGGTGGAGCGGTACATGGAGAGCTAGCTCGTGACAATCAATACGATCAGCTGCCAGGAGCTCGTCGAGCTCGTGACCGACTACCTCGAGGGGCGGCTCTCGTGGTCGGACCGGCGTCGGGTCGAGGATCACCTCCGGCTCTGCGAGCACTGCACGACGTACGTCGAGCAGATGCGGGCGACGATCGCCGCCACCGGACGGCTTCGCGAGGAGGATCTCTCGGACGAGGCCAAATCGGCCCTGCTCGACGCGTTCAGGTCCTGGGAGGGCGGCTAGCGCAGACCGCTCGGGCGACTACCCTTCGGGGATGCCCGAGGTTGCCGGAAGAGTCGCGGACGCCTTCGAGGCGCGGTTGCGCGAGTACGAGGAGCGGTGGCTCTCGCCGCTCGCCGTGCGCTCGTACGAGACGCGCGGCCGGGTGCGGCCCGAGGAGGAGTGCCGCGTGCGCACGCCGTTCCAGCGCGACCGCGACCGGATCCTGCACTCGAAGCCGTTCCGACGGCTGAAGGGCAAGACCCAGGTCTTCATCGACCCGGCCGGCGACCACTACCGCACGCGAATGACGCACACCCTCGAGACGACGGCGATCGCGCGCGTGGTCGCGCGGGCGCTGCGGCTCAACGAGGATCTCGCCGAGGCGATCGGCCTCGGCCATGACACGGGCCACCCGCCGTTCGGGCACGCGGGCGAGGAGGCGCTCGACGAGGCTCTGCGCGCGCGCTTCGGCGGCGGCTTCCGTCACAACGAGCAGTCGGCGCGCATCGCGGAGGAGCTCAATCTGACGCACGAGGTCCGCGATGGGATCCTCACGCACACGGGGCCGCAGGAGCCGCAGACGCTGGAGGGGAAGATCGTCCGGATCGTGGACCGCGTCGCGTACATCAACCACGACATCGACGACGCGATCCGCTACGGGATCCTCGGCCAGGACGACCTGCCGCGCGAGGAGATCGAGATCCTCGGCACGACGGGCGCGCGGCGCATCGACAAGCTCGTACACGACCTCGTCGAGACGTCCGAGCGCGAAGGCGACATCGCGCAGGGCGACGAGGTCGGCAGCGCGATGCTGTCGCTGCGCGCGTTCATGTTCGAGCGCGTGTACCTCGGGCCCGAGGCGAGCGCCGAGCACGAGCGCGCGCGTACCGCGATACGCCGGATCTTCGACCACGTCGCCGACCGCGGCGACGGCCCCGAGGCGATCACCGCGTTCATCGCCGGCATGACGGACCGCTTCGCACTCTCGTACGCCGAGCGTCTCGCGTAGTGGCGCGGATCAAGGACACGTCGGTCGACGCCGTCAAGCAGGCGGCTGACATCGTCGCCGTCGTCGAGCAGCGCACCCAGCTGCGCAAGACGGGCGGCGAGCTGTTGGGTCGCTGCCCCTTCCACGACGAGCGCACGCCGAGCTTCTCCGTCAACCCGGCGAAGCAGCTGTACCACTGTCACGGCTGCGGCGTTGGGGGCGACCTGATCAGGTTCGTGCGCGAGACGGAGGGCCTCGACTTCGCCGGCGCGATCGAGTGGCTTGCGGAGCGCTTCAACGTCCCGCTCGAGTACGAGGAGACGTCGCCGGGCCAGGACGCTGCGCGGAAGCGGCGCGAGCGGCTGTACGCCGTGCTCGACCAGGCGGCGTCGTTCTACGAGCGCTACCTGTGGGACTCGCAGGCCGGGTCGATGGCGCGCGACTACCTCGCCGGGCGCGCGCTGCGGGAGGAGGTGTGCCGCGAGTTCCGCCTTGGGCTCGCACTTGGCGGCAACGTGCTGACGCGCAAGGCGGTCGAGAAGGGATTCATCCTCGAGGAGCTGCGCGGTGCCGGGCTCACACGCGCGCGCGGCGACGACTATTTCCAGCGGCGGCTCGTGTTCCCGCTCGCGGACGCGCGCGGGCGCGTGCTGGGATTTCAGGCGCGGCGGCTGCACGACGACGATCCGCTGAAGGCGAAGTACGTCAACACACCGGAGTCGGAGCTGTTTCACAAGGGTCGTGTTGTGTACGGCCTCGACCTCGCCCGCGCGGCGATCGCGAAGGAGGACCGCGCCTGCGTCGTCGAGGGCAACACCGACGTGATCGCACTGCGGCAGGCCGGTTCGACGGCGGTCGTCGCGTGCATGGGCACGGCGCTGACGGAGCACCAGCTGCGCGAGCTCGGCCGGCTCACGAGGCGGCTTTGGCTCGCGTTCGACGGCGACGCCGCCGGGGAGTCGGCGACACTCCGCGGGATGGAGCTCGCGATCGCGCAGGGGTTCGACGTGCGCGTCGTCGCGCTGCCGGCGGGCATCGACCCGGCCGACGATCCGCGGGGCTTCGACGCGAAGCTCGCGCGCGCCGAGCCGTACTTGCTGTACCGCACGCGAATCGAGATCGAGCGCGCCGAGGACCGTCAGGGGGCGTTCGTGCGCGTGCGCGAGCTGCTGGACGCTGCGCCCGACTCGCCGGAGCGGCACGATGCGTGGCGGCTCGCGAACGACCGTCTCGACATGACGATCCAGCTCAAGACGGCCGTGTCGACGACGCGGACGTCCGGACTCCCGGCGTCGCCGCGCGTGGTCGAAGCGGGGCGGAGGCTCGAGCGAAACGCGCTCGCCGCTGTCGCGGTCGCGCCGGAGCTCGTGCCGCTGCTCGCGGAGCTGTCGCCCGACCACTTCGCGGTCGATGCGCATCGGCGGCTCCGGTCGCACCTCGTCGACGGCGCCGGGCTCGACGGTGAGGACGTCGCCCTGCTCGCCGAGCTGGACGCGGTCGGCCGCCGGGACGAGCTCGGCGAGCCGCAGGGGACGGAGCTCCTGCTGCGCCTGCGCGAGCGGAAGCTCCGGGCCGACATGCCGACCGCGACGCCCGAGCACCAGCGGGAGATGCAGCACCAGCTGGCCCGCATCCGCGAGCGGATCCAGGGCCTGTCCTTGGCTACAATGCCCGCCGCCGATCCCCGGTAGCTCAATTGGCAGAGCATCCGGCTGTTAACCGGAGGGTTGTTGGTTCGAGTCCAACCCGGGGAGCTTCGCCGCGGGGGGAAACCTCCGGTTTCGCCCCGCGGGCCCCCCTTCCGATACTTGGCCTCTGTGTGTGCGCGAGCACGGGCTGAGCCCGCGCTCGCGGCGGCTCGCTGCTCGTTTGCAAAACCGCGTAACTTCTATGCCGGCGCTGGGGCTGTGACGCCCGCTGCGCGTGCCCTGCGGATGCGGCGCACGTCTGGGACTGCGGTCACCATTACGGCTGCGAGGAGCATCATCCCGGCGGCGAGGATCAGCGTCTTGTCGACGCCGACCCACGTGCCCAGGGCGCCGACGAGCGCGATGCCGGCTGGGATCGAGGCGAACGCGCCGAGCATCGTGAACGAGCTCACGCGCGAGAGCTTCTCCTCCGGGGTCTCGTCCTGGAGCGCCGTCAGGAACAGCACGTCGAAGACGGCGCTGGCGGCGCCCGATGCGGCGGCGGCGACCGCGATCACGAGCACGCCCTGGTGAGTCCCGAGGGCGATGAGCGGGGCGGCGAGGAGGATCGACGCGAGGGGTGCGGTCAGGAGCGGCCGGCGAGGGGACACGCGGAGGGCGAGCAGTCCGCCGACGAAGAGCCCGATCATCTGCCCGGCGAGCACGAGGCTCCACCCGCCGGCGCCGCCGAGCTCGCGGCGGGCGACGACCGGACCGAGCACGAAGAACGAACCCATTCCGATCGCGTTGAAGACGGCGAACTGTGCCGCGATCGCCCACATCCACGTGCGCGAGCGGAACTCACGCCAGCCTTCGCCGAGCTCGCGGAAGACGCTCGGCCGCGCGACGCGTGCGGCGAGAGGGAGGCGGATCCTCGACAGGAGGAGCGCGCTCACGAAGAACGTCATGGCGTCGAGGCCGAGGGCCCAGCCACCGCCGAGCGCTGCGACGAGCATCCCTCCGATCGCCGTGCCGAAGATGCGGGCGCCGTCGCGAGCAAGGCCGAGGAGCGCGTTCGCCTGCTGCCGATGCTCCTCGGGGACGATCTGCGGCACGACGCCCTGGAGCGCCGGCACGACGAACGCCGTCGCGGCGCCGCCGACCGCCTGCAACGCGACGAGCTCCCACATCTGCGACTTACCGGTCAGGAGGAGCACTGCCGTCGCGGCCTGCGCCGCCCCGCAGACGAGGTCGGCGGCGACCATGACGTAGTGCCGGGGCAGCCGGTCGGCCCAGACGCCGCCCGCGGGCATGAAGACCACCTGCGCGAGCACCCGCGCGCCCACGACGAGCGCGACGGCCTCCGGTGAGCTGTGCACCGCGAGCGTCGCGAACGCGACCGCGATCGGCGCGATTCCGGCGCCGAAGAACGACGTCGTTCGCGCGATCAGGAGCAGCCGGAAGCGGCGCTCGCACGACACACCCCCGCGCAGCCCCACCAGCGTTGCCGCAGACACGGACGCACCCTAGGAGCGGCGGCCGGGCCCGGCGTCCCCCTTCTGAGGCTCCAGGCATCCCGAGTCTGGGCTACTCGTTAGGGTGCCCGGGTGCTGAGCCTGCTGGGCCATGCGGCGCCCGTCCAGTACAAGTTCCCGCTGCCGATTTGGCTCTACGTCTGCGCCGGCGGCGCGGCGGTGCTGCTTTCGGCGCCCGCTGCTGCGCTGGCCGTGTCCGAGGGACCGGCGCGGGAGCGCCGGTCGCGGCCGATTTCGCTGCGGCTCGGGCGCCTCGGGCTTGCGATTGCGACGCTGCTCTTCCTGTGGGCGCTCGCCGGGGGGCTCTTCGCGCGTGGGGACGAGGCGGCCGACTTCTTCGAGAACCCGATGACGGTTCTCACCTGGGTCGACTTCTGGGTGGGGCTCGGGCTCGTCTCCTTTCTCGTCGGCTACGTCTGGGACTTCGTCTCGCCGCTGAACGCGGCGGCACGCGCGCTCGACCGCGCGCTCGCGCGTTCGAACGTGCAGCCGTTGCGGTATCCCGCGCGGCTCGGGCAGTGGCCGGCCGTCGGGCTGCTCCTCGTCTGGACGTGGATGGAGCTGATCTGGGATCGCGCCAAGGACCCGCGGACGCTTGCCGTGATCGTGCTGGCGTACTGGATCGCGACGCTCGTCGGCTCGGCACTCTTCGGCGCGGCGACGTGGGTCGGCAACGTCGAGCTCTTCACCGTCCTCTCGCGCGCGTTCGCCCGGTTCGGCGTGATCGAGCTCGACCCGCCGAACCCCGACGACTGGCTCGCGGCGCCGCGCGAGGAACGAGTCGTACGTCTCCGGCCGTACGGCGCCGGCTTGCGGACCGACCCGCCGCTTCCCGCAGGCGGCGGTGCCTTCGTGCTGACGACGCTCGCGACCGTCGTGTTCGACGGCTGGTCGCAGACCGATCGCTTCGGCGAGCTGCAGCGCTGGTTCTATGAGCGCTGGTCGTTCCTCGCCCGTCACGTCGACGTCCTCCAGACGTTGTCGATGCTCGCGGTCGTCGCGCTCTTCGTGCTCGCATACCTGGTCGTCGCGCGCGGCCACGCGCGCGAGGTCGCGCCCACGCTCGTGCCCATCGCGGCGGTGTATTTCGCCGCACATTACTTCGCGTATCTGCTGATCGCGGGGCAATACACGCTCGGCGTGCTCGTCGATCCGTTCGCGCAGGGGTGGAACCCGTGGGGGCTCGGCGAGTACGAGATCTGGAAGGGGATCGCGCCGGCCGCGCTCACGTGGTGGGTCCAGGTCTTGCTGATCGTGTGGGGCCACGTCGCTGCGGTCTTCGCGGCCCACCGGCTCGCGGCGCGGCGGGTCTCGCCGGGTCGCGCGCTGCTGGCGCAGGCGCCGCTCGTGCTGCTGATGGTCGGCTACACGGTCGCCGGACTGTGGGTGCTCGCCCAGCAGATCAAGGCGTGATCTCGACCGGCACCTCGACCCGGTGCTGCGGCGGGCCGCCGGCCGCGTTCGGTGCGAACGCCACGACGGTCGCCGGCCCGGCCTTTCCGCCGGACAGCGCCGTGAGAAACACGCCACGGGCCGGCGCGCCCTCGGATGCGCTGATCGTCTGCTTCGTGACGACCTTGTCGTTCTGGACGAGCTCGAGCACGAGCGTCGCCTCGTAGACGCTGGCAGTGCCGCGCACGCGGACCGGCGCCGAGACCTGGTCGTTCGGGAGCGGCGATTCGATGAGTATGGGCGGGACATAGCGCTCGTACTTCGCACGAGTCATCGCAGCGTCTGATGCCTCTCCCGTCTCGGGATTCTGAATTCCCGGATAGCCGACACCGACGATCCGCGGAATACGCGTCAGCGTGTAGACGAGCTGCGCATCTGCTCTGTCGCTCAGGTTCGGCAGCTCGAGCGCGGCGGAGCCGTCCTTCGCGATCCCGACGACGCGCCCGCGGGTGCCGTCGGGGATCGCCGTCGTGTACCCGTTCGGCGGTCCGTCGAGGAGCGCCTGGAGCGCCGCGTTCGCAACGCCGCGCGTGCGCGCCACCTCGACCGGGACAGGCGCGAGCCGATCTCCGCGGTAGAAGTACACGACGACGGTCAGCGGCGGGCCCGTCGGCGTCCCCTGCGTCCCCGTCGTCACGCCGACGGTCGTCGGCGTCGACGTCTGAGTGGATCGCTCGTTGCCGCCGCATCCTGCGGCGAGCAGGGCGACGAGCACGAGCAGCGGCAGACCCCTGGTCATCGCCGGGCAGTGTGCCAGGATCGTCCGACGGCCAGATCAGCGTCGAGGCTCGCCGCGGCCGTCGTGGCGCCGGCTGCTCCGGAGACGGCATCGGCGGTGCACGGGGGTCCCGATCAACGTGGTGAAGTTGACGCTTTTGTCACAGAGCTGACACAGACGCGTGCGCCCTCACCCGGTAGCGTTCCAGGTGGGGGCTCCCGCGCCCCCCGGGGGGAGCCCGCCCGCAGTGCGGGTCGGCGGCGTGGACCGGCGCAGCGGGCCGGGCACCTCGCGGCAAATCCGTCCCGGCGGGAAGGCCCGGCGCGAGTATCCTTGGGGGGTGAGCCCGTTCGCGGTCGTCCTGCTGATCGCCGCGGCCGTCGTCCTCGCCGCTGCCGAATGGCCGCGGCTCCAGCGCAAGCTCGGGACGGACGCGCGGTCAAAGCGTGCGCGCGAGAAGCGCAAGCGCCAGTGGCGCGTCGTCGGCTCGGAGTCGGAATCCGAGTCGGACGAGTTCGCGCGCGCGGTCGAGCGCGACCTCGCCTCGCTGCCGACGACCGACGACCGCGACGCCGGTCAGAAGAAGCGCTAACTCAGCGGACCGACAGAACGGTGTCGAGGTTCGCCGTGTTCGGGCGGATCTTCGGGACGTCCTCCATGTTCTTCGTCTCCTGGTAGTCGGAGACCTGGAGCACGAGCCGGTGCCGGCCGCGAGCCGCGGGGATCGTCACTCGGCCGCTCGCGTACCTCGACTTGACCGACCGGCCGTCGAGCGTGGCGGCGATTGACGCGGAGTCGACGCCCGCACCCGCGTCGGTCGTCGCGACGACGATCCGGCCGCCGGTCGCGCCGACTACACGGAGGCGCGGCGCCGTGGTGTCGTTCACCCAGAAACGGAACCGAAACGCGCCCGCGGCGGCGGCGGTGCGGGTGTCGAAGACGATGTCGTACGAACCGGCGGCGGGCAGGACTGCGCCGGCGATCGGCCGTCGATTGCCGAACGTGCTGCGATACGGGTTGAGGTCGAGAGGGAGTGCGGTGTAGCCGACGAGCCGGTGCTCGTCGCCAGGGAAGGTCACGTGCGGGACGGCGCGGCCGGACAGGACGACGACGCCGAAGTTGGCGACCGCGCCGACCCGCACGCGGTACGCGCGCTCCGGACCCGCGTACGCGTCGTCGCCGCCGGTCGGGTACCGGTAGCGCTCGACGACGTTCGATCCGCCTCGCGTCGTGCCCGCGTACGTGCCCGCACGAGAGAGCGTCACGTGACGGACGCCCGTGAGCGCCGGATGCGAGACCTCGACGAAGAACGGGATCCGCCGGACGTCGGCTCCTCGTGTCAGCACCACGAAGCCCGCGGCGGTCGCCGTCGGGGCTGCGGTCACCGCGAGTGTGCCCGGCACCGTCACCGCGGTCGGCGTCGTCACGCCGGCCTCGCGCGGCGCCGCGAACGAGACGCTCCAGGGCCCGGCGCCGCCCTCCGCGTCCGTGAGCTGGACGGACGCCGCTCCGCCGTTGACCGGGAACGTGACCGAGCTGGGTGAGGCGAAGATGAGCGGGGTGTCCGCGCGCGGAAGGTCGACCATGCCGCCGCCCTCGCGCAACGGAGAGGCCTCCGCGCCGGTGTCGTCCCGCACCGGGTCGCCGGTCTGCGCGAGCGCGGACTTCAGCTGCGCGACGGTCCAGCCCGGATGGCGCTGCTTGAGGAGCGCCGCGGCGCCCGCGACGTGGGGCGCGGCCATGCTCGTCCCCTGCAGCTGCGTCCACGTCCCCTGCCGCGTCGGCACCGACGAGAAGATGGCGACGCCGGGAGCCGTCACGTCCGGTTTGAGCCGGAGCGACACCGGCGTCGGGCCGGCGGACGAGAACGGAGCGATCACACCGCCTTTCGTCGCCGCGGCGACCGTGATCGCGCTCGGCGCGTTGGCCGGCGAGCCGACCGATCCGAGGCCGAAGCCGTCGAAGTCGTTGCCCGCAGCGACAACAGGAACGACTCCTGCCGCGGCCGCGCCCTCGAGCGCCCGCACGACGAGGTCGCGCGACGGCTCGACCTCCGGCTCGCCGAGCGACAGGTTGATCACGTTCATGCCGTCGGTCACAGCGGCTTCGATCGCCGCTGCGATCTCGGCCGAGTTCCCGTCGAGGCCGAACCCCGGCGTCGGAATGGTCAGTGCCTTGTAGTTGCCGAGATAGGCGTTCGGCGCGACGCCCGACAGCGTTCGCCCGGCTGCGACGACGCCGTGGTTGCCCGCAGCGATCCCGGCGACGTGCGTCGCGTGGAACGAGTTCTCGGGGTCGAACGGACGCGACGCGTACTTCCATCGCGGCGACGGCGGCGCGAACGCACGCTGGACGATCACCTTCGGCGTTGCGAGGCTCGTCTGCCCCTTCGGGAATCCTGCGGGATACGCGAACCCGCTCGGGTCGAAGAACGGGTGCGTCGCATCGAGCCCGTCGTCGACGATCGCGATCTTCATGCCGTTGCCCGCGGTGGCGAAGGTCGGGCCCCAGAGCTTGTCGGCCCCGATCACCTGCGGGCTGCGGTCGAGCAGCGTGTGATAGCGCACGTTGGGCCACACGCGTGCGACGCCGGGCACCCGTGCGAGCCGAGCGATCTCGGAGCGGGGGAGGACGACCGCGAACCCGTTCACGACTGCGCTGTAGCGCCAGCGGATCCGCGCGGTCGGGATCGCCGCGAGTACGTTCCGGCTCGCGGCGGCCTGCGCGGCGGCGAGCTGCCGCCGGTAGGAAGCCGACGCGAGCGAGCGGCCGAACGCCGATAGCGGAGGAGACTTCAGCGTCACGACGACCTCGGTCGCCGGGGCGGTCGCAGAGGCGCCGAGTCCGGCCCCGGAGAGACAAAGGACGGCCGCAGCCGTCCCGAGGAGGACGATCGCCTTCCTCACTATGCGGATGAGAGGACTTGAACCTCCACGTCCTTACGGACACACGGACCTGAACCGTGCGCGTCTACCAATTCCGCCACATCCGCCGGCGGCCGCCATTGTAGCTAGCGCAGGCGGAGAGCTCTGGTGTGGCGCGAGCCGCCGGAAGAGTCGAGATGGCGCGGGCGCCGGCTTAGCCGGTGTCCGCTCACGACGGGTGAAAGATGTCGGAGCGGGGGCTCGCGGGGGAGAACCGGAGGTTCTCCCCCACGATCAGGACGCCATGTTCGGTTCGTGGCCGAGCTGCTTCGTCCACCAGTCGAGCTCGCGCTCCTGGAACTTCGTCTGCAGCTCGCCGACGTAGCCGGCCAGGTCGTGCTCGCGTTCGCCGATCATCTGCTCCCGCGCTGCGATCTCGCGCGTGCGCTGCTCGAGCTTGTCCTCGCGCAGCTCGAGCTCTGCGTCGAACCGCGCTTCGCGCAGCCGGAGCTCCTCCTCGATCCGCGCCATCTCCTGTGCGCGCTCCGCGAGATCGTTCTCGGTCTTCCCGAGCCGCTGCTCGCGGAGGTCGAGCCGGTCCTTCCGTGACGTGAACAGCTCCTCCTGCTGGGCGAGCTCGTCCTCGCGGGCCTTGAGCTCGGCCTGGAGCTTCGCGACGAGGTCGTTGTCGCGCTCGACGCGCGAAGCGGCGGCCAGCTGGCGGTTGAGCTCCGCCTCACGGGCGACGAGCGCCTCCTCGCGGGCGTCCAGCTCGGCGTGGCGGTCTCCCCGCGCCTGGAGCTGGGTCTGTGCCTCCATCAGCTCGACCTCGCGCTGCTTGAGGCCGGCCTCGCGCTGTTCCAGCTCCGCGAGAAGGGCGAACGCCTCCTGCGAAGCGCGCCCGTGGCCCGCGCGCTCGCGCTCGAGCCGCTCGGACTGCGACCGTAGGCTCTCCTCCAACGCAGCCAGCGACGACTCGCTCCGCGCGACCTGCTCCTCCCGCGTCGCCAGGCGCTCGGCCAGCTCGCGCTCCTGTGCCTCGAATCGCTCGGCGAGCTCGCGCTCGCGCGCCTCGTAGCGGGATGCCAGCTCGCGCTCCTTCTCCCCGAGCCGCGCCTCGGACTGCGCGATCGCCTCGTCACGGGCCTCGACCCGCGCGCGCTCCTTGGCCGCTTCGGACTCGGCGACACGAGCAGCGCGCTCGCGTGCGTCGATCTCCTGATCGCGCCGGCGCGCCTCTTCCTCGCGCTTCTTGAACGCCCCCTCACGCGCCTCGAGGCGTGCCTCGGCCTCGTGGAGCTTCGCCTCCTGCGAATGACGCTCGCGCTTCAGCTCCTTTTCGCGCTCGGCGATCGTCGCGAGTTGCTTCGCGATCTCGGCCGACGCCTCCGCGTGCCCCTTGTCCGCCGACTCGAGCTCCTCGGCGCGGCTGTCGATTTGCAAGGCGAGCTCCGTGAGCCGCGCCTCCTCGGCGATGAGCTCCGTCTGCCTCGCCACGAGCTCCGAGTGCTCCGCTTCGACGCGCTCGAGCCGCTCACGCAGCTCGCGCTCGCGCTCGACGAGCTCAGTCTCGCTCGTGTTCAGCTTGGCCGCGCGCTGGTCGACTTCGGCGGCGTGGAGCGCGGCTTCCCGCTCCGACTCCATCTCGCGCTCATACGCCTCGATCTGATGCTGCAGCGCCTCCCGGAGCTGCTGCTCGCGAGTCATCGAGTCCTGCAGCTCGGCCCGAACCGTCTCGAGCTCCGTGCGCAGTGTCTCGAGCTCCGGCACCGTCGCCATCGCCTCGACGAGTACCTGCACACGCTCGCGCTCGGGCTCGGGCTCGGGCTCGCGTGCGAACGCCTCCTCCTCGACAACCGGGCTCTCGACGACCGCCGCTTCCTTCGGTGCGTCGCCCTCGCGCTTCTTCTCGAGCTGCGCGCGGAGGCCGCTGCCGAACCCTTTTTCGGTCTCGTGTGGCATTACGCGAGGTACTGACTGAGGTTGAGGAGGGCCGGCCCGAGGATGACCAGGAACATCGCCGGGAAGATGAACAGCACCGTCGGGAAGAGCATCTTGATCGGCGCCTTCATCGCCTTTTCCTCGGCCGCCGCCTGACGGCGGAGCCGCGAGTCGGCAGCCTGCACGCGGAGGATGCGGCCGAGCGAGATGCCGAGCTGGTCGGCTTGCACGACGGAGCGCACGAACGAGGCGATCTCCGGCGTCGCGACACGCTCGGCCATCTTCTTCATCGCCTCGTGGCGGGACTCTCCGATGCGGATCTCGCCGAGCGTCTGTGCGAACTCCTCGACCAGCGCGCCGTCCATGTACTCCGTGAGCTTCGTGACGGCGCCGTCGAAGCCGAGACCGGCCTCGACCGACACCGCGAGCAGGTCGAGCGCGTCGGGGAGCTCGGCCTTGATGCCTTCGCGGCGCCCACGGGTCCGCAGCGTCAGGGCCGCGTCGGGCACGAAGAACCCGACGCCGGCGAGGAGCGGAGCGAACACGATTCCGAACACCGGGGCGTTGACGATGCCGACGGTGATTGCAAACAGCGCCGCCGCGATCGCGAGAGCGCCCTTCGCCGCGAGGAACTGCGTCGGCGAGATGCGCGACGACAATCCCGCCGCGTTCAGGCGCGTCGCGATCGACTCGACCGTCGCCTTCGGATTCAGGCGGAGTGCCATCGACGCGAGCCGCGCCACCGACGGGACGAGCACGCGCTCGCGGAACTTCAACTGCGCGGTCGGGGCCCCGACCATGCGGGCACGGCCGTAGCCGGACGCCCGTCTGACCGACAGCATCTGCTGGCGGGCCGGATACGTCGCAACCTCTCCGAGGAGGTACACGGCGAGCCCCAATGTGATGAGTGCGAAAGCAAGCAGCATCGTCGTCTACCCCTTGAACGAGACCATTTTTTTCAGGATCACGGTGCCGAACGTCATCATCGCCAGCCCGATCACGATCAGCTCATGACCAGTCGACGTGTTGTAGAGCGGCGCCATGTACTCAGGATTCATCACAGTCACGGCGAGGGCGATGAAGAACGGGAGCCCGATCAGCACGTATGCCGACATGCGCCCCATCGCCGTCAGTCCGCGGATCTTCCGCGCGAACTGCTGCCGCTGGCGGACGGTCTCGGCGACCATGTCGAACAGGCCCGCGAGCGAGCCGCCGATCTGGCGCTGGATCGTCACTGCCGTGATGACGAACGACAGGTTCTTCGAGCCGACGCGGTCCGACATCTCGTTGAGAGCGTCGTCCATCGGCCGGCCGAGGCGCGTCTCGGTGAGCACGCGCTTGAACTCCGTCGCGGCGGGCTCCGCCCCCTCGTCGACGACCGACTGGATGCCCTGCCGGAACGAGTGGCCTGCCTTGAGCGACGCAGCCATCGTGATCAGCAGATCCGGCAGCTGGTTGTCGAACTTCTTCACCCTTGCCTTCGCCTTGAACGAGACGAACAGGATCGGGGTCGAGAAGCCGAACGCCATCACGATGAGCGTGATGAACATCGACGAGACAGCGACCGCGGCGAAGAGGCCGAGAAGGATCGCCACGCCGAGGCCGATGTAGAGCAGCTCCGCGGCGCGTAGCGGGAGGTCCGCGCGGCTGATCATCCGCTGCAGAAGGCGGAAGTGCCTGACGCCCGAAAACGCCTGCTCCGTCGAATCGGAGATCCTGCCGAGAACGGCACGGCGTCCCTGGCGACGGCGCTCCTTCACGTCCCGTTGGACCACTCCGAGATGCGGCGCGAGCCGGCGCGTCACCCACTTACCCTGGCGCGCCGCGAACCAGAAGGCGCACGCGAGCAGGATGAGCGCGGCGACCGCGCCTGCGACGGCGAGCGGCGCGAACGCGGAGCGGTACGCCGAGCGGGGGAGGAGGGCCGGGCCGGCCGGGGCGGCCGTTGCGGCGCCGAGCGCGGGCAACGCGACCGTCCGCGTCCCGCGCCCCGCGCCCGGCGCCGTGGCCACGAGGCGCAGCGACTCACCCGGGCGCGCGGACGTCGGGTAGCGAAGCTCCCATGTCCGCGACAGCTCGCGACCGATCGATTTGTAGATCGACGCGAGCTTCGAGCTCGACGAGGCCTGGTGGTACGTGCCGCCGGTCTCCACTGCGAGGTCGCGCAGCGGTCCCGGCGTGAAGTCCGGCCCGGCGATCGCCACCGGGTACACCGACGCCTTCGCGGCGTGTGCCGCCGCGACCGCGTCGCGGTAGGTCGCCGTGCTCGAGACGTCGTGGCCGTCGGTGACGAGCAGGATCACGTGACCCGGCTGGTCCTGCGTGGAGAGGCGACGTGCGGCGAGCACGACGGCGTCCCACAGGGCAGTTCCGACGGCGCGATCGGCGCTCAGCCCGGCGAGCGCCTCGTCGGCTTCGGTGACGGACTCCGAGAAACGCGTGACCGCGTAGGCATGGCTGCCGAACGTGATCACCTCGATCCGGTCGTGCTTCGACTTGTGCCCGACGAACAGGCGGGCCGCCGCCGTCGCGTCGATGAGGGCGCGGCCCTTCATCGAGTGCGAGCGGTCGACGGCGAGCGCGACGGTCTTCGCGCGGCCGAGGTTCGTCGCGCGGAGGCCGACGACGGACGCGTCGTTCTCCCACAGCCGCGGCTGGGCGCCCGCCGGTGCGAGTACGGTGACGCGCACCTCGGGATAGCCGCTCGTGTCGACGCCCGGGACGCGAACGCCCGCCTCAGCCGTGCCGGCGAGGACGAGCGCCGCGACGAGCGCGAGTGCGAGCGGGGGAACCTTGATCCAGGGCTTGCGGACGTGGATCTTCATTACTGGGCTCCCCCGAAACCGGCGACGGACGAGAAGGACGCGCGGAGGTCGCTGTCGTCGGCGCCGAAGAATGCCGGCGGGAGGACGACGTTGTTCGCCGCGAGCTTCTCGAGGAAGTGCGGCTTGAGCCCGGTCGCGCGGAGCGGCGACATCAGCTTGCGGGCCTGCGAGATGTCCTCTTCCTCCGGCGGCGACGCCACGAAGATGTCCTGCAGCGTCACGACGTCGGACTCCATGCCGAGCACCTCCGAGATCGCGGTCACGCGGCGGGAGCCGTCGACGAGACGCGTGATCTGGACGAGCAGGTCGAACGCGCTCGCGATCTGCTCGCGGATCGCGCGATGCGGCAGCTCGACGCCGCCCGTCATCACGAGCGTCTCCAGACGGGACAGCGCGTCACGGGGCGTGTTCGCGTGGATCGTCGTCAACGACCCCTCGTGACCCGTGTTCATCGCCTGGAGCATGTCGAGCGTCTCGGGCCCGCGGACCTCGCCGACGATGATGCGGTCCGGGCGCATGCGCAGGGAGTTGCGGACGAGCTCACGGATCCGGATCTCGCCCTTGCCCTCGATGTTCGCGGGGCGCGACTCGAGCGTGATCACGTGGTCCTGCTGGAGCTGGAGCTCGGCTGCGTCCTCGATCGTCACGATCCGCTCGTCGTTCGGGACGAACGACGAGAGCGCGTTCAGCAGCGTCGTCTTACCGGTGCCCGTACCACCGGAGATGAGCATGTTGAGCTTGCCCTTCACGCACGCGGAGAGGAACTGCGCAGCCTTTGCCGAGACCGACCCGAACGAGATCAGGTCGTTCATCGTGTACGGGTCGCGCGAGAACTTCCGGATCGTGAGCGTCGCGCCGGAGAGCGCGAGCGGCGGAATGATCGCGTTCACACGGCTTCCGTCCGGAAGACGGGCGTCGACCATCGGCGACGACTCATCGACGCGGCGGCCGATCTGCGACACGATCTTGTCGATGATCCGCATCAGGTGCGCCTCGTCGACGAAGCGCACCGCCGTCCGCTCGAGCTTGCCCGAGCGCTCGACGTAGACGCGGTCGTGGCCGTTCACCATGACCTCCGTCACCGACTCGTCGCGGAGGAGCTGCTCGAGCGGCCCGTAGCCGAGGATGTCGTCGGTCAGCTGGCGAACCAGCTCCCGACGCTCCTCGCGCGTGAGCGGCGTTCCCTCGAGGGTCAGCTCCTCGGTGACCGCGCGGTACACGCGGTCGGCGAGATCGGCGGGGTCCTGCTTGAAGAGCTCGGGTCCGAGCTTCTGGATGCAGGCGTGGTGGACCTTCGACTTGAGGTCGGCGTACGGGTCGACGACGACGTGCTCGTCACTGCCCTCGACGAGGGTGATCGTCCCGTCGCCGTTGCGGGAGAGGCGATCGTGGAGCCCCATGACCTACGCCCTCGCCAGCGACAGCGACTTCTTCTTGTCGCTCCGCGAACGCCCCGTTGCCGGCGGCGAGATCGCCTTGGCGATCGCCCCGACGGCCTTGGAGAAGTCACACGACGGGTCGCTCAGCACGGCCGGCGTCCCGCGGTTGACGGAGATCGGCACCGCGCGCTCGCTCGGGACCTCGAAGCCGATCTTCACCTTCAGCGCGGCTTCGACCTCCTTCGTCTTCAGACCGACCTTCGAGTTGGCCCGGTTCATGACGAACCTGATCCGGCTCGCCGGGAACGAGAGCAGCTCGAGCGTCTGCAGCGCGAGGCGCACGTTCTTCAGCGTCGGGACGTCGAGTCCGCACAGAACGACGAGCTCGTCGGTCCGGTCGAGCGTCGCGAGCATCGGCCCATGGAAGAACGGCGACGTGTCCGCGACGATGACGTCGTAGGAACCCCGCGCGACTTCGAGCAGCGCGGTGATCTTCCCTTCCGTCACGAGCTCCGCGTCCTCCGGGCGCAGCGGCGCCGGCAGGATGTCGAGGCCCGACGGATGCTTCGTCACGTAGCCGGCCAGCTTCTCCGAGTCGAGCTCGCCCGGCGCGACGACGAGGTCGTAGATCGTCTTCTCGGGCTCGATGCCGAGCACGATCGCCGCGTCGCCGAACTGCAGGTCGAGGTCGATGAGCAGGGTGCGCCGGCCCTCGCGCTTCGCGAATGCGGCGGCGAGGTTGGTCGCGAGAACGGTCTTCCCGGTGCCGCCTTTCGGCGAGAACACCGTCACCACACGGCCGGTGTTGCCGGAGGACGCCGCGACCTGGCGCTTGACGTGCGCCGCCTTGCGGATCGCGAAGACGACGTTGTGGGTGAGCTGCGGGAGCAGGAGCACGTCGTCGACCTGCGAGTCGAGCGCGTTCTCCAGCATCGACGCCGCCTCGCCGCCCGAGGCGACGAGGACGAGCGGCGCGCGGGTCTGCTCCCGGATCGCCGCCACCTCCGCCGCCGGGAAGGCGGCGGAGCGGGTGGCGTGCACGATGCAGTCGAGGTGGCCGCCGGCGAGGACGCCCGTCGCCTGCGCGACGTGCTCGCTCGCTCCGACGATCTCGAAGCCGGGCTGCTGCGAGAGGGCTTCGCGCAGCGCGTCGAAGCCGTCGCAGTCGCCGGTGAAGTAGAGGCGGACGTTACTGGCCATTTGCGATCTCCTTGAAGTTCCCGTCCATGAAGTGCTGCCACTGCTTGGCGCCGATGCCTTCGCTGAGCACGGTGACCCAACCATCGAGCCGCTCCGAGCTGTCCTGGGCGTCGACGACGGGCCGCAGCTCGAGCGTCCAGCTGCCGTCGCCCTGCGTGACGACGTACCAGAGCCGCTGCACCTGCGTGTCGGTGACGGCGAGGACCACGGAGCCGTCCGCGCTCGAGCGCTCGACCTTCGCCGCCGCCGGGACGTTCGGGGCCTGCAACACGAGCAGGTCGCGCAGGACGATGCGGGTCGCCTTGAAGTCCCCGCCCGCCGCGCCGATCGCCGCGACGACGTCGACGTGGTCGCCGGCCTTCAGCGTTCCTGCGAGGAGCTGGTCCGGACTTCCGGGCACGGAGACGGCGCGCATCGTGGCCTTCAGCTGGCCGACGATGCCCTGGGCCTTCGTGCTCTGGAAGCGGCGCACCGTCACCTGCTCGCCGGCGTACAGCGGCTGGGACAGCACGAGCCGTTCGACCTGCTCGGTGTCCGAGATCGCGCCGGCGACGACGCCGCGCTTGGCCACCTCAACGGACTTGAACGCCTTCTTCTTCACGAGCTCGGCGCCTGAGGAGCCGGCCGGGATGTCGCGCGCAGCGACCCAGACCTGGACCTGCGACTCGCCGTGCTGGACGCTGCGCTTGTAGTTGGTGACGTAGAACAGTGTGAGCATCATCGCGACGAGGGCGAGGCCGATCGCGATGACGAGGTTGCGGACGCGGTACGTCATGTGTCGATCCTTCGAGTCGAGGTCAGTTGACGAGGGCGACGGTGTGGACGCCGAAGTCGGGGACGTGGGTGTCTTTACTTGACTGGATGCCGGTCCAGAGAACGCTCTTGAACCAGCCGGAGATCGTCCCGGCGTCCCCGTTCGCGGAGACGGCGGTGACGTGGAACGCGACCCAGCCGATGATGTGGTACTCGGCGTTGGAGCCGCCGCCGGTGAGGGTGTCGTAGACCGGGAACAGGAGCTCGCTGCCGAACCGCTTGTGCAGCGCGTCCTGGATCGAGCTGTTGTTCCACTTGGCGCCCGGGTCGGAGAAGTAGTCGCCGAGCGGGAGGTAGTCGTCGAACCCGCGGAGGATCCAGTCGGCGAGGGTACTGGCGCCGATCGTGCCGTTCTGCGCGTTGTCGAGATTGACGAGGGCGAACGCGCCGGGCGCGCCGGTCTTGCCGAGCGGGAGCGTGGTGGGCACGTTGAAGCAAGGGCACCCGGATCCGGCGAGCAGCGGATGGAGCTTGTTCACGACGATCGGCGCGGCCCACTTCGCCTCGGCGGGCACCGCCGCACGCGCGGCGGCGCCGGCGTGGACGTTGGCGGAGTCGATCCCGAAGAGCTTCGAGAAGAATCCCGGGGCGTTCCGGCGCACCGTCACGGCAATCGTGTCGTTGGTCGAGTAGTTGCTCGCGAACGAGATCTCGTTTGCGGCGAGCCCCCCGCCGTTGTCGGAGGCGTAGGTCTCTGCCAGCGTCATCGCGCCGGAAGGGTCGTCAGGGAGCGCCTGCGCGCCGGCGAGAGCCGCGGCATCGGCCGTCGCCTGTGCCTGCCGATGCTCGCGATACCACGACCCGACGTCGAGGCTCATTGCGACCCCGCCCAAAAGTGCCGCCAGGAAGATGGTGGTGACGACGACAGCCTGTCCTGCCTCGTCACGAACACGCGTGATCATTCGCAGCGCTCCTTCATCGTGCTCGTCAGATAGCCGGACTTGACCACCATTCCGAGCAAATCGACCGAATAGGGGTACTTCGCAACCAGCGTCGACTGGTCGCCGGCCGTCGAGCAGCCGGCCGCTGTAACGTCGACCTGAAGCTTCGTCTGGTCGAGATCCGACGCCGCCTCGCGGACGGCCGCTTCGGCATCGACCGTCGTGCCGCCGGCGAGGCGGCTGACGATCGCCTTACGGGCGCCCGCGCGGGCGGCGTCGGTGAGAGTCACGTAGTTGTTGAACGCGATGCCGAGCTGGATCACGGCGAGCAGGAGCACCGCGAGGAGCGGCAGGACCATCGCAAACTCGACGGCCGTCTGCCCCCGCTCGGATCTGATGTCGGCGACGCGCTTCATGCCTAGCTGGTGACGCCGCCGAGCTTGGTCGTGACGGTGTCGAGCTTGCCGGTGACTGCGAGCGCGAGGAAGCCCAGCGCGCCGATGATGCCCAGCGTGATGACGGCCAGGACGACGCCGTACTCGGCCATCGTCTGACCCTCTTCGCGCTGCGCGTACGCGCGGACCATGTAGAACCAGTCGCGGATGTCCATGCGAGAATCCCTTTCGTTTTTCAGTAGATGACGGGCCCTCCGACAGCGGTGAGGGAGGGCCCGTCGATACGGACGAC
The DNA here is from genome assembly GCA_036505325.1 of Gaiellaceae bacterium. Lineage (GTDB taxonomy): Bacteria > Actinomycetota > Thermoleophilia > Gaiellales > Gaiellaceae > PALSA-600. The sequence continues at coordinate 23,592 of DASXTR010000031.1, forward strand.
GCAGTACGCGTCTACTTGGTGACGCCACCGAGCTTCGTCGTGACGGTGTCGAGCTTCCCGGTGATCGCGAGGGCGAGGAAGCCCAGCGCGCCGATGATGCCCAGCGTGATGACGGCGAGAACGACACCGTACTCGGCCATCGTCTGACCCTCCTCACGCTGCGCGTACGCGCGCACCATGTAGAACCAGTCGCGGATATCCATGCGGTTACACCTCCCTTCGGCGGCGTCGAGGGGCGCAATTCCGTGGAGATGAAGATCGGGTGCGGACACGTTGAGAGACCTTTCGGTTGTCGGCGTGCCGCTACGCCTTATCTTCGTCTCCGTCGTTGTAGACGGCTGTTGCGAGGGTTAAGAAACCCCTTCCGGGTGATTCTTGCGCCACGTTTTCGAAGATCACCCCTAAGGGTTAGAGCCGATAATCTGAAAGGGTGAGGGCAGCGCTGAAAAAGGCGGACGGGACCGTCATTTGTGCGCGCTGCGAGGTCGCGGACTCGCCCCTCAAGCGCATGCGCGGGCTGCTCGGACGCGCGTCGCTCGACGGCGGCGAGGGGATGTTGTTCCGCCCCGCCGGCTCGATCCACATGTTCTTCATGCGCTTCCCGATCGACGCCGTGTTCTGCACGCGCGACCTCGAGGTGATCGATGTCGCGCGCGACCTGCAGCCGTGGAAGACGGCCGGCCGCAAGGGAGCGAAGGTCGTCGTCGAGCTCGCGTCCGGCGCCGCGCGGGACGTTCACCCCGGCGACCGCCTCGTGCTGGATACGCTGGAGGCATGAGCACCGCGCCGTTGCGAGCACTGCTGGAGCGCGCGTTCCCCGACGCGACCGAGCTCGACGTCGTCGACCGCACGGGCGGCGGCGATCACTTCCAGGTCGTAGTGCGGGCCGCGTCGCTGAACGGGCTGTCCCCGGTCGAGCGGCATCGCCGCGTGTACGCAGCGCTCGACGAGCCCTGGCGGGCGGGCACGATCCACGAGTTACGAATCGACGCGAAAGGAACCGAGTGAGTTACAGCGAGAAGATCCGTGAGGTGATCGAGGGGTCGGACGTCGTCCTCTTCATGAAGGGGACGCCGCAGTTCGTCATGTGCGGCAACTCCGACCGGGCGCTGCAGGCGCTGCGCCGCGCGGGCGCGCCGGTGACGGCGATCGACGTCCTGCCCGACCCGCAGATCCGCCGGGAGCTGTCTGCGATCTCAGGCTGGCCGACGATCCCGCAGGTCTTCGTCAAGGGCGAGCTGGTGGGCGGCGCCGACATCGTCGAGGAGCTCGAGGCGAGCGGCGAGCTCGAGCAAACCCTCCGCGAGAAGCTCGGTGACGACTACGCGGAGTCGCGGGCCGAGACGACCGTGGCGGTCGCAACCTAGGCCGATTCCCTCGGTCGAGGGACGACGGATACGCGTACGCGTGAGACAATTCGCGCATGCTCCGCCGCGAAGAAGGCCAGACCATGGCCGAATACAGCGTCGTCCTCGGCATGCTCGTCATCGTCACCGTCGCCGCCTACATGATGCTGGGCGACACCGTGGCCGGGCTGCTCGAGAAGGTCGCGGCTTTCTAGACCGACAGCACGGCCAGCACGTCGTCGGCGTGGGTGTCCGGCTTGACGTCGTGCAGGACTTTCTTGACAGTGCCGTCCTCGCCGATCACGAACGTGGAGCGGTTGACGCCCATGTAGCTCCGGCCCATGTACTTCTTCTCGCTCCAGACGCCGTACTCGTCGGCGATCGCGTGACCCGGGTCGGCGAGGAGCGTGAACGGAAGGGAGTACTTCTCCTTGAACTTCAGGTGAGACGACTCGTCGTCCGGTGAGACGCCGAGGACGACGGCGCCGGCGCGCTCGAACTCGCCGTAGGCGTCGCGGATGCCGCAGGCCTGCTTGGTGCAGCCGGGTGTGTCGTCCTTGGGATAGAAGTAGAGAACGACCGGCTTGCCGCGCAGCGACGACAGCTTGACCGTCTCGCCGGAGTCGCTCGTCAGGGTGAAGTCCGGCGCGGGCTCACCTTCGGCAACCACCATCTCCTCCTCGTCGAGCGTCGAGCCGTCGAAGAGCGTGAGCGTATCGATTCGGCGTGTGCTCGCGACGACCTGACGCGTCAGCCGTGCCGCGCAGGTGCCGAGTCGGTCCAGCCGGCTGCGGCTCCATCGGTCTCGTACGCGATGACACGGGAGTCGAGCGCAAACGTGCAGGGGATCTCTGCTCGCAGGAGCGTCCCTGCGCCGGCCGCGCTCGCCACCTCGAGCCTGCCACCGAGCGCCTCGACGCGGGCATGGAGCCCGTGCAGGCCCGATCCGAGGCTCGGGTCCGCGCCGCCGACGCCGTCGTCCACGACCTCGACGGTGACTGTGCTGTCCGTGGCCGTGACGGTCACGGATGCCTGCGACGCACGCGCGTACTTGACGACGTTGGTCAAGCCTTCCGCGACGACGTAGTACGTCGCCACCTCGACCGCCGGGCGCAGGCGCGCCGCGATGGTGGAGCGGATCGCGACGGGCAGCGGCATCCGATCCGCGAGCGTCTCGAGCGCAGGGCCGAGCCCACGGTCGGTGAGAATCGCCGGATGAATCCCCCGCGCGAGCTGGCGCAGCTCGTCGAGGGCGTGCTCGAGCTCCACGGACGCGCCGGCGAGTGCGGAGGCGGCCTCCGCAGGGTCGTGCGCAAGCTTCCTCTCGGCCAGCCGGAGCATCAGCGCGAGGCTCACGAGGCGCTGCTGCGCGCCGTCGTGCAGATCGCGCTCGAGCCGGCGTCGCGCCTCGTCGCTCGCCTCCACGATCCGCGTGCGCGAGCGCGCGAGTTTCTCGCGCGCGTCGGCGCTCGCGACCGCGAGACCGAGGACCTCCGCGAACTCGCCGAGCCGTCGCTCGGAATCCGCGGGCAGCGGCTCGAGACGCCCGGTGCCGACCGTGAGCGCTCCCCACAGCCGGTTCGCCCACACGACCGGCGCAGCCGCGACCGAGCGGTACCCGAACGACCGCATGGCAGCCGGCAGCTCGCCCAGCAGGCCCTCGTAGTCGATCCGAGCCGGCGCACCCGTCCTGATCAGGCGGGCGAGCGCCCCCTCTTCCCCGACCGGGATCGACGAGCCGATCGGGAAGCCGCCGAGCTCGGAGTTGTCCCATCGGCCGACCACCGTCGCGGTCTGCGGATCGTCGAAGCGGAGGACCGCCGACGAGTCGGCTCCGAGGATGCGCGCGGCCTCCTCGGCCACGCAGAGGAAGACATGCTCCGGCCGGGCCTCGCCTGCGACGAGAGTGGCGACGCGCCGCAGCGCCTCCTGCTCCTCGATGCGTGTATGAAGCTCCTTCTCCGCCCGGCGGCGCTCGGTGATGTCCTCGCCGATACTGGTCGCGCCGATCCCCCGTCCGTGGATGTCGCGGACGACAGTGTTGTTCCAGGAGATGAGGCGCCACTGGCCGCTACGGGTCTGGATCGCGCCTTCTGCATGCGGGTTCACCGCGATCTCGGCGATGTGGCGCACGAAGCCTCTTCGGTTCTCGGTCTCCGCCGGCTCGAAGGTCGCGTACCACTCGCGGCCGAGTAGCTCCTCGCGCGTCCAGCCCGTCAGCTCGGCGAGGTACGGGTTGCAGTAGACGATCCGTGTGTCGCCGTCGACGATCACCGCGATCAGCCGGACGGTCTCGAGCATCTCGCGCAGTTGCTCCTCGGAGGCGGTGAGTGCCTTCTCCGCGAGCTTCCGCTCGGTGATGTCGACCACGATGGCGCCTACTCCCGAGACCGTCCCGTCCGCCGCCTTCACGGGGTAGTAGCTCTGGAGCACGTGGCGCGGTCTTCCTCCGGACTCGCCGCTCGTCGCCTCGACATCGGTGATCGGCTCCCCGGTCTCGAGCAGCTCCCGCAACCGGGCGAGGAGCTCCGCCGGGGTCTCGGGCCAGACCTCGTCGATCCGCCGGCCCAAGTGCTCCTCTCGCGGGAGCCCGGTCGCGCGCGCCAGCGCGTCGTTGAGCCGCACGAAGCGGAGGCTCGGGTCGAGAAAGGCGATGCCGACGGGCGCCGTCGCGAGGATCGTCTCGAGGAGCGTCGACTCAGCTAGGCCACTCACGGGTTGCGCCATGCTTCCGAGCGTGGCAGACGGGCTACGGCTGCGCAACCACGGTCAGACGAGGTCACGCGGCACGGAGAAGCGCCAGTTCTTCACGAACACGCGTGCGTCGTTCTCGTACGCCTCGAGGACGTTCGTCACATGGAACGAGTGAGCGTCGGACGTCATCGTGCTCGTCGACTCCACGCGGGTCCGCCAGTCCCCGCGCTCGACCACGAACGAGCGCTCACACCGCACCCGCGCCGAAAGGGGCTTGCCGTCCACGATGAGGTGCTCGTCGAACGCGCTCGGCAGGAACGCGAGACCGTCGTCGAAGCGCACTCCGTCGCGGTCCATCCGCCGCGTCTTGAACACAACCGTTCCGGTCCGGAAGTCGCGCTCGACGCTTTCCCCGGACGGCTTCGGAAGCAGCTGCGCCGTCGGGGAGTGGCGTCGCGCCGGCTCGAACGGATGGAGCTCCGGTTCCTCGGAGACGGGCCGGCGCACGGGCAGCTCGAGCCGGCTCGCCGGGCCTGCGAAGACGCTGAGCGTGACGGGCTCGGGCGAGGGCCAGGCGGACGGCCAGGAGGTCGGCGAGACGGCGACACGCAGGCGGTGGCCGGGCCGGAAGACATGCGCGATCATGTCGAGCCGCACGCGCACGCCGTAGCGTTTCCCCGGCTCGAGTGGGCTGGGCTCGGCGTGATCGTCGCGGTGGGTGAGGTTCAGCTGTCCGCGCGTGACGAGCGTCGAGACGCCGTTCGGCGCGACGTCGCAGAGCCGGACGGCGGCGAGGGCGTTTGGCCGGTCGCTCGCCAGGGCGAACGTGACGTACGGGAGGCCGAGCACCTCGAGCTTCTCGCCGAGCGGGGCCGAGTCGAAGCAGAGCCAGCGGGCGTCGTCGGCGCGCTGGTCGACGAGTGTGGCCGAGCTCGCCTCGACGCCGGCGGACTGCACTCCGAGCACGTCGAGCGCGGTCTCCGCCGTCGGCTTCGGCTCCTCGCCGCTCAGCCCTTCTGGGGCGAGGAAGAGCTCCCGCGTCTCGACGTTCGGCGAAGGCCACGACGGCTCGGACACCCAGCGCCCTGCCTGGAGCCAACGGCGCGCCCCCTCGGGCGTCGCCTCGACGGGCTCGGGCATCCAGGTCGTCAGCATCGGCTCGTCCATGATCCCCGTGTCGATCCCCTTCAGCCAGTGGTCCCACCAGCGGACGCACTCGCGCGCGAAGTCGATCGCCGGCCCGGGCCGGCCGTCGTCCGGGTAGACATGCGCCCACGGGCCGATCAGGCCCTTGCGAGGAACGGAGAGGCCTGCGAGCAGCGTGGCGACGGGGTTGCGGTACCAGTCGGCCCAGCCGGACTGGATGTACACGGGGCACTCGATCGCGCCGAAGTCCTCACAGACCGAGCCGTGCCGCCAGAAGTCGTCCCGGCGCTGATGCGTGAGCCACGCCTCGATGTACGGCGGCGTGCGCTCGAGCCGGTCGAGCCAGAGCTCACGCCAGCCGTCGCCGACGACCTTCGGGTCGGGCGGCCGGGCGTTGTAGGCGAGCATCGACGAGGCCCAGCCGAGCATCGACTCGTGGACGCAGCCGCCCATGTAGTGCACGTCGTCGGCGTACCGGTCGTCCGTCGCGCACAGGGCGACGATCGCCTTCAGCTCGGGCGGCCGCCGGGCCGCGATCTGCAGGGCGTTGAAGCCGCCCCACGAGATCCCGATGATGCCGGCCGCGCCCGTGCACCAGGGCTGGGACGCCAGCCACGCGAGGATCTCCAGCCCGTCGTCCTGCTCCTGCCGCAGATACTCGTCGTAAAGGATCCCTTCCGAGTCGCCGCTCCCGCGCATGTCCACGCGCACCGCCGCGTAGCCGCAGGAGGCGAAGTACGGGTGACGCTTGAGGTCCCTGACGGCGGTGCCGTCGTCCTTTCGGTACGGGATGTACTCGAGTACCGCCGGGACCGGGTCGTCCTCCGCGTCGGCGGGCAGCCAGATCCGGGCCGAGAGGCGGCAGCCGTCCGAGAGCGGGATCCACGCGTGCTCCAGCCGCACCTCGCGGACGTCCGTATCGAGAATCGCCATCTCGCCTCCTCTCAGGTGGTCACGAAGCCGTCGCGGCGGCCCGGACCTCGCGCCAGAAGTGGCACGCGACGAGATGGTCGGGCTCGATCTGCTCGAGCCGGGGGGATTCGAGCCGGGAACGTTCCTGTGCGTAGGGGCAGCGGGTGTGGAAGCGGCAGCCGTCCGGCGGCGTCCTCGGGCTCGGGATCTCGCCGGGGAGGACGAGGCGCCGCTCGACCCGCCCGTCGCCCGGCTCGGGCAGCGCGGAGAGCAGCGCCTGCGTGTACGGGTGCGCGGGCGACGCGTAGATCCGCTCCGCAGGTCCGATCTCGACGAGCAGGCCGAGATACATGACGGCGATCGTGTCAGCCAGGTAGCCGACGACGTTCAGGTCATGGGTGATCACCAGGTAGGTCAGCCCGAGCCGCTCGCGCAGGCGCTTGATCAGGTTGAGCACGGCCGCCGACGCCGAGGCGTCGAGCCCGGACGTGGGCTCGTCGGCGACGACGAACTCCGGGTGCAGCGCGAGCGCCCGCGCGATTCCGACGCGGCGCGCCTGCCCTCCCGAGAGCTGGTGCGGAAAATGCGAAGCGATTTCCGGCGAGAGCTCGACCATCTCGAGCAGCTCGCCGACGCTCGAGCGCTCCTCCGGCGGGATCCGGTGGATCCGGTAGGGCTCGCTCAGCAGCGAGTCGACTCGGTGACGCGGGCTCAGGCTCGCATGGGGCTCTTGGAAGATCATCTGCATCCGGCGGCGCAGCCGACGCAGCTCGGCCCGGCTCGCCCGCCCGAGGTCACGCCCGTCGAAGAGGACGTCGCCCGCGGTCGGCCGTTGCAGGCCGACGATCGTCCGGGCGAGCGTGGTCTTGCCAGAGCCCGACTCGCCGACCAGGCCGACGATCTGGCCGCGCGGGATGTCGAGGTCGACGCCGTCGACGGCGTGCACCGCGCCGCCCTCGTGCCGCAGCACCTGCGCGGCGAGCCCACGCTTGTCGAAGAAGTACGTGCGCACTCCGCGAAGATGGAGCAGCGACTCGGAGCTCACCGGACGCCTGCCTGAGTCGCGGCAGACGGGCGCGAGCTCGAGTAGCCCGACGCGGAGTCGTAGATGTGGCACCGGACGCGCTGGCCCGCCGGTCCCAGGTAGCGAGGCGCCTGCTCCCTGCAGACGGCCCGTGCGTGCGGGCAGCGGTCGGCGAACGCGCAGGCCGGCGGGAGGTCGAAGAGGCTGGGCACGCGCCCGCGGATCGAGCCGAGCTCCTCACCGCGCCGCCGCCACGACGGAATCGACGCGAGCAGTGCCTGCGTATACGGGTGGCGGGCCTCTTTGAAGATCGCACGGATGTCCCCTTCCTCGACCGCGCGGCCCGCGTACATCACAACCGCACGGTCGCAGATCTCCGAGACGACTCCAAGGTCGTGCGAGATGAAGAGAATCGCCGTCCCGTGCGTACGGCGCAGCACTCGCAACAGCTCGAGGATCTGCATCTGAAGCGTGACGTCGAGCGCCGACGTCGGCTCGTCCGCGACGAGGAGTGCCGGCTCGAGGAGGAGCGCCATTGCGATCATCACCCGCTGGCGCATGCCCCCCGATAGCTCGTGCGGGTAGCGGTCGACGCGGTCGGCTGCGTCGGGAATGCCGACCTGCTCGAGCATCGCGACGATTCTGCCGCGCCGATCCCGCGCCGGTCCCCGGTCGTGCGCCCGAAGAGCGTCGCGCAGCTGCGCCCCGACCGTCAGCGTCGGGTTGAGGCTCGTCAGCGGGTCCTGGAAGATCATCGCGATCCCGCTTCCGCGGATGCGGCGCAGCTGCTCGCGATCGAACGCTGCGATGTCGCGGCCGCGGAAGCGCAGGCGGCCCGCGGCGAGCTCGCCGTTCTGCGGCAGCAGCCTCAGCAGCGCCAGGCCGAGCGTCGACTTGCCGCAGCCCGATTCACCGACAATGCCGAGGATCTCGCCCGGTGCCACGTCGAAGCTCAGGTCGGTGATCGCCGGGAGCCTCCGTCCCCGCGTCCGGTAGACGACATCGAGGCCCTCGACGCTGAGCAGCGGCTCGTTCAATGCAGCGCCCCGGCGAGCCTCGGGTCGAGCTGGTCACGCAACGCCTCTCCGAGGAAGGTGAAGCCGAGCGTCGTGGCCATCAGGGTCAGACCCGTCCAGACGACGGCCCACGGCGCATCGCGCACGTACTCGAAGCCGTCCGCGAGGATCACGCCCCAGGAGGGAGTCGGTGGTTGCACCCCGAGCCCGAGGAACGAGAGGCCGGCCTCGGCGCCGATCGCGCTAGGCAGGTTCATCGCGACGAGCGTCAGGAGCGGCGGGAGGATGTTCGGCACGATGTGGACGAGGATGATCCGGGAGGTGCTCGCCCCGAGGGACCGCTCCGCCTCGATGTAGGGGTTCTGCTTCACCGCGAGGACGAGCGCGCGCGTCACGCGCGCGTAAGCGGGCGCGAACGCGACGGCAAGAACGATCGCGACGTTGCGGAGCGACGGGCCGAGGAGGGCCAGGATCGTCAGGGCCAGGATCACGGCGGGGAACGCCTGGATCGCATCCATCACCACGATCAGCGCGTTGTCGGCGCGGCCGCCGAGGTAGCCCGCCGCGAGCCCGAGCAGCAGGCCGAGCGCGAGCGCGCCGATCGTCGCGGGGACCGCGACCCGCAACTCGATGCGGACGCCGAAGACGAGGCGCGAGAGGAGATCGCGTCCGAGCTGATCGGTGCCGAGCAGATGGTTCGCAGACGGGCCGTGCAGCCGGTTGACGATGTCCTGGTGCGCGGGATCGTAGGGGGCGATCAGTGGCGCGAACGCGACGAGCACGAGCAGTCCCGTCACGACGACGAGCCCGAACAGCCCGGCCGGGGTCCGCGCCACGCGCACGAGGAGCGAACCGCGGCCGGCGAGCCGGGCGCGGCGCGAGAGCGGTGCGGCCGAGACCGCCACTACGCCGCCGACTCCTCGAGGCGGATGCGCGGGTCGAGGAATCGGTACGAGAGGTCGGCCAGGAGATTCGCGAGGACGAAGAGCAACGCGATCGTCAGCACGCAACCCTGCACCACGGGGTAGTTGCGAGTCTCGATCGATTCGACGATCAGCGATCCCAGCCCCACGCGGCTGAAGATGACCTCGACGAACACGGCCCCGCCCATCAGCTCCCCGAGGCCGACCCCGAGCACGGCGACCGTCGGGATGATCGCGTTCCTCAGCGCGTGCCGGTAGAAGATCACCCTGTCGCGCAGTCCGTAGGCGTACGCCGTGCGGATGTAGTTCGCGTTCAGGACCTCGAGCATGCTCGTCCGTACGAGACGCGCGAAGTAGCCGATCCAGCCGAGCGCGAGCGCCACCGCGGGCAGCGCGAGGTGCTGCAGGTAGTCGATCGGGTGCGAGAAGGTGCCGGTCCCGACCGCCGGGAAGAGCTTCACCGACAGCGCAAAGAGGAGCAGGAGGTACAGGCCGGCGACGTAGGACGGCGTCGTGATCAGCGAGATCGAGAGGACACCGGTCAGCCGGTCGAGGATGCCGTTCGGTCGGGTCGCAGCCAGCACGCCGAGCGGGATGCCGAGCAGGATCGCGAGCGCCAGGCTCGAGACGGCGAGCGCGACCGTATGCGGGAGCGCGTTCCGGATCAGACGCGTCACGGGCTGGTTGCTGACGACGTCGCGACCGAGGTCGCCCCGAAAGGCATGCCCGACGAACTGCGCCACCTGCACCGGCACCGACTTGTCGAGCCCCATCTGCTCCCGAACCGTCCGGACGAGCTCCGGCGTCGACCGCTGACCGAGCACCGCATTCGCCGGATCGCCCGGGACGACGTGCACCAGCAGCGCGAGCAGCACCATGACCAGGACGGCGACGAGGAATGCCATCCCGATCCGCGTGATCAGGTACTGGAGCACGACCCCGCGATCGACCGAACGGGGGCTACGTCAGGCGGAAGTCCCAAGTCTGGTAGAAGCCGGAGGGCTGCAGCGACGGCTTGATGCCCTTCTTTCCTGCGAAGTAGTTCGTCGGCCAGGCGACCCAGACGACGTTCACCTTCCGGTCCCAGAGCTTCTGCATCTTGATGTAGAGGTCCGACCGGAGCTCGGGATCGAGGGTCTTCACGGCCTCGGCGTCCCAGTCGCTGAATTGCCTGTTGCACCACGACTGCCAGTTCCAGACGTTGACCTGGCCGCAGGTGAACCATTCCGTGGCGAACGAAGGCTCCGGAGTCGGCGTCGTGAAGAGCTCGTAGAAGAGCTGGCGGTTCTTCTGCGCGTCGCCGCCGAGCTGGTTGAACACCGAGCGGTCCTGCATGAGCACCTGCACCTTGATGCCGATGTCGGCCAGGTTCGCCTGCACGATCTGAGCGATCGTCGAAGCGCCGACGGCAGTCCTCGAAGCCGCCATCGTCAGCTCGAGGCCGCTCACGCCCGCCTTCGCGAGGAAGCTCTTCGCCTTGTTGAGGTCACGCTTGTACGCCGGCGCCTGCTTCCAGTATCCCACCGGCATCCCCGGCGCCAGGAGAGACCTGGCCCGGCTCCACTTGCCGTCGAACGCCGCCGCCAGGATCGAAGGCACGTCGATCGCGTAGCGGATCGCCTGGCGCACGTTGACGTCCTTCAGGTTCGGGTGCGCGATGTTCATGCCGATCCAGCTGTAGTTGAGCGTCGTACGCGCGTCGACCCTGAACTTCGAGTTCGACTTGAAGCTGTCGACAGCCTCGGGCCCGATCGGGCCCCAGTCGACCGCGCCGCTCTGGATTGCGATCGTCGCCGCGTTGGAGACCGAGATCGGCAGGAACTCGATCCCGCTCCAGATCGGCGCCTTGACGTGGCGCAGCCAGCTGCCGCCGTAGCCTTCGAACTTCTTGAGGACGGTGCGCTGACCCGGCGTCCACGAGACGAACTCGTACGGGCCGGTTCCGATCGGGTGATGCGCGAAGTCGTTGCCGAGGTCGGCGACTGCCTTCCTCGACACGATGTAGCCGATGAAGCTCGGCAGCGTGTTCGTCAGGAGCGGCGCGAACTTGTGCTTGAGGATGATCGTCCCGCTGTAGCGGCCGGTGACGCGCACTTCCTGGAGCGCGGCCCAGTCGCCCTTGTACGGCGAGTCGATCGCCGGGCTGGTCAGGCCGGCCGTACGCTCGAACGAGAACTTGACGTCCGCCGCGGTCACCTCGCCGTAGCCGCCGTGGAACTTGACACCCTTCCGGAGCGTGAAGTCGTAGCGGCGGCCGTCCTTCGAGGGCTGCCATCTCTCCGCGAGCACCGGGACGAGCTTGTAGGTCCCCGGCTTGAAGCCGACGAGCCCCTCGTACACATTCGTCAGAACGGCGCCCTCGTTCGAGCCGGGGATGAACGCCGGATCGAGGTTCTGGACGTCGCCGACGGCGCGGACGCGGAGGACCCCGGCGGCCCCGGCCGATCCGAACGCCGAGTCGGCGCCGAGGACGCCCGCGAGCGCGTTCGCGGCGCCGAGTGAGAGCCCTGCGGCGGTGACGCGCTGCAGGAACGTGCGGCGGTCGAGGCGCCCCTCGGTGAGCTCGAGCACGAGTTGTTCGACCTGTGAGTGCTCGCTCATGGTCCCCTCCTCGCTTGGGGTCTCGCCCGATCCTCGCGGGCGGCCGCTCGGCCTGTCAACGGTCCGTGTCGAATCTGCCCGACAGCCTCGACGCAGTCATGTGCCGATAAGGTCCGCCCAATGCTGACGGCGCACCACTGGAACGCATTCCTCGCGATCGTCGTCTGCGCGACGGCCGCCGGAGCCGCGTTCGCCGCGCGGCGGCGCGGAGCGGGACGCGCGGTCGCGCAGCTGCTCGCGCTCGCGCAGACCGTCCTCGTGGCGCAGGTCGCGCTCGGCCTGCTGCTCCTCTCCGACGACCGGCGCGCGCCGGACCGGCTGCACTACGCCTACGGGACGTTTGCGCTCCTCGCCGTGCTCTCGCCCTGGCTCTACGCCCCGGACGACCCGCGCACGCGACTGCTCTGGTTCGCCGTCGCGACCCTCGTCGCCGCCGCTCTCGCCGTCCGCGCCTGGATGACCGCCTGATGAGGATCAGCCCGCTCGTCCGGAACCTGCTGATCCTCGCGGTGGTGTCGGCGGCGATCGTGGCGCTGAACCAGACGACGTCGCTGGTTACGGCCTCGCTGCTGCTCCAGGTCGCCTTCTTTCTTGCGATCACGTTCGCCGTCTACCTCTTCTGGCGCGACTTCGGGCGGCGCGAGATCTCGCTGTGGCCGGAGCGGCAGCAGTACGTGTTCTACAGTGCCTGCGGGGTCTTCCTCGTCGACCTCGGCTGGTTCTTCTTCGCCCATCCGTCCGGCCGCGACGCGCTCGTCTTCTTTCTCGTCGCCGGCGCGTGCATCTACGCCGCGTTCCAGACGTGGCGCCGCCAGTCGACCTA
>DASXTR010000032.1:0-15277 GCA_036505325.1 Gaiellaceae bacterium
CCGGCAGGCGCGTAGCGGCGTAGGTCTCTTCGCGCGTGAACGCGGCACCCGGGACGGGCCGGGGCGGATTGCCGAAGGTGGGATCGGTCACGAGTTCTTACTTTCAGCTTGCATGATCGTCGAAAGCCGTGAGAGGGTCCATCTCCACCCCCTACGTGGCGTTGTTTCCGACCGGGAGGGTTCATGCGCTATCCCCGCTATCCGAACGAGACGATCGAGAGCTACCGGCAGGACGCCGGCGAGCTCGAGAACGCGTTAATCGACGAGTATCGCGAGGGTGGGATCACGCGGCGTGAGCTGCTCCAGCGCGGCTCGGCGCTCGGCATATCGATTCCATTCCTGTCACTGCTGTCCGGTGTACCGGCGGCGTGGGCTGCGCCGCGCGCGGTCCGGCGGTCGACCGCGGGCACGCTCCGTGTCGGCTCGAGCCCGATCTCCAGCTCGCTCGAGCCGCCGCTGCTGCAGCAGCTCGAGACGCTTGCCGTGTCGCACATTCCAGGCGAGCAGCTCGTGTTCGCGGACAAGAACTCGGTGCTGAAGCCCCGGCTCGCGACCTCGTGGAAGCCGTCGAACGGCGCGAAGTCGTGGACGTTCCAGATCCGGCAGGGCGTCAAGTTCCACGACGGGACGCCGTTGACCGTCGACGACGTCGTCGCCACGTTCGAGCGGCTCTTGACGAAGGACTCACAGGCGCTCTCGTCCTACAAGGGCGTCATCTCGCCCGGGAACGTGAAGAAGGTGGACAGCAAGTCGGTGCGGTTCGATCTCGACGCCCCGAACGGGTTCTTCCCGTACCTGCTCGGCCAGATGACCTACCAGGCGATCATCCTTCCGAAGAGCTACAAGCTCCCGTCGGATATCACGAAGCCCGGCGAATGGACGAGCAAGATGAACGGCACCGGCCCGTTCATGCTCAAGCAGAACCGCGGTGCCGCCGGGCTCAGCTTCGTCGCCAACCCGAACTACTGGGGTGGCAGGCCGTCCCTCGACGCGGTCGAGTTCAACTTCCTCGAGGACCAGCCGCGCGTGACGGCCCTTCAGAGCGGCCAGATCGACCTCGCCGTCCAGGTCTCGTACCAGGGCGCGCAGCAACTCGATCGCGCGAACATGCAGGTCATCCCGCTGCGGACGGCGACGCACCGTTACCTGCACATGAACGTGAAGAAGAAGCCGTTCAACGACGTGCGCGTGCGGCAGGCGATCGCATTGGCGCTCAACCGGCCCCAGATCGTGCGGGGTCTTTGGGGCAAGTTCGCAGAGGTCGGCGACGACAGCCCGATGTGGCCCGGCTACGCGTTCACGGACAAGTCCGTTCCGCAGCGGAAGCAGAATCTCGCGAAGGCGCGGGCGCTGCTCAAGGCGGCGGGCGCGGAAAACCTCAAGCTCACGCTGAGCTGCTACCGCGCGTTCGAGATGCCCGACTACGCGCAGCGGGTCGCGCAGGCGCTCAAGCAGATCGGCATCGACTGCAGCGTCAAGGTGTACACGGGGGCGCAGTACTTCGACGGTGTCAGCTTCGGCGCCACGGGCAAGCTCGCCCCCTGGCTCGGCGTGGACTTCGGCATCGTCGACTACGGACATCGGCCCGTGCCGCTTACGTACCTGAACGCGGCGCTGAAGAGCGGCGGCGTGTGGAACGCGGCCCGCTACTCGAACAAGAAGTTCGACCGGATGGTCGCCGATTTCGTGGCGGCGACCACCATCAAGACGCAGAAGCAGCGTGCGAGGAAGATCCAGCTGCACCTCCTGAACGAGACACCGGTCATCTACAGCTACTTCTACAACTTCATCGCGGCGGCGAGCCCGAAGGTAAAGGGCTACGTGCCCGACGGCATCGCCGTCGTCAACCTCCGCGGCGTGTCGATCGGCTAGACGAGGGAATCCGTGGGCGCCGGCCGCGCGGGTCGGCGCCCACGGCCGCTTCGCATCCCGGCAATGCTCCGTTACATCGCCCACCGGATCGCTCTCGGCCTCGTCTCGCTGCTGCTGCTGAGCATGATGGTCTACGCGGCGGCGCAGGTCCTGCCGGGGAACCCCGGGCGGCTCGTGCTCGGGCGCGAGGCGACGCCGGACGCCGTCACGAAGTACAACCACCAGCTGGGCTGGGACCGGCCGCTTCCGGTGCGCTACGCCGACTGGCTGTCCAGCGCGGTTCGCGGCGATCTCGGGACGAGCTACATCGACGGCCGTCCGGTCACCGACGAGCTCGTGCCCGCGCTCGAGCGCTCCCTCTTTCTCGCGCTCTACGCGTTCGTCCTCTGCATTCCGGTGAGTATCCTCGCCGGGGTGATCGCCGCCCTCCGGCGGGCGACGGCGACCGACCGGGTGATCACCGTCACGGGCCTCTCGTTGGCGGTCATCCCCGAGTTCGTCCTGGGTGCGATCCTCGTCACGATCTTCGGGCCGGCGTTCCTGAACTGGTTCCCGGGCGTCGCCGGCGCGCTCGTCGATGCGTCCTTCGTGACGAAGCTCGACTCGCTCTTCCTCCCGGCGCTCGCACTCGCGCTCGTTCTCTTCGGCTACATCGCCCGGATGGCCCGCGCGGGGACGATGGAGGCGCTCGACGCCGACTTCACCCGCACCGCGACGCTCAAGGGGCTCAAGCGGCGGGACGTCCTCGCGCGGCACGTCCTCCGCAACGGGCTCCTGCCGACGATCGCGGTCATCTCCACGCAGGTCGGCTACCTGTTCGGGGGCATCGTGGCGATCGAGAAGCTGTTCGGCTATCCCGGCATCGGCTTCCTCACCTTGAGTGCGGCCCAGATCAAGAACTTTCCGACCCTGCTGGCGTGCGTGCTCGTCCTCGGAGTCGTCTACTTCGTGGCGACGCTCGTCGGCGACCTGCTCATCGCCGCCGCCAACCCGCGCGTGCGGTTCGCGAGGCAGACGTGAGCGCGCAGATGCCGGTGATCGTCGAGGGCGCGCCGCCGCTGGCGCAGCAGCCGCTCGACACTCCCGCGCGGGTTCGCCGCGAGACGCTGCACCTGATCCTTCGCTCGCCGACGTTCGTCGTCGGCGCGATCGTTACGCTCTTCTGGCTGGCGTGCGCGGTGTTTGGGCAGCGGATCGCCCCGTACGACGCGATCAACGGCTCGTTCGGACTCGCGGGCTACGAGGCGCCGTCGTGGGGCCACCCGTTCGGTCTCGACCGGCTCGGCCGGGACATCCTCTCGCGCGTGCTCGTCGGCTCGCGCAGCGTGATCGAGGTCGCCCCGGCGGCGAGCCTGCTCGGCGTCGGGCTCGGCTCGCTGCTCGGACTGGTCATGGGCTACTTCGGCAGCTGGGTCGACAACATCCTCGGACGCATCATCGATGCGGTCCTGGCCGTTCCGTTCATCGTGACCGCGATCCTCGTGCTGACTGCGCTCTCGGCGAGCGCGGAGGGGATCAGCATCTCGTCGCCGAAGCTGATCGTCGTCATCGGCCTCGCCTTCGCGCCGATCGTCGCTCGGACGGTTCGGTCCGCCGTCCTCGTCGAGCGCGACCTCGACTACGTACAGGCGGCAAAGCTGCGCGGGGAGCGGCCGCCGTACATCCTGCTCGTCGAGATCCTTCCCAACGTGATGGGGCCGATCGTGGTCGAGGCGACGATCCGCCTCGGCTACGCCGTCTTCGCGGTCGCCACGCTGGCGTTCGTCGGCTACGGCCCGCAGCCGCCGTCGCCGGACTGGGGTCTCCAGATCGCCGAGCAGTACGCCGACGTCACGCTCGCGTGGTGGGCCGTGGTCTTCCCGGCACTCGCGATCGCGTCGCTCGTCGTCGCCATCAACCTGATCGCGGACACGATCCAGGGGGCGCTCGACCAGTGAGCGCGGCCGCGGTCGAGCAGGCGGCGGCGGCGGCGCTCGCGGTTCGCGAGCTCGAGATCGTCTACCGGGTGCGCGGCCGCGACCGCGAGGTCGTGCGCGGCATCACCTTCACGATCGAGAAGCAGGGCAGCTACGGGCTCGTGGGCGAGTCGGGCTGCGGGAAGACGACCGCCGCGCTCTCGATCGTCCGCTACCTGCCGCGCAACGGCCGCGTCACCGGCGGCTCGATGCACGTCGCGGGCCGCGACGTGCTCACCCTGCGCGGCGAAGCGCTCCGCCGCTACCGCCTCAACGAGGTCTCGATGGTCTACCAGAACCCCGGCAGCGCGCTGAACCCGTCGCTCCGGATCGGGCGCCAGCTCGTCGAGGTGTTCGCGCTGCGCGGAGCGAAGCGCGACGAAGCGCGCGCGCGCTCCCTCGCGGCGCTGCGCGAGGTGAACATCGCCGACCCCGACTCCGTGCTGCGCCGCTATCCACACCAGCTCTCGGGCGGCATGCAGCAGCGCGTCGTGATCGCGATGGCGCTCGCGACGAACCCGAGCCTGCTGATCCTCGACGAGCCGACGACCGGGCTCGACGCGACGGTCGAGGCCGAGGTGCTCGACCTGATCGGCGAGCTCCAGCAGCGACACCACACTGCCGTTCTCTTCATCAGCCACAACCTCGGCGTCATCCGCAAGACGTGCGAGCGGATCGGCGTGCTTTACGCGGGCGAGCTTGTCGAGGAAGGGCCGAGCGAGGAGATCCTCCACAACCCGCGGCACCCGTACACCGTCGGGCTCCTGCGGTGCATCCCGCGCGGCGGCCTGCGCAAGGACCGTGCGAGGCTCGACACGATCCCGGGCTTCCTGCCCGCGATCGGCGCGGACCTGCCGGCGTGCGTGTACGTCCACCGCTGCGCGCTCGCCCAGGACGTCTGCCGGACGGAGAAGCCTCCCGATCACGCGGTCGGGCCGACGCACACGAGCCGCTGTCACTTCCACGAGCTCGCGCAGGCCCTCCCGCGCGCCACCGACGCGGCGCCCGCGACGATCGTCGTCGACCGCCTGGCGACGCCGCTGCTGCGGGTCGACGATCTCGCGAAGACCTTCCACCAGGACCGCCACGACATCAAGGCCCTCGCCGGCGTCTCGGCCGTGCTCTGGCCCGGGGAGACGCTCGGGCTCGTGGGCGAGTCGGGCAGCGGCAAGACGACGTTCGCGCGGACGCTCCTCGGCATCGTGGAGCCGAGCATGGGCACGGTGGAGATCGACGGGCGCAAGCTGCCGCCTCGCCTGGCGCAACGATCGTCCGGCGACGTCGCCGCCCTGCAGATCGTCTTCCAGAACCCGGACTCGGCGCTGAACCGCCGCCACACGGTCCGGCGCATGCTCAAGCGCACGCTCGCGAAGCTCGCGGGCGTCAGCGGCGGGACGGCCGAGCGCCGCGCCGAGGAGCTCGTCGGAGCCGTGCGCCTCCCGGAGCGCGCGCTGTCGTCGCGGCCGACCGGCCTCTCCGGCGGCCAGAAGCAGCGGGTGGCGATCGCGCGCGCCTTCGCCGGCGACCCGCGCCTCGTCGTGTGCGACGAGCCGACGTCCGCACTCGACGTCTCGGTCCAGGCGGCGATCCTGAACCTGCTCGTCGAGCTGCAGAGCTCCAACCGGACGAGCTACGTCTTCATCAGCCACGACCTCGGCGTCGTGCGCTACCTCTCCGACCGGATCGCGGTCCTCTACCTCGGCCGCCTGATGGAGCTCGGCCCCGCGGAGACGGTGTTCGAGCCGCCGCACCATCCGTACACCGAGGCGCTGTTGTCGGCGGTGCCGACGATCGAAGGCGAGCAGCGGGAGCGGATCGACCTCGAAGGCGAGCTCCCGTCCGCAGCCGATCCGCCCTCCGGGTGCGTGTTCCATACCCGCTGCCCGCGGAAGGTCGGGCCGATCTGCGAGGTCGAGGAGGCGCCGCTCGCCGAGGTCGAGCCCGAGCACTACATGCGCTGCCACATCCCGCTCGAGGAGCTGCGACAGCTGCAGGCGACAGCACCCCCGGCCGCGCGGCCGAACGTCGAGGTGTGACCCGCGACGCCGTCGTCGTCGGTGCCGGGGTCGCGGGGCTGGCCGCGGCCTGGGATCTCCGCGATCGCGACGTCCTCGTGCTCGAGGCGGCCGACCGCCTCGGCGGGCGCGTGCGCTCGGAGCCGCGCGGCCCGTACTGGCTGAACCTCGGCGCGCACGTCTTCAGCGGGCCCGGCTCCGCCACCTGGCGCCTCGCGGCCGAGGCGGGTGTCGAGCTCGCTCCGGTCCCCGGGCACCTGGTCGCGATCGAGCTGAACGGACGCATCGTCGCGGGCGGGCGGCCTGAGCTCTATCCCCTCCGGCTGCCGCTCGCGCTCGGCGAGCGCATCGCACTCGTTCGCGCCGGCCTGCGCCTGCGCCGGGCGGTTGCCGGCTACGAGCGCGCCGCGGAGCCGCGTCCCGGCGAGGCGGCTGCCGACACGCTTCACCGGGTGCTCGCCTACGGCGACGACCGCACGTTCGCGGACTGGCTCGGACCGCTCCCCGAGGATGCGGAGGCGCTGTTCAGGGCGACCGTCACCCGATCGACGGCGGAGCTCGACGAGATCGCCTTCGGGCACGGCGCGGGCTACTTCGCCCTCGTCTGGAACGCGGGCAAGGGCCTCTCGCACAACGTGCTCGGCGGGCCGGGCCGCCTGATCGACGCGATCGCGGCGGCACTTCCCGATCGCGTGGTGACGGGCGCGGAGGTGCAGGAGGTGGCGACGGAGGGCGAGCTCGTGCGCGTCCGCCACAGCGGGGGCGACGCGCTCGCGCGCCACGTCGTCGTGGCGACGAAGGCGTTCGACGCCGCCCGGATCATCGTCGAGCTGCCGCCGGAGACACGCCACTCGCTGGAGGCGATCCCGTACGGTCCGACTGTCGTGATGGGGATCATGACGGGAGAATCGGGCCCGATGCCGTGGGACGGGATCTACGCGCTCGCGACGCCGAAGCGCGCGTTCAGCATGCTCTTCAACGTCGTCAACGTGCTTCGACCGGCGAGCGACGAGCGCGAGCCGGGCGGGAGCCTGATGGTCTACCGCAGCGCACACGCGGCGCTCGAGCTGCTCGAGCGACCGGACACCGAGATCGAGCAGGCCTTCCTCGACGACCTCTACGCGATCTATCCCGACGCGCGCGGCCTCGTCACGGAGACGGCGCTCCTCAGACTGCCGCGGATGCTGCCGTACGTCGCTCCGGGGCGCTCGGCGCTGCAGCCTGCGCTGGAGCGGCCGCTCGGTCGCGTGCACCTCGCCGGCGACTACCTCGGCGACATGTACACGGAGACCGCGATCGCGACCGGGCAGGCGGCCGCGGCGGCGATCCGCGCCGACTTGCCATGACACGCATCCTCGCCGTCGAGACGCGGCACTACGCCGTGCCGATCGATCCGCCCTTCCACGCGGCGTGGGACCCCGAGCCGCGCACGCGCCAGGAGGCGACGCTCGTGATCGTGCACGGCGACGACGGCCTCGCCGGCTACGCGAGCGGCGATCGGCTTCCCGACCGCGAGGTGCTCGAGCGACTTCTCGTCGGGGTCGACCCGTTCCGGACCGAGGTCGTGCGGGAGATCTGCGAGACGATCGACTTTCACGGCGCGCGGCCGTGGACGGCCGAGGTCGCGGTCTGGGACCTCGTTGGGCGCGCGCTCGACACGCCCTGCCATCGCCTGCTCGGCGGCCGCTCCGACCGGTTGCTTGCATACGCTTCCTCCGGCGAGCGCGTCGACGACGCCGAGCGAGTCGCGCGCTGTATCACGTTGCGCGACGCGGGCCTCCGCGCGGTCAAGCTGCGCTTCTGGCGCGACGACTGGCGCGAGGACGTCGCGCTCGTCGCGCGCGTCCGCGACGCGGTCGGGCCGTCCGTCGAGCTGATGGTCGACGCGAACCAGGGCTGGCGCATGCCCGGCGACCTGCGGCCGCGCTGGGACGTCGCGACGGCGGCGCAGTGTGCGCGCGCGCTGGAGCCGCTGGGCGTCTACTGGCTCGAGGAGCCGCTGCCGACCGACGACGTGGAGGGCTACGCCGCGCTGCGGCAGCTGACCGCAGTGCGCATCGCCGCCGGCGAGATGGTGCGGAGCGCGCACGAGGCGCGCGACCTCGTCGTCCGCGGCGGCGTCGACGTGATCCAGACCGACGCCGTCCTCTCGGGCGGCATCGGCGGCTGCCGGCGGGTCGCCGCGCTCGCCGAGCTGCACGGGCGGACGTGGTCGCCGCACACGTGGACGAACGGCCTCGGTCTGGTGGCGAATCTCCACCTCGCGCTGGCGGTGTCGGGGTGCCCGTACGTGGAGGTGCCCTACGACCCGCCGGCGTGGCCGTCGGAGCGGCGCGACTGGCTCCTGCCGGAGCCGCTCGAGGTCGCGCGCGACGGCACGATCGCGCCGCCGCCGGGGCCCGGCCTGGGCGTCGTCCCCGACCTCGACGCGCTCGAGCGCTTCCGGATCGCGTGAGCGTCGTGGCGTTTCCGATCGGAGCCGCGGCCACGATCGAGGACCTGGAGGGCGATGTTCATCCGTTGCTCGCGCGCCTGCGTGAGAGCGAGCCGGTGTCGTGGCTGCCCGTGCTGGAGGGCTGGCTCGTAACGGACCGCGACCTCGCGCTGGCCGTGATGCGCGACCCGGCCACGTTCACCGTCGACGACGAGCGCTTCTCGACGGGCCAGGTCGTCGGGCGGAGCATGCTCACGCTCGACGGCGGCGAGCACGCGCGTCACCGTGACCCGTTCGCGCGCGCGTTCCGGCTCGACGCGGTCCGCGAGCAGTTCGCCGCGTTCGTCGAAGCTGAGACCGAGCGGCTCATCGACGCGATCGAGCCGGCCGGCCGGGCCGAGCTCCGGCGCAGCGTCGCCGGACCGCTTGCGGTGGCGGTCGTCGCGCGCTCGCTCGGACTCGCGGAGGCGGATGCGGCGCGGACCCTCGGCTGGTACGACGCGATCGTCGACTCGGTCACGCGCATCACCGCGGGCGGTCGTGTCACGAGCGCGGGCCGGGACGCATTCGCCGCACTGCGCGCGAGCATCGAGCCGAGTCTCGAGCGCGACGCGAGCTCGTCGCTCCTCGCCGCGGCCGCGGGCGACGCGGTCGGCCTCACGCACGACGAGGTGGTCTCGAACGCAGCCGTGCTCATGTTCGGCGGGATCGAGACGACGGAGGGGATGATCGCCAACGCCGTCCTGCACCTGCTCGCGCATCCGGACCAGCTCGCGCTCGTCGAGGCGGACCGAAGCCTCCTGCGAAACGCGGTCGAGGAGTCGCTGCGACTCGAGCCCGCCGCGGCGGTGGTCGACCGCTACGCCACGCAGGACGTTCGGCTGGGCGGCGCGTCGATCGCGGGGGGTGACCTCGTCAGGGTCTCGCTCGCGGGAGCGAACCGCGATCCGCGCGTCTTTCCGGAGCCCGACCGCTTCGACGTGCGGCGAGAGAGCGCACGCCACCACGTCACCTTTGCGCAGGGTCCTCACGTCTGCATCGGGATGCACCTCGCGCGCCTCGAGGCTCACACCGCGATCGCGCGCCTGCTCGACCGCCTGCCCGGTCTGCGGCTCGATCCCGCCCGGCCGTCGGCGCCGCGGGGACTCGTCTTCCGCAAGCCGCCGACGCTCCACGTCCTCTGGGCCTGATGCGGACGCGCGCGGCAGTCCTGCACGAGCCCGGTACGCCGGTCGTCGTCGAGGAGGTCGAGCTGGCGCCGCCGCGCGAGCACGAGGTGCTCGTCCGCGTCGCGGCGGCGGGCGTCTGCCACAGCGACGTGCACCTCGCCGACGGGTCGCTCGGCGCCGGCCGCTGGCCGATCGTGCTCGGCCACGAGGGCGCCGGCGTCGTCGAGGAGGTGGGTGCGGGCGTGACGCACGTCCGTCGCGGTGACCACGTCGCGTTCTGCTTCGTGCCGGCGTGCGGCTCCTGCCGGGCCTGCCGCGCCGGCCGGCCGAACCTCTGCGAGCCCGCCGGGGAACGCGCGGTAAAGGGCACGCTGATGGACGGCACCTCGCGCCTGAGCCTGCCCGACGGCACCGTCCTCCAGCACGGACTGATGACCGCCTGCTTCGCCGAGCACGCCGTCGTCGACGCGGCGTCCGCCGTGCGGCTGCCGCCGGAGCTGCCGCTCTGGCAGGCCGCGCTGCTCGGCTGCGGCGTCGTCACCGGGATCGGCGCCGTGCGCAACACGGCGGGCGTGCGGATCGGCGAGACGGTCTGCGTGATCGGCTGCGGCGGCGTCGGCCTGCACGTGGTCGCCGGCGCGCGGCTGGCGGGCGCCGCGCGCATCGTCGCCGTCGACCAGGATCCGCTCAAGCTCGAGCTCGCGCGCCGGCGCGGCGCAACCGACGTGCTCGCGGCGGACTCGGGCGACGTCGCCGCAGCGGTGCTCGAGCTCACGGGCGGGGGAGTCGACCACGCCTTCGAGGTCGTCGGCAGGCCCGAGACGATGAGGCTCGCCTGGGACGTGCTGCGCCCCGGGGCGACCGCGGTCGTGGTCGGTCTCGCCGCAGTTGGCATCGAGGTCGCGCTGCCGGCGATCGAGTTCCTCTCCGAGAAGGGCATCAAGGGCTGCTACTACGGCTCGGCCAACGTGGCCGCCGAGCTGCCGCAGATCGTCGCACTCGTCGCCGACGGGCGACTCGAGCTCGCCGACGTCGTCTCGCACGTTTCCGACCTCGCCGGCGTCGAGGACGCGCTCGGGCGGCTGCGCCGCGGCGAGGGCGCGCGGACGATCCTCGTCGTCGACGCTTCGTTAGAACTTCCGGCCGGGATCGAACGGGGCGAGCTCGGGCGCGGCGCGACCTTCGAGCACGAGCGGCGCGAGTAGCGCTGCCGTCGCGGGCGCGAGCGTCACGCCGAGCATCCCGTGCCCGGAGGCGACGTAGACGCCGTCGAGGCCGGGGAGCGCTCCGATCAGCGGGAGCCCGTCCGGCGTGGACGGCCGCAGGCCCGCCCACGCCTCGACCGGAGCGTCCGCATCCGGTTGCCAGCCGGCGAGGTAGGGGCGCGCCGCCGCGAGCAGCCGCGCGCCGGCGTCGCGCGGAGCCAGGGCGTCGCGCGCGCCGAGCTCGAAGACGCCCGCGATGCGGACGCCGGCCGCGAACGGGCTGAGCCCGAGCTTCGCCTCGGCGAGGTAGAGCGCGTGCCGGGGAGGATCGCCGCGGCCGGCGACGGTGACGCTGTACCCGCGGGCGCCGAGAAGCGGAACGCGTGCGCCGAGACGCCGCAGCAACGGCGCTGTGGAGAGTCCGGCGGAGACGACGACACGATCGGCGAGCTCCCGCCCGTCGATCGTCTCGACTGCGAGCGCGCCGTTCTGCCGCGTGAGCCCGGTCAGCGCGCAGCCCGCGCGGATCTCGACTCCGTCGGCACGCAGGCTCGCGGCGAGCCCGGCCGTGAGTTGCTCCGGACGCACGAACCGGTCGACGGTTGCGTGAAAGCCGCCCGCGAGGCGCGTCGGATCGAGCGCCGGCTCGAGCGACGCGAGCGCCGCCGGGTCGAGGTGCGCGATCGCTCCTCGCTCGTGCCCAAGCTGCGCAAGCCGGTCGAAGATCGCGCGGTACGAATCGAGGCCCTTCCGTGTGCGTGCGGCGAGCACGAGGCCGGCGCTGTGCATCTCGAACGAGACGCCGGCCTCGCGGTACGTGTCGAACAACGCGAGCGTCCGCTCGTTGAGCGCAAGCAGCGCCCGCACGCCGCGGTCGAAGCGGGACCGGCTGCAATTCCGGCGGAAGCTCCACAGCCAGCGGACGAACGCCGGATCGAGGCGTGGTCGCAGCACGAACGCCTCGCCGCCGGTGACGAGCTGGCGCAGTCCCTCCCGCACCATCCCGGGAGCGGGAAGCGGATAGGTGAAGCTCGGGCAGACCCAGCCCGTGTTCCCGTGCGACGCGCCGCCGCCGACATCGCCGCGCTCGAGCACGACGACGCTCGCCCCGCCCCGCCGCAACTCCCACGCGCACGCGAGCCCGACGACCCCACCGCCGACCACGACGACGCGCGCGTCGCTCAACGCGAGGGGGTCAGTCCTTCCAGCTCGGGTACTTCTTCTCCATCTCCTGCACGTTGTCCCCCAGGACCGGATGCAGCGTCAGGTCGGGCGAGTACCTGCTCGCCGGTACGGTGCGGCCCAGGCTCTCGGCCATCGCACGGACGTGGTGCGGCGCGCCGCCGCAACAGACGCCGAGGTAGCCCACGCCCGCGGATCGCGCCGCGTCGGCGAACCGCGCGAGGTCGAAGCGCGTGCAGAGGAAGGGATCGAGGGCGATCGGGAACGCGCGGGTTCCATCACGGTCGCGGAGCAGCTGGAAGGTCGGCTGGTCGGGCGTCGTCCGGTACGGCGCCGGCTGCGCTGCGACGTGACAGTCGACCGCGGCGCGGATCTTCTCGATCAAGGGCAGCATCGTCTCGGGCCCGCGCGAGCAGTTGAGCCCGACCACGTCCGCGCCGGCGGCCTCGAGCCGCTTGCACGCCTCGTCGAACTCGTAGCCGTCGATCGTTCGAGGCTCCGTCGAGGCGAACGTCACGACCGACGGCAACCCGAATTCCTGCACGACCTCGACGCCGATCACCGCCTCGCCGACGTAGTCGTTCGTCTCGGCGATGATCAGGTCGGCGCCCTCCTCCTTCGCCCAGGCGACCTGCTCGCGGTACATCTCGCGCACGACCTCGCCGGAGCTCTCGGGTGCCTCGGGGTCGAACACCCAGGTGTTGCAGATGTTGCCGGCAACGAGCGCGTCGCCTTCCGCAGCAACCTCCCTCGCCAGGCGGAGCGCCTGCCGGTTCAGAGGCTCCAGGTCATCCTCGCGCCCGATCATGCGCAGCTTCTCGCGGTGGCCGTAGTAGGTGAACGCGACCATCACTTCGGCGCCCGCGCGCAGGAACTCGCGATGCAGCTCCCGCACCGCGTCCGGAAAGTCGAGAACGACCTCTGGAACGTAAGGCCCGCTCTTCAGGTAGCCGCGGCGCTCGAGCTCGAAGAGGTATCCCTCGGCGCCGAGCACGACGTCGTGGTCCAGGCGTTCGAGTAGTCCTTGCATGCCGCGATCGTACTCAGGTCGGCGAGCGCTTAGCTATAGCGGCCAGACCGGATCGCCGTCCCTCCGTCGGGGTCGTCGACGCGTAGGCGGCCGCGAAGGGTTTTCGCCAGCTGGTGTAGCGCGGCGTCCAGTCGAGGTTGCGGCAACAGGGTACGTCGCCAGTGAGGCTGCGAAGCGATACCGCATCGGCGCGCTTGTGGTCATCCGTTCGAAGCGCGAGACTTTGGTTCGAGTGAAGGGGTCTTGACCGCTCATCTGCTGCTCGTCACGGCGCGGCTGTGACCTGGCCTCGCTCCCTCTATCGAGGCGTCTCGGTCGCGGCCACCGCCACGGCGATCGGGATTCTGTGCGGAAGTATCGGCTGCGGCCACACGAGCCATCAAGCATGCAAAGGCGCATCCGAGCCGCCGAAGCAGGAGTGGGTCGTCGACGGGTCGATCGCGACGGTTGTCGCCGTCTGCGGAGCAATCTATGTCGGCGGTTCCTTCAACTCGATCGGTCATCCGACAGGTGCAGCCGTGCTCGTCGACGCTCGGTACGGCCGGGGACTTCCCTTCCCGGTCGTCGATGGCGACGTCCGTGTTGCTGTGGACGACGGCCGCGGCGGCTGGTTCGTTGGCGGGGACCTGAAGACCGTTGCCGGAAAGCCGTGTCATGCGCTCGCGCATGTCGCAGGTGACACGCTGGACTGGTGTCCGCTTCGTGGCGGCGTCGTTTCAGCGCTCGCGCGAGATGGCCGGGACCTGTACGTCGCATACTCCGCCGGTATCGAGCCGCCGTGGGGAGCACCCTGGCGTCTCGCGTCGTTCGACATCGGCACCCGCCAACGCCGCGCGTGGGCGCCCGCTCTCGGGACGCGCCGAAGCTGCTACGAGGACGCTTGCGGACCTGCCTCGTATGTCTACGCGCTCGTCGCGCGGCGCGGCGTCGTCTATGTCGGCGGCACCTTCTCATCTGTCTCGCACAGACCGCTGCATGATCTCGTGGCCGTCGACGGCGCGACCGGGCGCCCGTTGTCGTTCGACGCTGCGCTCGCCACGAACGACAGGCGTCGCGCTCCCTTCGTCACGGCGCTTGCGCTGGCGGGGAACGTGCTCTACGTCGCCGGCGGGTTCAGTCGGATCGGCGGGCTGCCGCGCGCAAACATCGCGGCCGTCGATGCGAGCGGC
This sequence comes from Gaiellaceae bacterium, assembly GCA_036505325.1. GTDB lineage: Bacteria > Actinomycetota > Thermoleophilia > Gaiellales > Gaiellaceae > PALSA-600. The sequence continues at coordinate 14,032 of DASXTR010000032.1, forward strand.
GGTGCCGCAACGCCGTGGGCGCCCCGGGTCGGGCGGGGTACCGGCACGCAGCCTCTCGTGTCCGCGATCGCAGTGACTCGAAACCGCGTCGCGCTCGGCGGGTCCTTCCGGCGCGTAAACGGCTCACGTCGCCGCGGGTTCGCGCTCGTCAGTGCGTCTTCCGCGACGCTCCTACGGCCGCAGGCTCTGCAGGCACAGCGCCCCGATGTCGGGGTTGTCGCACTTGCGGCGAATGACGCCGACGTCTACGTGAGCGGCGACGGGCTGAACGCCAAGGGGTACGAATCCACGTACAGCGCCGCGGTCGACGCCCGAACCGGGCGACCGAGCAGCTGGAACCCGAGCCCGAACGGGGCGGTCCGCGCGATCGTTGCTAGCGGCCGGCGAGTGTTGCTCGGGGGTTCCTTCAGTTCGGTCAACATCGTTCCGCGGGACGGGTTCGCCGGCATCGACGCGCATGGACGCGTTATGCCCTGGCATCCACACGTCGCCGCAAAGGATCGGGCGGTGCAGTACGCGGGCAGCGTGAACGTGCTGCTCGCGAGCGGTAACACGCTCTATGTCGGAGGTGGCTTCAAGCGAATCGACGGCAAACCGCGGTTGGGCCTTGCCGCGTTTCGCCTTCCCTCGCTGCGCCTGTTGCCTTGGGCGCCCGCCGCCCGCGGCGAAGGGATGTTCGAAGGCGTGAAGGCTCTTGCGGTCGGCGACGGCGTCGTGTACGTCGCCGGCGACTTCGACTCCATCAACGGTGCGATCCGACACCTTGTCGGTGCGGTCGACTCGAAGTCGGCACAAACGTTGCCGTGGAACCCTCCGCCGGCAGACGTCGGTGTACCCCACGCGGTCGCCGTTGCCGACGACACGGTCTTCGTGGGCGGCAATCCGAGTCTGGGCACCGTTGCGCTCGCCGCGGTCGACGACGAGAAAGGCAAGCATGAAAGATGGGCCTTCCGCTGGGAAGGCGCGGGCGTGTCGGAAGTCCGCGCGCTCGTCCCCACCGCCAACTCTCTCTACGCGGCCGGGTGGTACCTCCCGGACGAAGCCGTTGCGCGCTTCGACCGCGACCACGGCCGGCTTCTGCGTTTGAGCTTGCACGTTGATTCGCGCCACCCGATTGACGCGATGGTCGGGAGTGGGAGCAATGTCTACGTCGTGAAAGCCGGTCGCGTCGCGGTCGTCGACGCCGAGAGCGGACGCCTTCGAGGATGGATGAGCGCCTGCGCCGTGTCGGATCCCGAGTTCGTCC
>DASXTR010000033.1:0-13097 GCA_036505325.1 Gaiellaceae bacterium
GGTCGAACCGCGCTTGCGTCTTTCCTTCGAGCCGGTCGTAGGGGATCAGCTTGCCGTTCTCGTCGAAGAGCCGGTCGCTCCTCGTGAAGAACGGCGCGCGCTCGATCTTCGACCGCGAGATGAGGCCCTGCTCGTAGCCGCGGCGCAGCGCCGCGGCCGCGGCGGTGTTCTCGCGCGCGGCGATGCACGACTCGCGTGCGCTCGCGTTCTCCTCGCCGCCGCAGCCTGCGGCCAGGACGACCGCCGCAGCGACCAGCGCAGCGCACGCGCTCCATCTCATCGGGAGGAATCCTGCAGCGCCTCGTGGACGATCCGGCTCACGTCGGGGTCGTTGTTCATCCAGTCCTCGAACCGCCCCCGCGGAATACCGTCGAGCTCGTTGTAGGACACGAGTGAGCCGCCGCGGACGAGGTGCCGTTGCTCGGCGCCGCTGAGATCGATGTGGCCGTGGTCGGCGTACCCCTTCACGATCGCCGCGGTCAGGCCGTTCTGGACGACGGCGTGCGCGCGGTCGTTGTCCTTCATCAGCTCGTCCGCGGACGGCGCCATCGAGTCGCCGATCGCGTCGATGCCGTGGTGGATCGCGACGCCGGCGACCGGGTTCACCTTGACGAGGGAGACGACGTCGTTCATGAAGCCGACGACCATCCTCTGCTGTTCCTGCGCGTCGTGGAAGTCGTGGAGGCGGTTGACGTCGCCGGCCTCCATCAGCAGCTTGTCGAACGCGCCGGCGCGGTGCGCCCAGCTGTAGTCGCCCTCGAACGTCGGCGCCGCGGTCGTGCCCTCGGCGATGGAGTCCGCCTGGTAGTGCGCCGCGCCTGTGAGGAACGCGCGGCCGGCGTCGTCGCGGCCGGTGACCTTCGAGAGCGTGTCGACGATCTCGGCACGCGACAGGTGGATCCGATGGTCGACCTCGGGATCGATGTAACCGGCGATCCCGCCGTCGTGGTCGGTCGCCGCGTTCGTCGCAGCGTCCTCGTGCAGCGCGGCGAGGTGGTGCGACGCGAGGTCCGACGCCAGCGCGTCGGTCACGCCGCCGAGGTCGTCGCGGTCGCCGTGGATGACCCGGTCGAGCACTGCCAGCGTGAGCTTGTTGCCGGCGTCGAGCTCGTGCGGCGCCGTTCCGGGCGCGAGGTAGGAGTCGACCGCCGCTGTGTACGCGCTTCCGAACGCGCGGCCGTCGTCGTCGAACCGGCCGTGGTCGTAGAGCAAGCGAACCGGGCTCGTGACCGCGTGCTGCTGCCCGACGCGGTCGAACACCTCGACGCCGGCGAGCGGCGTCGTGAGGGCGAGCTGCGCGGCCTCGGGGTTCCGCGCCAGCGCCGCCAGGACGATCTGCTTCGTGTCGTACGGGACGCCCTCGTGGTCGCCGTGCTCCCAGAAGCGGCCGAGCGAGTACGGCGCGTCGTGCGGCTCCTCGCCGAGGCCGGCGGCCGTGCCTTCCCAGCGCGAATGCTCGACGATCTTCTGCACGACGCCCGTCTGGAAGCACTCGAGCAGGAAATGCGTGCTGAACGTCCCCTTCGTCAGCAGCTGCGCCGTCGCCCACGTGTCCTCGTCGTGTGCGATCGCGTCCTCCGTCGTGCGGGTGAGCCGGCCGCTGTAGGTCGCATTCGCGAGCGCGACCGCGAACGGGGCGAGCAGGTCGTCCACCGGATCCTGCTCGAGGTCGCGATCGCCCCACTCGCGCGCGACGACCGCGAGCACGTGCCGCTCCTGCGGGCTGAACGAGCCGTTGATGACGTGCGACCACTCGATCGCTTGGATCACGCGCGGCACCTCGACGAGATTCTGCGCGCCGAAGCTCTCGACGAATGCGCCGGAGAACTCGCGCAGCGCCGCCGGGTCGGCCCACGTCTCGCCTGCGCGCAGGATCTGCGCGAGCTCGATCAGCCGGTCGGGGTGCTTGAAGTTGCCGCGGTAGAGAACGCCGAGGTACCGACCCGCGCTCGCGGCCTCGTGCGGCGTCGCGAAGCGCAGCAGCGTGCCGTCCTTCATCCACGAGACGAACTCCTTCAGCTGCGTGCCGCTCAGCGGGTACCCCGCGTCGAGCCGGTCGGCGATCTCGGCCCACAGCGCGCGCCGCTCGAGCTCGACCGAACCGTCGGCGAGCTGCGGCGCGTTGCCGTCCAGGAGCGATCGCGCGGACGCGATGCCTCCCTCGACGTGCGCCGCGACGCCGGCCGGCATCTCCGGCAGGCCGACGCCGGCGAGCGCGCGCGCGACGACCGTCAGCTCCTTCGAGGCGTCGCGGAGCCGCGACGCGCCGCGTCGCAGGTCGAGCGGGTTGACGACGACACGCGCCATCAGGCCCGCGCTTGCTCGGCCTCGCGGGCCATCTCCGCCAACTTCCGCGCGCGCTCCGCCTGCGCCGCCTCCACGTCGGAGGCGGCGCGGTCGAGCGTGCCGGCGAGCTGCAGCAGCTCGTCGCCGGCCGACGTGAGGCTCTTCGCGCAGTCCTCTGCGCGCGCACGGAAGCGCGTCGCCGCCGGCCCTTCGAACGTCATCGACGTCACGGTTCCGGTGCAGTTCGACTCGATCCACGCGACCGTGGCCGCATGGCCGCGCAGCGTCGACGCGAGCGCTCGCATGCCGGCGGGGTCGCCGACCACCTCGGGCAGCCAAACCGGGCCGGGCATCAGTCCTCGCGCCGCCAGAACGGCTGCGTCTGCTCGACCAGGAAGCGTGCGACGGGGCCGCCTTCGCCCACGGGCACCAGTGCCAGCCGGTCGATCCCGGCGTCGCGCGCGGCCTCCGCGGCCGCGTCGATCACCGCGGCCGCGTCGGCGCCGTCGTCGACCTCCAGCCCGACCACCGGCTCCGTCTCGGAACCGGGGCGCCTGACGAGGAGGCCGCGGTAGGCGGCGCGCACATCGGCGCGCGTGGCGGCGAAGCGGCGGATCGCATCCAGGACCGCGGTCGGCTCCTCGCGCGGCTCGCCGACCAGGAGCTCGGACTCGCCGCCCGGCGGCACGTCGCGCAGCCGCTCGACCTGCTCGCCCGTCAGCGCCACGGCCAGGTCGCTCCCGGGGTTGAGCACGAGCGGGCCGGGCCGGCCGACTGCCAGCGCGCGCCCGCTCAGCCCGACGTAGTCGCCGCCCTCGGGGAGCAACCGCGCGAGCTGTTCGAGCGACGACGCGGCGACGCCGTCGGCGTCCGTCGGCACGAGCACCTCCGCGTCCGCGAGCACCGGCAGGAGCGCCTCGACGTCGCCGGCCAGGATCGCCTCCTCGAGCGCGTTGTGCGTCCTCACCGTCGCGGCGCGGAGAATGTCCTCGCCGTGCGCCGCGAGCCACGCGCCGACCTCGTGCTCGTCGAGCGGGACGAAGTCGACCGGACCGTCGTAGCCCTCGGCGACGAGCGCGCCGAGGTCGCGCAGTACGTCCTCGAGCTGCGTCTCGCCGCGCGTCGCGATGCCGACGATCGGGTGCGGCTCGACACCCGACGACGGGGCGAAGAGCTGCCCGAGCCGCGCGCGCTCGACGTCGCCGTGCGCGCGCAGGTGCGTGCGCAGCAGCTCGACGAGCGCCGCGGGCCGCTCGGCGGCCAGGCCGAGCATGACCTCCTCGCCGGCCTCGACGCGCGTCTCGCCGAGGAGCGCCGCGATCTCGTCCGGGAGCAGCTCCTTCCCGTGCCAGACGCCCGGGTTGAGCACGACCTTCATGCCGCGCGGCCGCCGCTGGAGCAGGATCGCCGCGGGGAGCCCGACGTACGGCAGGCGGCCCTCGGTCGCCTCTTCGATCCGCGCAGGCGACGTGAACGCCGCGAGCACCTCCTCGTCGCCGACGCGCGACGGCAGAACCGCGTCGATCGTGCCGGCGACGAAGAGCTGTGCGCGCAGCAGCTCGTCGTAGAAGCGCTCGCGGGCGGCCGCGTCGTACGTGGCGCGCTCGAGCAGCTCCTCGAGCCGGTTCTCGGGCGGGCTCAGAGCCGTGCCACCTCCCGTGAGAGCTCGTCCTTGAGCCGCTCGAAGCGGTCCGCGTCCGGGCCGGAGATGCCGTAGTCGGCGAACGAGCCGTAGCCTCCGTAGATCGCGTTCGCGGTCGACCGGATGCGCTCGACCGACTCGCGGTCGTGCTCGTCCGCGAGGCGGCGCAGCTCCGGGATCGCCGGCCAGCGCTGCGCCAGCGGCTCCCCGCCCAGCTCCAGCAGCTCGTCGAGCACCTCGCGCAAGCGCTCGCTCATCGGTGGTGCGCCCAGTCCGGAGGCCGCTCGCCGAGCTTCCACTCGCCGACGAGCTTCAGACCGGAGGCCGTGCGGTCGTCGATGTACACCTGGATCTTGTTCGGCCCGCCGAGGTAGACGCCGCCCTGCTCGCCGACCGGGCCCATCGGCACCGCGTGACGGGGGTTCTCCACGACGAATGCGTACCCCTTCTCGAGGGGCGACGATCCCAGGAACCGCCCCTCGGCGTCGGTCCACACGGGCTTCACCGCCGAATCGATCCGCACCTGCGCCTCGCTCAGCGGCGGGTCGAGGCTGAAGAAGCGGCCGCCCGGATGCTCGCCCGCCTTGTAGACGACGTACGGCTCCTTGCTCGCGACGAGGTCGTACTTGCCGCCCGCGAACGTCTGCGCCGCGCTTCGCCGCAGCTCGTCGAGCGTTGCGCCGGTAGGCGTCAGCGGGCCCGGGTGCAGCATGTCGTACGCGAACCCGCGCTTGGACGCGGCCAGGGCCTTCTCGAGGCGCGACCCGGCCGCCGCGGCCCGTTCGACGCCCGCAGCGCCTTCCGCGCCGCGCACACCGGCGGCCGCACCCCCGGACAGGAGGGTCGCCGCAGCGGCCGGCGCGAGGTTCCCGAGCCAGTACGAGAACCCGCGCTCCTGCAGCGCGTCGAGGTTGATCATCGCCTTTCCGAACTCGACCGGATGGGTGACCCCGTACGCCAGGCCGTGGCCCAGGTCGCCCCACGACTGCTGCCAGTCGTCGCTGAACGGCGTCAGGTGGTAGAGCATCACCGCCGGGTCCTTGATCGCGTCCCACGCGCCCTCGAAGAAGTCGCCGACGCCCTTGACGAACCCGGCGAAGCCGCCGGGATGCTCGCGGTCGTGGAGCTTGTCGGCGTACTCGCGTGCGAGGTTCGCCTGCCACGGCTCGGAGTAGCGGAGGAGGAGGCCGCTCGCGTACGCCGCCTTGAACTCGTTCAGCAGGCCGCCCTCGAGGTCGTACCCCGACATCAGCCGGTCGGCGGCCGCGGCCCAGAACGCGCGCACGCGCAGCTCCTGCGCGGCGTCGAGGAGGAGCTGCGGCTCCGATCCGAGCAGGCAGCAGGCCTCGCTCAGCTCGAGGGAGACGCGGCCGGCGACGTCGGGCGGCAGCTCCGGAAGCGCGCGGCCGCGCAGTCGCGACGCGAGGATCGCGTACGCGTGTGCGCCGTCGGCGACGCGTGCGGCCGTCCGGCGGACGCCCGGGATGTCGACGACGATCGTGCCGCCGCCTCCGGCGTCGCGCGCACGCATCAGGGCACGCCTCCCGGCGCGAGCTCGCGGCGCATCTGCTCGAGCCTGCGCTCGCGGGCGCGCTGTTGCTCCTCCACGTCGGCCGCGGCACGGTCGAGCAGCGCCGCCGTCGCGAGCAGCCGCTCGGCGAGTGCGCCGGCGCGCCGCGACGAGCCCTCGACACGCGCGTCGATGCGGTCCGCGGCCGGGCCGTAGAACTCGGTCGCCTCCATCGTCGACGCGACGTCCGCGGCCACGACGGCGAGCGACGCCGCGTCGCCCCGCAGCGCCGAGGCGAGCGCACGCATGCCGGCCGGGTCGCCGACGACCGGCGGCAGGGAGATGTCGACGGGCACGAGCCTCCTCCCGCTCGTCCTCCGGGGCGACCGCTACGAGCCGGCCTGGTGCAGTGCGTCGTGGCGGCGCGCGATCTCCCCGCTCGCCTGCTGGAGCGCGGCCTCGAGCCGGCGCAGCGTCGGCGCGAACTCGCTCTCCCATGCGGCGCGGAAGCGGTCCGCCGCCGGGCCCTTCCACCACGTGCTGCCGACCTGCCCGTTGATCGCGGCCGTGAGCTGCGCCACCGTGTGGCTCTCACGGGTGAACGTCTGCCCGAGCTGCTGTAGCTGCCCCATTTCCGCGCCGATGGTGGACACGCTGTCTCCTTCCGTGGGTTCCTGGTTTGCGGTGCCTGGGTGATGCCCGGCCGCGTCGCCGACTCAAACGGATTTCAAAGAGGATTTACATCGTCCCGGTTCCGGTCGGCGCGGCCGCGGGTACCTGCGACGCGATGGCCGAGCGCCTGCACGTCTCGCCCGCCTGGGTTGCGCTCGCCGCGGCCGCCGTCGCCGCCTTCGCGGGCGCGTTCGCGCTCGCCCGGGCGACCGCCCCCGGCCAAGGCACCTCGCCGCACGGGCTGCCCGCACTCCGGCCGGCCGGCGGTGATGTCCGGCTCCCGCACCTCTCGCAGGCGCCCGACCTGCCGGCGCTCGCGGCTCCTGCGCCCGCGCCCTCGGCTGCTCCCGCTCCGGCGCCCGCGCCTGCCGCGACCAAGCCCGTGGTGATCGTCGGCAGTGGCTAGGTTCGCCGTCGCGCTCATTGCCGCGGCGGCCGCGCTTTCGCTCGCCCCGGCCGCGTCCGGCGCGTGCACGCGCTGGGCCTCCGCGCACGGAAGCGACCGCGACGCGGGGACGGCCGCCCGTCCGTTTCGGACCGTGCACCGCCTCCTCGCGCGGCTCCCGAACGGCGGCACGGGCTGCCTCGCGGGGGGCTCGACCTTCCGCGAGCACGTGACGATCCTCCGCCCGGCGACGTTGCAGTCCGGGAGCGGTCGCGCGACGATCGTCGGCGGCATCGCGATCGCGGCGAACGTGGCGCACGTCACCGTCCGGAATCTCGTCGTGCAGGGCGCCGGCGGCGGACGCGCGGCGATCGTCGTGCGCGCCGACGGCGCGCGGATCGCCGGCACCGACGTGAGCGGGCCGGGCTTCGTCGACCGCAACACGGCGTGCATCCTGCTCGAGGGGCCGCGCGGGGCGATCGTCGACGCGAACCGCGTTCACAACTGCACGCGCGCGACGCGCCGCGACCTGTACGCACCCGGGATCTTCGTCACGTCCGCGCTGCGCACGAAGATCACGCACAACGTCGTCTACCACACGCTCGGCGACGGGATCGCGCTCGCGCCGAACGCGCAGCACTCGCGTGTGCAGCGCAACCTCGTCGACGGCAACGTGTCGGGGATCTACATCGGCGGCAACCGCCGCACCGCCTCGAGCTACAACGTCGTCACGCGCAACATCGTCTCCAACTCGGGTCGCTGGAACGTTCACTCCGCGTGGGCGGGCGTTGTCGGACATGGCAACATTGTGGCGTCGAACTGCATCTGGAACGGGTTCGGCGGCAACTTCGCGGGCGGCGGCTTCGCCAAGGTGGGCAACGTCTTCGCGAGCCCGCGCATCAGGGACCGGCCGCGCGACTTCACCCTCCTCGGCGGGCCGTGCGCGTCGATGCACCCGCGGATCGTCCCGATCCGCGCGGCGGTGCTGCCGCGGTTCACCGTGACGTACCGGCTGCGCGCGCTGCCGGCGCGCGTGCAGGTCGTCTCGTTGACGTTGACCGGCCTGCGCGGCGGGTCGGCCGTGTCGGTGCGGTGCACGAGCCGCTGCGGCGCGCGGTGGAGCGGCCGCGCCTCCGGGTCGACGCTCGCGCTGCCCGTCCTGCGCGGGTCGTGGCTCCCGCGCGGGGCGGTCGTCGAGGTGCGCGAATCGCGCAAGGGGGCGATCGGGCACGTCGCGCGGATCGTGGTCGTCGGGCTGCCGGGCGGCGTGCGGATCGAGCACGAGGCCCGCTGATGCTCGAGACGGGGACGACGGTGGCCGGCTACCGCATCGAGAGGATGATCGGCTCCGGCGGCATGGGCACCGTCTACGAGGCGACGCAGCTCTCGCTCGATCGCACGGTCGCGCTGAAGGTGCTCGCGCCGGCGCTCGGGCGCGACGGCGACTTCCGCGAGCGGTTCCGGCGCGAGGCGATGCTGCAGGCGGCGCTCGAGCATCCGTCGATCGTTCCGGTGTACGAGGCGGGCGAGAGCGACGACGGGCTCTTCATCGCGATGAAGCTCGTGCGCGGGACCGACCTGAAGCGGCTCGCCGAGGCGGGTCTCGAGCCGGAGCGCGCGCTCGCGATCCTCGCGCAGGCGGCGTCCGCGCTCGACGCGGCGCACTCCTCGGGCCTCGTGCACCGCGACGTGAAGCCGCAGAACATCCTCGTCGACGAGGACGACCGCGCCTACCTCGCCGACTTCGGGTTGACGAAGGGCGCGGGCGACCGCGGCGTCACCCTCACGGGGCAGTACATGGGCTCGCTCGATTACGCCGCGCCCGAGGTCGTGCGCGGCGAGCCGTGGGGACCGCAGGCCGACGTGTACGCGTTCGCGGCCGTGCTGTGCGAGGCGCTCACGGCCGAGCCGCCGTTCCCGTACGAGACCGAGGCCGCGTTGCTGTACTCGCACGTGAACGAGCCGCCGCCGCGGCCGAGCGCGCGGCGGCCCGAGCTGCCGCGTGCGCTCGACGACGTGGTCGCGCGCGGGCTCGCGAAGCGGCCGGAGGATCGCTACCGGCGTGCGACCGAGCTCGTGGAGGAGGCGCGGCGCGCGCTCGCGTCTCCACCCGCGGCGGCCGAGAACGGCCGGCGCCGCCTCGGCGAGACGATCGTCGAGCCAACAGGCCTGACCGCGCCGCCCGTGGTCGAGGTCGCCGACGAGCGCGAGGTGCCGTGGCGGTCGATCGCGGTCGGCGTGCTCGTCATCGTCACGCTCGCGATCGCCGGGTACGCGCTCGGCCGCACGACACGCGGCAGCGGCGAAGCAAAGCTCGGGACGGCCGCGGCGGGACCGATGTCGCTCTCGTTCCGGGACGCCGACTGGCGCGGGCCGGCCGCCGCGTCAACCGTCCCGGGTCTGACCCTGGAGGGGGCCGTTGCGATCACGTCCCGAAAAGACGACCGGCCGGGGACGCTGGTGTTCGGCATGGCGCCCGACGCGCAGGGCGCCGGACTGCTCCCGCCCGGGTTGCAGCGGCAACTCGCGGGCGCGGCGACGCCAAGGCCCGCGCACGTCGGCCCGTACGCGGGTCTCGTCTACCGCGCGCTGCCGGTGACGCGCGTGCCCTCGCGGCTCGATCTCGTGCTCGTGCCCGTCGCGGGCGGCGCCGCCGCGATCGCGTGCCTCACGCCGCGCGTCCTCCCGGCCGGTGCACAGCCCGCGAGCTGCGACGACGTCGCCGCGACGCTGCGCCTGCGCGGCGTCCGCGCGCTCCCGCTCGGGTCGACGGGGCCGTACACGTCCGCGCTCTCGGGCGCGCTGTCGCGCCTCGACGGCGAGCGAGCGGCGCTCCGTGCACAGCTCGCCGCGTCCGCGCGCCGCGCGGAGCAGGCGCGGGCGGCGCACGGCCTCGCAGCTGCATACGCCGGTGCGGCGGCGCGGATCGCGCGTCTGCGGCCGTCGCCGTTCGCTCGCCCGTCGCAGGTCGCACTCCTCGGCGCCCTGCGCGAGGCCGCACGCACGTACGACGCCCTGAGCGCCGCGGGTCGCGCCGGCGAGTCGGGCGCCTACGCAGCCGCGACCGCCCGCGTCGACCGCGCGGAGCGCAAGGTCGACGCGTCGATCCGTCGCCTCGAGCGGCTTCGGCTCCGGTAGAAGTTTCCGAAAAGATCCAAAGAACGCCAACCAGTCGCTAAGCTGTCCGGGTATGACGGGCCGCGCAGCACGGATCGAATGGGCGCTCGAACAGGCCGTAGCCCTGGCGTGCGTCTCGGACGCGGTGTCCGAGCCTCGAGAGCGACGCCGCCTGGCGCGCGTGCTGCGCGACCTGCGACGCGAGATCGGTGTCAGCGTTCCGAAGCGGCGCGCGGCGGCGATTCTCGGCGTCAGCGTGCCGGCGCTCGAGCGCTGGATCGAGCGCGGGCGCCTGGCCGTGGTGCGCAGGCCAGGCGTGACCCGCGAAGAGCTCGACGCCGACGCAGTCTTCGACCTCGCGGTCGAGGTCACCCGGCTTCGCGAACAGGGCGCGCAGTACGGCGTGCTCGCTGCGGCGTTCGCGCGCCTCGCCCAGCGCGGGGCCGCACGGCCTAAGCTGCGGCCGAACGAGTCCGCGCGCGAGTTGCGTCAGTTCTACGAGCAGACGACGCCGCTCCAGCGGCTCCGCATCGGCGCCGAGCTCAGCGTCGTCGGTACGACCCTCGCCGCGCGCGGCGCGGCCGCACGAGCGAAGGGCCGCAGCTGACCGCGCGCCCTTGGCCCGTGCCGCGTTTCTGGGAGATGCTGCGGCTGCGTTGCGAGCACGGCGTCGAGTTCGTCGTGATCGGCGGCTTCGCCGTGCAGTTCCACGGCTACGTCCGCGCGACGAAGGACATCGACATCGTCCCGGACCCGAGCCGCGAGAACATGGACCGCCTTTGGGACGCGCTCCAGACGGTGAACCCGGAACAACTGGACATCGGCGATTTCCGCCCTGAGGAGATGCCGTTCGAGTTCACGCGCGAGAATCTCGCGACGAGCGGGGGGAACCGGCGCCTCCGCACAGACCTCGGCATCCTCGACGTGATGCAGTGGGTGGAAGGCGTGGAGAGCTACGACGAGCTGCGGGCCGGTGCTGTCGTAGACGCACCCCCGGAGGTGGGACACACCGTCTCGTTCGCCGGCTTCGACGACCTGCTCACGATGAAGCGGGAGGCGGGGCGCGACCAGGACCGGATCGACATCACGAGCCTGCGCATGGCGCACGGTCTCGAGGAGTAGCTGTGTCGTCGAGACGCCGAATCCCGCTTGTGACAACTTGTCACAAGCGTAAGAACCGCCCGTTGGGATCAGGGGTGGGGGTGGGAAGTGCCGACGGTCTGCTGGTTCCGGACAGACAGGGTGGGCGCGCGACGGCTACGTCGAATCGATCAGCATCCGCACGCGGCCGACGGTGCGGAAGCCGAGGCGCGTGAGGATCGGGTGCGACATGTGCCCGGACTGGGTGACGAGCACCGGCGTCCCGAGCTCCACCGCCCAGTCCCAGCGGGCTCGCACGAGCGCGCGGTAGAGACCTCGTCCGCGATAGGGCTCGAGCACCACGCCGCCGAGCAGCTGCACCGGCCCGAGGTCGGTGACGATCGCGTTCGCCCGGCCCGCGGGCTCGCCGTCGACGTACGCGATGAACGCGCGCTGCCGGCCGAGCCGCTGCGACTCCTCCCAGAGGGCGCGCAGGTCGTCGTCCGGCAGCTGCATCTCGAAGCCGGCCTGCAGGATGCGGCGCGAGACAAGCGCGTCCTCGAACGTCTCGACGGGCCGCACGTCGACGCCCTCGGCGGGCGGCGGCTCCGCGTCGAGCACCATCGCCTCGAGGTACTCCGCGTCGTCCGGCATCGCGCCGCGTTCGAGGAGCGCGTCATAGACGCCCCGTGTCGAGCCCGTGCCGACCCACCACGTGAAGCCTTCGCGGCCGCGCTCGCGAAACCACGCCCGCACCGACTCGCGCCGCACATCGAGCTCTTCGAGCGGGAACCGCACGCGCATCGCCATCCGCCAGTCGCGAGGCCCGTCCTGGTCGACGAGGATCAGCTCGCCCGACGATTCGCGCGTCGCCGGCCGGAGCACCGGCAGCAGCCCGAACGCGTTCTCGGCGACGTCGACGATGTCGATCACGCCGTCGAGTCCACGAGCGCGTGTACCTCGCACACGGCGCGGAAGCCGACGCGCTCGAGGATCGGCCTCGACATCGCGGCCGCCTGCACGACGAGCGGGAACGTCACCGACCCCCATCTTCGAGCTCGTGCAGCTCGCACACAAGCTCGAAGCCGAGGCGCTCGAGGATCGGCCGCGAGGTTCCATGCTGCGCGTGCACGACGAGGCCGGGCGTGCCGCGTGCGACCGCCTCGTCCCAGCGGGCGCGGACGAGTGCGCGGTAGCACCCGCGCCCGCGCGCCCACGGCGCCGTCGAACCGCCCGCCATGAAGAGCCCGCGCTCGCACGCGATCGCTCCGGCGGCCGCAGCCGGGCGGCCGTCGAGGTAGGCGAGCCACTCGCCGCCCGGCCGGCTGTGGCGGCGCTTGTACGTCTCACGCGCCTCCGCGCGCTCGCGGGCCGCGTCCTCCTCGCGGAACGCGGCCGCCGCCAGCGTGATCTCGAGGCCTTCGAGGAAGTCCTCGAAGCTCTCCACGCGCCGCACCTCGATCCCGTCGACGCTGGGCGGCTCGCGGTCGAGGGTGAGCGCTGCGAACGTCGGCTCGTTCGGCGGGTCGGGGTCGCCGAACCCGAGCGCGCGCAGCCGCTCCGGCAGGCCGGGCGGGGTCGCGGATGGGCCGACGGTCCATCCGATCGCGCGTGCGCCCGGCACCAGCGCGCGCACCTCGTCGACCACTCCCTCGACCTCGTCGTCACGCAGCCGCACGCGCGACACCGACACCCACTCCCGCGCGACCACGGCGTGGTAGCCCAGCGTATCGATTCCGCGCGTGCCAACCCCGCGCGGGAGGAACGGATTCGGATCCTCTGCGAACTCGCTAAGTGACGAACTCGTCGGCAACGGACAGAGCCTCGTCGAGAGCGTCGATCCCCTCGTCGAGCTCGTCGCGCGTGATCGTCAGCGGCGGGCAGACCATGACAACGTTCCAGTGCGTCATGAGGTACACCCCGCGCTCGAGCGCACGCTTCATGAGCGCCGCGACCGGCTTCGCCGCCTCGCCGGTGCCGTTGAACGGGACGAGCGGCTCGCGCGTCTCGCGGTCCTTGACGAGCTCGAGCCCCCAGAAGCAGCCGAGCCCGCGCACCTCGCCGATCGACGGATGCTTCTGCGCGAGCTCGCCGAGCCGCTCGCGGAAGACCTCGCCCATCGCGGCTGAGTTCTCGACGATCCCTTCCTCCTGGAACGCTTCGATCGACGCGACCGCCGACGCGCACGCGAGCGGATGGCCGCTGTAGGTGAGCCCGCCGGCGAAGAACTTGTCGCGCACCCACTCGGAGATCGGCTCGCTGACGATCATCGCGCCGATCGGCACGTAGCCGGAGTTGATGCCCTTGGCGACGGTCATGATGTCCGGCACGACGTTCCAGTTGTCGACCGCGAACCACTTCCCGGTGCGCCCGAAGCCGGCCATCACCTCGTCGGTGATGAGCAG
>DASXTR010000034.1:0-11496 GCA_036505325.1 Gaiellaceae bacterium
GTGGATTCGGCGCAGCCGTGAAGGGATCGGTCGTACTCGTGGACGAGCCGCCGAGGCGGTCGCGCCGGGGAGCCGTTCTCGTCGTCCTGCTCGGCGGCGCGCAAGGCTCGTCGACTCGTAGACGCGCGCCCCTCTCGCGCAGCTGCTCCCGCCGCCGCGCTCACGCGCGGTCGCCGGGAACACGGGTTCGAATCCCGCTGGGGTACTACCGGGTCCGCGTCGAGAGGCTTGACAGGTCGCCGCGGGCAGGCGAGCCTCGTCGGTATGGGCGCTGAACAGCTCGGGCGCCTCCTGGAACGTCTCCTCGCAACACCCAGCTGGGAGGAGACGATCGCGATCGTTCAGGGCAATCCGGAGCTCCTGACGCCCGCAGTCGACAAGCCGCTCGCGTATCTGATCGACGCTGCCCGCCGCGACGGGGCCGAGGACCGCGGTGGCGAGCTGGCCATGCTCTCCGACCTCCTGCGCATGAGTCGCGAGCTTGGGCCTCAGGCGGCAGTCGCTGCGCTCTCGGGGACGACCGAGGCGGAGTTGCCCCACGCGGCACATGAGTTCTGGGAGCTCTACCGCAGCACCCGTGGAGCTCCGTTTCTGGACGCGGCGATCGAGCGCTGGGAGGCCGACCTCGCCCGTACGCCACGCGACTCGCCCGAGCGCGCCCGTGCGCTCAACAACGTTGCAACCGGCTTTGCCGCACGCTACGAGCTCACGCGCGCGCCGGGCGACCTCGAGCGCGCCGTCGAGGCCTCGGAGGCTGCTCTGCTCGCCACGCCTCCGAACGCGGAAGAGCGTGCGACACGGCTCAGCAACTGGGCGGGGGCGGTGCTCGCCCGCTACGGGGAGTCCGGCGACCTCGCCGATCTCGACGCCGCGCTGCGCGGGCTGAGCGAAGCGGCAGACGCGGCGGCGCCGGCATCGGTGGAACGGGCTCTCTGTCTCAACAACTACGCCGCGGCGCGCTACACGCGCTACGAGCGACTGCGTGAGGAAGGGGACCTCGACGCGCTCGTCGACGCTGCCCAGGAGGCAGTCGAGTTGACTCCGCCCGGGTCCCGGGACTACGCGGAACGGCAGAACGCCCTCGCGGTCGGACTCGAGCGGAAGTACATCGACCGGGGCGACGCTTCCGCCCTGGACGCGGCGCTCGCGGCGTGGGACGAAGCACTCGCGAACGGCGGCCGGGATTCTCCGGCACCGGTCGACGTGGTCTTCGCGTTCGGTCGAGCGCTGTGGCGTCGTCACCGGCTCAAGGGAGACGTGAGCGACAGGGTCACCGGGGCGGAGCTGCTCTCCCTGGCGTTCCTCTACGGCCGTGACGACGCGCGACCTCTGCTCGACGAGCTCTTCGCGGCGGGGTTCGATCAAGGGGACCGGCGCGCAGGTGACGAGCCTGTCGCTCCTCCGGAGTTGGTCGCGTTGAACGATCGCGTGACGTTCGAGCTGCAGGAGTTCGCGGCGACCGGAAATCGTGCCGCGCTGGACGCTGCAGTACGCGGCTGGCATCTCGTGCTCGCCCACCCTGCGCTCGACGAGATGGCCGGCTGGCGGTCATCCGCCTGCATGGACGCCGGCCAAGCCTTCTGGACGCGCTTCAAGGTGGTGGGCGACGACGGCGACCTCGCCGCGGCGATCAAAGCGTTCGAGCAGGCAGTCGCGGGTACGCCGCCCGGCTCGCCGAACCTGGGCGGCCGCCGGAGCAATCTCGGCGTCGCTCTGACCGACCGCTTTGCACGCTCCCGCGAGCGGGCGGACATCACACGCGCCATCGAGGTCCTCGAAGCCTCACTCGAGGATGACCAGCCGCCGGGACCGCGCCGTGCCGGGATGCGCGGCAACCTCGCAAACGCGCTCGTCCTCGGCGCCTTCGACAGCCTCGACCCGAGCCCGATCGAGAGCGCGATCGAGCTCCTCGACCTGGCGATCGCCGAATGCGCCGAGGGCTCGCCAGAGCGGATCGACCATGCCTTGACCCGCGCCGGTGCGCTCCTCGAGCTGCATCTGCGGGTTCCGAAGCGCGTCGACCTGGGCGAGGTGCTGGCCGAGCTCGACGAACTTGCCGGCGCGACTGCGCCAGAGCAGCCGGGACAGGTTCGGGCGTTGATCTTGGTCGGGCGCGCAGCACTGCAGCAGTACGAGGCGCTTGGCAGGCCCGAGGACCTCGAACGCGCGGTGACGACCCTGGAGCGCGCCGTTGACGCAGCGATGGGCTCCCCCCTGGAGCCGCTCCTGCTCGAGCAGCTCGGTCTCGCGCGGCTCTACCAGAGCGCGTCGTCCGGCCGACTCAGCGACGTGGAGCGGGCGGTCGACGCGCTGACGGCAGCGCTCGCGGCCACGCCGGAACGAGGCCTGGAGTGGTATGAGCTGCTCGGCGCGCTCGGGGCCGCCATCCTGAGTCGCGCTCAGATCCGCCGTGATGCCGACGAGCGCTCGCGCGCGCTCGACCTGCTCCGCGAGGCGCAGGAGCACCTGCCGCCCGCCTCGCCCAAGCGCGGCCTCGTCCGGGCTGCGCTCGGTGCGGGCCTCCTCGCTCGGCATGCGGCCACGGGTGAGGGCGCCGACCTCGATGCGGCAATCGAAGAGCTTGCCGCGGTGGCCGCCGACGCACCCGACGGCTCCCGCAATCCCGTTGTCCTGGCCCGCGCACTGCTCGCGCGTTACCGCAGGGATGGGTCCCGCGAGGACCTTGACGAGGCGGTCGAGGTCCTCGGCGCGTCGACTGCGCGTGAGTTGAACCCTCGCGATCGCGCCGTCCGCCTGACGCAACTCGGCCACGCGCTCGTGGACCGCTACCGGGTGGACCCCGAGCCGACCGACAGGCAGCGGGCGGTCGTCTCGTTCAAGACCGCCTGCGAGCTCACGCTCGCGGTCGATCCGCACGTCGCGTTCGACGCCGCGCGGGCGTGGGCGGATCTCGAAGCGGCCGAGGTCGATTGGCAAGCGGCGGCCGAGCCGTACCGCGTCGGGCTCGAGGCACTCGCCCGCCTGCTCAGCGCGCCGGCGCTTCGCGAGGAGAAGGAGCTCTGGCTACGAGATGCACGCGGCTTTGCAGCCGATGCCGCGTTTGGCCTCTCGTTCGCGCGCGACCGCCGAGCGGCCGTCGTCGCAGTAGAGCGGAACCGGGCGCTTCTGCTCACCGAGGTCCTGCAGCGCGAGCGGTTCGACGTCGGCCGCCTGCGCGCGCTCGGGCACGGCGAGGTGGTCGACGAGTACGAGCGGGCGGTCGAGCGCATCACCGTGCTGGAGGAGTCCGAGATCTCCGGGGACGCCGCGGTCCACACCGCGCCGCGGCCGGCCCGCAGCCGGCTGGCCGACGACGTCCGCACGGCGCGGAGAGCGCTCGAGACGGCTGTGCGCCAGATCCGGTCCGTCCCCGGCTACGGGGAGTTGTTCGGCGTGCCGACGTTCGACGAGATCGTCCAGCTTGCCGGCGGCGTCCCGCTGGTCTATCTCGTCCCGGGCCAGGGCTGGGGCTCCGCCTACGTCGTCAACGCCAACGCTCCGCCCCCCGTCCTCTTGCCGGAGCTCTCGGCCGCCCGAGTGACCGAGCGCGCGCGCCAGTACCTCGACGCGTATGCCGTCCGCGAGGAGCGGCCCGGCGAGTGGCGCGACCAGCTCGAGCGGACGTCCGCGTGGCTCTGGAGCGCTGCAATGGGCCCGCTTCTGGACGTCCTTGCCGGTCAGTTCGGCGAGATCTACCTCGGCCGGCGTACTCGTGGCGACCGTGTACCGCCGCTGGTGCTGGTGCCGGTCGGACTGCTCGCGATCCTCCCGTTGCATGCCGCCTGGACGAGCGACGAGCCGACCGGCGTACGTCGTTACGCACTCGACCAGGTTTGCGTCACGTACACGCCGAACGCATTCGCCCTCGGCGAGGCACGACGGGGCGCGGAGCGGACGCGCAAGCGCCGGCTATTGGCAGTCGAGGAGCCGCTCCCGGTGTCGGCGGGCCGACTCCCGGGCGCCGGGGCCGAGGTCGCCGCGGCCGTGGCAGCCGTTGGCCGAGCGACCACGCTGCGCCATGAGGACGCGACTCGTGACGATGTCCTCGCGCAGCTGCGCGGCCACACGGTCGCGCACCTCGCCTGTCACGGCCGAGGTCTGCCCGACGATCCGCTCGACAGCTTCCTGCTCCTCGCCGACGACGCGCGGCTGACCCTGCGCGACATCATGGGCGTGCGCGTATCGGAGCTCCGCCTCGTCGTACTCTCGGCGTGCGAGACCGCGGTCGTCGGCCATGAGCTTCCGGACGAGGTAGTCGGCCTGCCCACCGGCTTGCTCCAGGCCGGGGCTGCCGGGGTCATCGCATCCGGGTGGTCGGTCCCGGACACGAGCAGCGCTCTGTTGTTGAGCCGGTTCTACGAGCTCTGGACCGGGCGACCTCGCAAGGAGCCCGCGGAAGCCCTGCGCCAGGCGCAGCAGTGGGTGCGCGACACCTCGAACGGTGCGAAGCTCGCGCACATGCCACTGGTGATGTCGCCCGTCGCCGAGCAGATCCCCGTGCGCGGCCGGCGGTTGTGGGAGCGCGCGCACGGACATCGTCACCCCTACTACTGGGCCGGGTTCACCTATGTCGGAGCCTGAGCCGAGCGCGGAGCGGATCCTCGAGGCCGCCCGCGCGATTCGCAGCTACCTTCCCACGCTGCTCGATGCGAGCTCCGCGGCGCAGACAGACGCAGCACTCGCCGCCCTCATCGCCGACCCAGGGGACACGGGAGATGTGGAGGAGCGAATCCTGGTCGAGTTCGAGCGACACGACGCGACTGCGGAGTGGGCCGCGGCGTTCCTCGAGCACGGCCTCCCGCTCGAGCTCGTGCGGCACGGGGAGCGCGGCTTCTCCGAACTCGCCGGCCACGGCGAACCGGTGCGGACGCCGAAGTTCGCGTGTCCCGACGGGGACTATGTCTGGTATCGCCACGCCGTTGGACAGAGCCCGCCCGTCTGTCCGACGCACCACAAGGTCGTCGAGCCCGTCACCGCGGAGTAGCAGACGCGTGACCGGCTTCTGGGCGGGTCTCGGCACGAAGCTCGCCGAAAAGGGGATTCTTCTGATTCTCACTCCGGCGTTCGCGTTCTGGGGCGGCGGAGTTGCGGCGTGGGCCTGGGATCGCGGGTGGCACGACGGATGGGAGCATCTCGGCGATCGGATCACGGCGCTTTCGGGAGCCGAGCAGTTCGCCCTCAGCGTGGGGGCGATCGTGCTCGTCACGGTCTCCGGCGTCACGGTCGAGCGCGCGACCCTGCCGCTGCTCCGCCTGTTCGAGGGCTATTGGCCTGCCTGTCTCGATTCAACGCGAGCTCGGATCGTCTCGTGGCGGTCCCGCCGCATCGCGCGACTGCAACAGGACCGCGACGCGCTCGCCGCCAAGATCGCCGAGCGCAAGGCCACGGCGGACGAGCAACGGCGCCATCTCGTACTCGATCGCCGACTGCGGCGGATCCCGACGGAGTCGCGTGATGACGTGCTGATTCGGCGCATGCCGACGGCCGTGGGCAACATCCTCCGCGCTGCCGAGAGCTGGCCGGCCGACAAGTACGGGCTCGACGCGGTCAAGTGCTGGCCGCGACTCTGGCTGGCGTTGCCGGAATCCGCGAGAGGCGAGTTGACGAGTGCGCGGGCGGCGCTGGACGCTTCGGCCACCGTCGTCGTGTGGTCGCTCCTCTTCGTCGTCTGGTCGGTGTGGGCGTGGTGGGCTGCGCCGGCCGGCCTCGTCGTCGCTGTCGCGGCGTACCGGATTCTGCTCACGAGCGCCGCCGTCTACGGCGACCTGCTCGAGGCCACGTTCGACGTGCATCGTCGCCTGCTCTACGAGGCAGCCGGCTGGCCGCTGCCGCGTTCGCCCGCGGAAGAGCGCGCTCTCGGAGAAGCGCTCACGGAGTACTTGTGGCGGGGCTCCGACGCGTCGGCCCCGATCTTCAGGACGCCCAACCGCGAGCAGTAGGGCCGTCGCATCCCGGGCGCTACGGCGCTGCGCATTCCCGGATCGGGATCCTCGCGACGGCTCGGCTGCCCAGCGCGCCGCGGGCCGAGATCGTGAGCGGCGTCGCGCAGTAGTCGAGCCTGATGCGGAACCGAACGGTGAAGCCCCCGTGGGTGCCGGCGCGCGCCGCCTGTGTCCAGCGCTTCGGCCCCATGCGAACGGTCACGCGAACGGCCTCCGCCGGCCTGAAGCCGGTTCCGCGCAGCGTCAGCGGGTTGTCGTCGAGGATCCGCAGCGCGGGCGCGGCGGCCGGGGCCGCAGGCGCCGCGAAGCCCGCTACCGCGACGGTTGCGGCGAGTGCGAGCAGCTTCACGCGTCTCAGTCTCCCAAAGATCGGTTGACAGACGGCCGCGCCTGACATCACGATGGCGCAGCAAGCGAGGGACTACCAACCTTAGGGGAGTGTGGGGATGCTGAATCTGTTCCTGCGGTGGCGGCGGCCTGCGCTCGTCGTCGCCGCGGCATTCGCTGCCGTCGTCGCAGTCGGCGCATTCGCCGCGGGCGGCGGTCTGGGCGCCGGCCCGTTCGGCGGCGGCGGTGACACGCCTGTCCTGACGCCGGGCACGCAGCCGCCGGCGCTCGACGAGGAAGGCGAACACGAGCTGCTCGAGCGCGACCTCGCCTTCATGACGAGGCGCACGGCGGGCGACATTCCACTGGACAACCAGCAGGCCGGCGCGCTGCGCGCGGCAGCCGCGCGGACCGCCGCGCGCCTCCGCAAGGAGGGCGCGCCGACGTCCGGCCCGGCGACCTTCACCTCCGCGTGGACGGGCCTCGGGCCGAACCCGATCGTCCAGGTCACGCGCGCACCGGACGGCGGCGGGTTCGCCGCGATGAGCGGGCGCATCGGCGCCCTCGCGATCCGCCCGAGCAACGGGCAGTTCATCCTGGGGGCCGCGCAAGGCGGCATCTGGCTGTACGACGCCGCCAGTGGGACGTGGTCGCCGAAGACGGACACCATGCCGTCGCTCGCCATCGGCGCACTCGCGATCGCGCCCTCGAACGACACGATCGTCTACGCCGGCACCGGCGAGGGCGCTCTCTCGGGCGACAGTTACTTCGGCAACGGCATCCTCAAGTCGACCGACGGCGGCCAGACCTGGTCACACGTGTCGGGCGACTTCTTCGAAGCGGTCGCGGTCTCCCGCCTCGTGGTCGACCCCGCGAACGCGAACCACCTCTATGCCTCGGTCCTGCGCGGCCGCGGCGGCGCGCGCCGCACGACGCCCCCGGTGCACTCGAAGTTCGGCATCTGGGAGTCGAAGGACGGCGCCGTCACGTGGACGCTCCTGAAAGAGGCGAAGGACGAGGCGAACGGGGCAACGGACATCGAGCTCGACCCGCAGAAGCCGAAGACCCTCTACGCCTCGTTCTGGGGTGACGCGATCTACAAGAGCACCGACGGCGGCGCCAACTGGTCGCCGATCATGAACGGGCTCCCGGCGGCGGACTACGCCGGCGGCCTCACCCGCTTCTCGCTCGCGATCTCGCACCCGTCCCGCGGCGGCTCCGGCACGCTGTACGCCGGGTTCGACTGGCACGACGGCGCAGGCGCGCATCCGTCGCGCGTGTTCAAGTCGACGAACGGCGGCGCGAGCTGGGCGATCCTGCCCGCCGGCTCCGGCGACGACACCGTCGAGGACTACTGCGGCGGCCAGTGCTTCTACGACAACGTGATCGAGGCCGATCCGGTGAACCCGAACATCGTCTACGCGGCCGGCCAGTTCAACTACGGCATCGGCTCGGGCGGGATCTTCCGCTCGGACGACGGCGGACAGACCTGGAAGAACCTCGGCTGGGACCAGCACCCGGACTTCCACGGGTTCGCGTTCGATCCCACCAACACGGCGCACATCCTGGTCGGCTCCGACGGCGGCGTCTGGTACAGCGCCGACCGCGGCGGCCGGCCGAACGCGTCCGATCCGCTGAGCGCGGTGACGTGGCAGAACCTGAACGGCACCGTCAACCGCGCGACTGCCGCGGTCACGGCGCGGACGAACCTGCAGATCGGGCAGTTCACGTCGATCGCAACCGTGCCGCAGGTGCCGGCCCGCTTCTGGGGCGGCACACAGGACAACGGCACGATGCGCAAGTCGACGGCCTCGGCGAGCTGGTTCGACGTCGCGAGCGGCGACGGCGGCCAGGTGCTCGTCGATCCGACCTCCGACACGTGTGTCTTCACACCGAGCTGCTTCGTCTACGGCACGTACTTCGGGATCACGCCGTACCGGTACACCGACGGCGGCGCGTTCTTCTTCAGCAACCAGTTCATCCGCAACGGGATCGACCTGAACGACCGCGCGGAGTTCTACATCCCGTTCGTGATGAACCAGCTGAACACGAACCAGCTCTTCCTGGGGACCTACCGCCTCTACCGCACGGACAACGCGAGAGCCACGTCGGCGGGTGCCGTCACCTGGAAGATCATCAGCCCCGACCTCACGAGCGGCTGCACCGGCCCGGCCCCGAACGGCGGGCGCGGCTGCTTCATCTCGGCGATCGGCGTCGGGGGCGGACAGGCCGTCTACACCGGCTCCGAGGAGGGCTGGATCTATGTCAGCCCGGATGCGCAGGTGAGCGGTGACCCCACGTGGACGCGTGTCGGCGTCGGCGAGGTGCCGAACCGGCCCGTGACGCGGTTCGCCGTCGACCGGAGCAACTACCGGATCGCGTACGCCGCGTTCGCGGGGTTCAACGCCGCGACGCCCAGCCGGCCGGGGCACGTCTTCAAGACGACGAACGGCGGCCAGGACTGGGCCGACATCAGCGGCAACCTGCCGGACAGCCCGGTCAACTCCGTGATCCTCGACCCGTCGTACGCGAACACGCTCTACGTCGGGACCGACGTCGGGCCGTTCGTGACCTACAACGGCGGCGTCAACTGGTCGCCGCTCGGCACGGGCTTCCCGATCGTCGCGATCTGGCAGCTCGACCTCGACCCGTCGCACCGCGTGCTGGCCGCCGGGACGCACGGCCGCGGCGCCTTCCGCCTCGGCGACTCGACGACGGTGCCTGCGCTCGTCCTCTCGAAGGTCGACGCCGGCAGCCCCGCCGGCCCGTCGAGCAACGTCACGTACACGCTCACCGTGAGGAACATCGGCAACGCCGGCGCGACCGGCGTGAAGGTCACCGATCCGGTGCCCGCGAACACGAGCTTCGTCTCGGCGGACAGCGGCGGGACGAACGCCGGCGGCACGGTGACGTGGTCGGGGCTCGCGATCCCGGCCGGCGGAAGCGTCAGCGTGCACTTCACCGTCAGCATCGCGGACGCGATCAAGAACAAGGTGAAGGCGATCGTCAACGACGGCGTGACGGCGACGTCGGCCCAAGGGCCGTCGACGACGGGCTCGCCGTTCATCACGCCGATCGCACCGCCGTACGCGGTGAGCGTTGCACCGGCGTCGCAGACGGACGGCGGCCGGGTGGGAACGAGCGTCGCCTACACCGTCACGGTGAAGAACCTCGGGTTCAACGCCGACAGCTATACGCTCTCGGCCGCGAGCACGTGGCCGGCGCACTTCTTCAACGCCTCGTGCACGACGGCGCTGACGACGACCGGCAGCGTTGCCGCCGGCGCGTCGACGGACGTCTGCGTCAAGGTGGACGTGCCGGCCGGCGCGAGCAACGGTGCCGTGAACACCGCCACGGTGACGGCGACCTCGGTCGCGAGCCCCGGCGTCAGCGCCGGCGCGACGGTGAAGACGATTGCGGTCGCGGTCGACACGCTGCTCGTCGACAACGACGGCAACGGTCCGAACGTGCAGTCGTACTACACGACCGCACTTACGAGCGCAGGCGTCGCGTTCAGCACGTGGGATCTCGCCGTCGACTCGAAGCTCCCGCTGAACTACATGCGGGCGTTCAAGAACATCGTGTGGTTCACCGGGAACACGTATCCGGGCCCGATCCTGCCGTACGAGGGCAACCTGAAGTCGTACCTCGACAACGGCGGACGCCTCTTCGTCTCGGGTCAGGACCTGCTCGACCAGGCAGCCGGGACGACATCGTTCGTCCACGACTACCTGCACGTCACCTGGGACGGCAGCGAGACGCAGAACGACAAGGCGACGGCCAGCGTCCACGGCGTCTCGGGCAGCCCCGTGACGACCGGGATCGGCGCGGTGGCGCTCGACCACAGCGTCCTCGGCAACTCGTTCGAGGATCGGATCACGCCGAACGGCGGCGCGCTCGTGGCGTTCACCGACGACGCGTCGCAGGCCGACGCGCTGTCGTTCGCCGGGAGCTACAAGGTCGTCTTCCTGGCCTTCCCGCTCGAGGCCTATGGGACGGCGGCCCAGAAGGCCGATCTCGTCTCGCGGGTGATGACCTTCTTCGGGCCCTAGGCCAGTCCGGGCAACGAGTCGAAGACCGGGGCCGGCATCTCGCCGGCCCCGGTCTTTGCCCGCGAACCTCGACCATCGGGGGAAGAACCTGCCGCCGCAGCCCCCTAGGATCGAACTGTGGCCGGCGGCACCATGCGGCGTGCGATCGTCCTTGCGTACCACTTTCCGCCCGTCGGGGGGGCGGGGGTGCAGCGGAACGCCAAGTTCGTCCGCTACCTGCGCGAGTTCGGCTACGAGCCGGTCGTCGTGACCGGGCCCGGCGCCGGTTCCGACCGCTGGGCGCCGACCGACGACACCCTCGCCGCCGACATCTCGGGCGGCGTCGAGGTGCACCGGATCCCCGGGCCCGAGCCCGGACCGAGCTCTCGCCTGCACGGCCGTGCCGAACGCTGGTTCGGCGTCCGTTCGCCGTGGCTGACGTGGCTGCTCCGCGGCATGGTCGACGTCGGCGTTCGCGTCGGGGCAGGGGCGGACGTCGTGTACGCGTCACTCGTCCCGTACGAGACGGCGCCTGCGGCGGAGGCGGTCGCGCGGCGGCTCGGGATCCCGTGGGTGGCGGACCTTCAAGACCCATGGGCGCTCGACGAGATGATGGTCTATCCGTCGAGGCACCATCGCCGGCTCGCGACCGGGGCGATGCGCCGTGCGCTGCGCGCCGCCGACGCGGTGGTGATGAACACGCCCGAGGCGCGCGAACGTGTCGTGCGCCGATTCCCCGAGCTGGCCCGCAAGCCCGTGGTCTCGATCACGAACGGCTACGACGCTCTCGACTTCTCGGCGCCGATCGCGAAGCGCGAAGACGACAGATTCCGGATCGTGCACACCGGCTACCTGCACACACAGCTCGGCCTCGACCACCGCCGCACGCGAATGGCGCGCAGGCTGCTCGGCGGTTCGATGTCGGGCGTCGACATCCTGACCCGCTCGCACGTCTACCTGCTCGAGGCGGTCGAGCAGCTGCGCCGCGAGGAGCCCGAGCTGGGGAACCGGATCGAGATCCAGCTCGCCGGCGTGCTCACTCCGGCCGATCGGACGGTCGGCGGGCGGTCGACCGCCGTGCGCATGCTCGGGTACGTGCCGCACGACGAGGCCGTGGCGCTGATGCGGAGTGCGGACCTGCTCTTCCTGCCGATGCAGAACCTCGCCGACGGCGCGCACGTCGGGATCGTCCCGGG
>DASXTR010000035.1:0-11563 GCA_036505325.1 Gaiellaceae bacterium
GGTTTACAACCCGAAGGCCTTCTTCCCCCACGCGGCGTCGCTGCGTCAGGCTTTCGCCCATTGCGCAAGATTCCCCACTGCTGCCTCCCGTAGGAGTCTGGGCCGTGTCTCAGTCCCAGTGTGGCTGATCGTCCTCTCAGACCAGCTACGGATCGTCGCCTTGGTGGGCCGTTACCCCACCAACAAGCTAATCCGCCGCGGGCTCGTCCTTGGTCGGAGGCCGAAGCTACCTTTTCCAGCCGCCCCGCAGGGCTGCTGGGCCATCCGGTATTAATCCGGGTTTCCCCGGGCTATCCCGGTACCAAGGGTGGATTACCCACGTGTTACTCACCCGTTCGCCGCTTTCCCCGGTCCCGAAGGACCGGTTCTCGCTCGACTTGCATGTGTTAAGCGCGCCGCCAGCGTTCGTCCTGAGCCAGGATCAAACTCTCCGTGAAGAAGTGATTGGTTCACCTACGGTGTCCAGGATCCACAATTTGTGGGTCCGGGATCGCCCAGGCAACCAGTCCTTTCACTTTGAGCTTGTGCTCAAAGGTCGCGTCCGAAGACGCGACGAGGTTCGTACTGCCTCTCCCTCCGCAGGCCGAAGCCGGCGAGAGCTCGAGGTCTCGACGTTTGAACGTTCGCTGTTGAGTTTTCAAAGACCGGTGCCGCTTCTACGGCGTAAAAAAGCCTCCGACTCGCGCCAGAGGCCTCCGAGAGACTGAATCGTATCGCAACGAGTCGGCCTGGAGGCTCCTTGACGTCGAGGACAGGGACTTGCTTACACCGCCTCTGCAAGACGGCCGAGGAAGTATAGCGCCCCTCGGGGGCCTGTCAACCGCTCCGAACCCGCAGAAACAGACGTTTTCCGGCCTGCAGGACGCTCCCGTCGGCGAGCTCGACGTCGTAGGCCCCGACGCGCTCCCCGTCGACCTTCACGCCGCCCTGGTCGATCATCCGCCGCCAGTGGCTCGACGACTGCCCGATCCGCTCGGCGAGGAGCGCCGGCAGGTGCACCGGCCCGCCGTTCACCACCAGCTCGTCCATCTCGGCCGGCGCCTCGTGGTGGCGCACGACGCGGGTGAAATGCTCCTCCCCTGCGCGCGCGCCCTCCTCGCCATGCCAGCGGCCGGTGATCCGGCGCGCCAGGTCGAGCTTCCACTCCATCGGATCGTCCGGGTGATCGCCGCCTGCGAGCAGCTCCCACCACTGCGGAAGCGCCTCGTCCGGAACCGACATGGTCTTCCCGAACATCTCCTCGGGCGGCTCGGTGACCCCGATGTAGTTGCCCTTCGACTTCGACATCTTCTCCACGCCGTCCAGGCCGACGAGCAGCGGGTACGTGACGACGACCTGCGCCTCCTTGCCGTACTGGGGCATCACGTCGCGCCCCGCGAGGAGGTTGAAGAGCTGGTCGGTCCCGCCGATCTCGACGTCCGCGTCGATCGCGACCGAGTCGTAGGCCTGCATCACCGGGTACAGGAGCTCCGAGAGCGAGATCGGGGTGTGGGCGTGAAACCGCTTCGCGAAGTCGTCGCGCTCGAGCAGCCGCGCGACCGTCATCGTGCGCGCCAGCTCAACGGTATCGGCGTACGAGAGCGCGCCGAGCCATTCGCCGTTGAAGCGCACTTCGGTCCGGTCACGGTCGAGGATCCGGAATGCCTGCTCAGCGAAGAGCTGCGCGTTGGCGTCCAGGACCTCGCCGGAGAGCACCGGCCGCTCCTTCGAGCGGCCGGACGGGTCGCCGATCCGCGCCGTGTAGTCGCCGACGATCAAGACGACCGTGTGCCCCGCACGCTGGAACTCCGCCAGGCGGTCGAGGACGAACGCGAAGCCGAGGTGGATGTCGGGGGCCGTCGGGTCGATGCCGAGCTTCACACGCAGCGGCCGCCCGAGCTTCAGCTTCTGCTCGAGCCCGTCCCCCGGGAGGACCTGTTCGGCGAGGCGCGTCGGGTCGGTCGAGGCCACCGCGGCTAGACTAGCGGGGTTCTGGCCCCGTTCCGGAGAAAGTCTCGCGCCCCGAAAAGGCGGCGCATCCGCAAGCTCAGACTCCTCGCCCTCCTCGTCGTTCTTGGGCTGCTGGGCCTGGCGTCGTTCTCCTTCGGCTTCCTCGCCGCGATCGGCGCCGAGCTCCCGGACGACCCGCTCGTGGCGGAGAAGGCGACGCGGGAGGCGAACACCTACGTCTACGCGAGCAACAACGACACCGTGCTCGCGATCCTGCGCGGCGACCAGGCGCGCATCCCCGTGGCGGCGGACCGGATGAGCCCGCGGATGAAGCACGCGATCGTCGCGATCGAGGACAAGCGCTTCTACGAGCACCGCGGCGTCGACCTGCGCGGCATCGTGCGCGCGGTCTGGGCCGACGTCCGCAACAAGGCGGTCGTGGAGGGGGGCTCGACGATCACGCAGCAGTTCGTCAAGAACTCCATCAACCAGAAGGAGAAGACGATCTCGCGCAAGCTGCGCGAGGCTGCGCTGGCGTGGCAGCTCGAGCAACGGTGGTCGAAGGACAGGATCCTCACCGCCTACCTCAACACGGTCTACTTCGGCAACCGTGCGTATGGGGTCGAGCAGGCGAGCCGCATCTACTTCGCCCACAGCGCGAAGGACATGTCCTGGGCGGAAGCAGCGCTGCTCGCGGGGATTCCACAGGACCCGACGCTCTACGACCCGGTCTCACATCCCGCCCAGGCGCGCGTGCGGCGCGAGATCGTCCTGCGCGCGCTGCTCGACAACCACTTCATCACGCCGAGGGACTTCCGTGTGGCCAACGCGGCGCCGATGCCGAATCCGCGCCGCGTGATCCTCCCCTCGACGCACGGGCAGGCGGCGCAGTACTTCGCGAACTACGTCACCGAGCAACTCGTCGAGCACTACGGCGCGAAGAACGTCTACGGCGGCGGGCTGCGGGTCAAGACGACGATCGACCTCCGCGCGCAGGAGCTCGCGCGCGAGGCGGTGAAGGAGGCGCTGCCGGAGGACGTCGGCCCCGAGGCGGCGCTCGTCGCCCTCGACCCGAAGACCGGCGCGGTGCTCGCGATGGTCGGCGGACGCAACTACCACAAGAGCCAGTACAACCTCGCGACGCAATTCCAGCGGCAGCCTGGATCGTCGTTCAAGCCGATCGTGCTCGCGACAGCGGTGCGGGACGGCGTCGCTCCGTCGACGACCTTTACGTCGAAGCCGGTGACGATCAACGCGGACGGGCGGCTGTGGGAGGTGCACAACTACGAGGGCGAGTACCTCGGCCGGATCAACCTCGCGCAGGCGACGACCTATTCCGACAACTCGGTGTACTCGCAGCTCTCCTCTCTGCTCGGGCCGCGGAATGTGCGGCAGACGGCGTGGGACCTCGGCATCGATCCGCCGTCGAAGGACTCGCGCGGCCGCGCGAAGCACCGGCTCCAGGGCTACTTCGCGATCGCGCTCGGCGCCGAGGGCGTCTCGCCTCTGGAGATGGCGCGCGCCTTTACCGCGTTCGCCAACGGCGGTCTCCGGGTCGACGGCTCGATCTTCGGCAACCGCCCGCGCGTCGTCGACTGCCTCGAGAAGGCGAACAAAACGTGCAAGGAGGCGAACCAGCCCGTCGGCAGGCGCGTGCTGACCGACGATCAGGCGGCGCTGATCGACGACCTCCTGCAGGGCGTCGTCCGCGGCGGCACCGGCAAGGCGGCCCAGATACCGGGCTGGCAGGTCGCCGGCAAGACCGGGACGACCGAGGACTACGGCGACGCTTGGTTCGTCGGGTTCACGCCGTCGATCGTGGCGGCCGTGTGGGTCGGCTATCCGGACAAGCTGCGGCCGATGCTGACCGAGTACCACAGCCGGCCGGTCGCCGGCGGTACGTATCCGGCGCTGATCTGGAAGGCATTCGTGACGAAATGGCTCGCCTACAAGAAGGAGCAGCCGGAGGCGTTCCCCGCGCCGCCCTCGCTCTACGCGGCACCGGTGACGGTCACCTTCCGCCACGGCCGGATCGAGCGCGACAACGGCGTGTGCACCAATACGTTCCAGCTCGCGTTCTTCAGCGGCGAGGAGCCGCAGAGGGTCGCCGACTGCCGCCCGAACGAGGTCGAGGTGCCGAACGTGCGCGGCAACACCCTCGCGGACGCGAAGGCCCGGCTCGCGGCGCAGCCGCTGTCGGAGACGGTCGTCTACCGCCCAGCGAAGGCGGGCGAGCGTCCGGGCGTCGTCGTCGGCCAGGACCCGGTCGGAGGCGGACGGCTGTCGGCGTGGGACAAGGTGACGCTCGTGCTCGTGAAGCCGCAGCACGGCGTCGTGCCCCGCCTCATCGGCCTCCCGGTCGACAAGGCGAAGGACAAGCTCGATCGGCTGAAGGTCGACATCGAGGTCGAGGGCGGCGACTCGGGCAAGGTGGTCGCGCAGAGGCCCAAGGCGGGCGTCGCGGCCGCGCCGGGGATGCGGGTCGTCCTCAGCGTGAAGTCGTAACCGTCCGGCGGGCCGTGTCCCGGGTCTGACCCGGGTCACGGCCTGAACGGACGGCTGAGGTAGCGCGAGCCCGCGAGGCCGTAGCGCCACGGGCGCTCGGCGGCCTTCGTGATGCCGACCCGCGGTCCGACGACGAGCGCAGGCGCTTCGCGGCGGTCGCGGAGCTCGAACGGCGGACGGTCGAGCGGCAGGCCGTCGTGCGCGCGGGTGATCCCGAGCGCCTGGCAGATCCGGCCGGGCCCCGAGCAAAGAAGGCGGGGCTCGTCGACCCCGCGACGAGCCCTCATGGCCTCGTACCCCTGAGTCGGTTCGAGAGCGCGGATCAGGACTGCGCTCGCGACTCCCTCGTCTTCGCAAACGAAGTTCAGGCACCAGTGGATACCGTAGGAGCGGTAGACGTACGCGTGACCGGGCGGGCCGAACATCGACGCGTTGCGCTCGCTGCGGCCCCCGAAGCCGTGCGCGGCCGGGTCCTCGTGGTCGTACGCCTCGACCTCGACGATGACCCCGCCGACGCCGTCGAAGAGCAGCTCGGCGCCGATCAGCTCCGGCGCGACCTCGTGGACCGAGCGCGCGAAGTTCACGTGGCGCCGGCCCGTGCGTCGTACCTGAGGAACCGCGGCAGGGCGAGCGCGACGGCGATGCACCCGGCGACGCAGAGGACGCCGCCCGACACGACGGCGGCACGCAGGCTGAAGATCGACGCCACGACCCCGGCCTCGAGGTTGCCGAGGTTCGGCGCGCCCGCGACCTGCGTGAACTCGATGCCTGACAGCCGGCCGCGCATGTGATCCGGCGTGACGCGCATCAGCATCGTCCCGCGCAGGACGGCGCTGTAGAAGTCGGCGCCGCCGGCGACCGCGAGCGCGACAAGCGCAGCCCACAGCGGCGACACCAGGCCGAACGCCCCGATCGCGATCCCCCAGGCGCAGGCGCAGACGGTGATCGCGATTCCGTACCGGTGCATGTGCGTCGTCCAGCCCGAGAGCAGCGAGCCGACGAGGGCGCCGGCGTACGGCGCGGCGTAGAGGTAGCCGAGCGTCGACGCACCTCCGCCGAAGTGCTCGGCGTATGCCGGGAAGAGCGCGCTCGGCATGCCGAAGACCATCGCGCTCGTGTCGACCGCGAAGATCCCGATCAGCGGCTGGCTCCGCCGCACGTACCGGAAGCCGTCCAGGATCGAGCGCAGGCTGACGCGGTCGGCGTCCCCGGACGGCGGGATGCGCGGCAGCCTGGCGAGCGCGATCAGCGAGGCCGCGTACGTCACGAGGTCGATCGCGAACGCTCCCGAGATGCCGACGGCCGCGATCAGGATGCCGCCCGCGGCGGGACCCGCGACCGCCGCGAAGCTCTCGTAGATGCTCTGCACCGACGACGCCGCGGCGATCTGGTCCTCGGGCACGAGCCGCGGCGTCAGCGACGCCATCGCCGGGCGGCCGAGGCTGTAGACGCTGACGGCCGCGGCCTCGAGGACGTACAGCGCCCAGACCTGCGGGTGTGGCAGCACCGAGTTGCCGAGGAAGAGAGCGGTGACGGCGACCATCCCCGTCTCGGTGCGGAGCAGCACCGCGCGCCGGTCGCCCGCGTCGGCGATCGCCCCGCCCACGAGCGGTACGACGAGCAGCGGCACGAGCGCGGCGAGGCCGAGCATGCCGACCGCGAGCGTCGAGTGCGTCAGCGAGTACAGCTGGTACGGCACCGCGACCGTCCCGATCATCCCGCCGAGCGTCGAGACCGCCTGGCCGATCCAGAGGTTGCGGAAGTCGCGGTGGCGGAGCGGGCGCGTGTCGACGGCGAGGCGCGAGAGGAGCCCGAGCCGTCCCGGGCGGTCGCCGGTCGGCAGCGGCTCCGGTGTGAGCTCCTCCGGCACGGGGGCCGAGGCTAGCTATTCGGCAATGCGCTGGAAGAGGAGGTGGTCGCGCCAGTCGCCGCCGATGTGCAGGTACCTGCGCGCGAGGCCGACGCGCTCGAACGCGTTCTTCTCGAGCACGCGCTGCGACGCCACGTTGTCGACGAGCGTGCCCGCCTCGAGCCGGTGCAGCCCGAGCTCGCCGAACGCCTCCTCCACCATCGCCGCGAGGGCGCGCGTGGCAAGGCCTCGCCCGTTGCGGGCGTTGTCGACCCAGTAGCCCACGTTGGCGCTCTGGAACGCGCCGCGCACGAGATTCGACAGAGAGATCGTGCCGGCGATCGCGTCGCCGTCGAGGATGGCATAGCCATGCTCGCCGATCCGCGCGCGCTGCGCCTCCAGCGTGAAGAACGAGTCGTCGCGGTCCGGGTCGAAGGGCCGGAGGAAGTCGCGGTTGGCGAGCCGGAGCGCGAGGAGCTCTTCCGCGTCGTCCTGCGTCAGCGGCCGGATCAGAAGAGCTGCTCC
The DNA here is from genome assembly GCA_036505325.1 of Gaiellaceae bacterium. Lineage (GTDB taxonomy): Bacteria > Actinomycetota > Thermoleophilia > Gaiellales > Gaiellaceae > PALSA-600. Next base: position 6,809 of record DASXTR010000035.1, read on the forward strand.
GGCTCGCCGGCGCGCGTCGACGCCTCGAGGAGGCGCCGCGCCCGGCGGCCGAGGTCGCCGACGTCGAAGCGACCCTGCTCCGCCGCCTCCGCGACGCGCTGTGCGAGGTCGAGCGCGTCGTCGACGATGCGCGCGCCCTCCCCGGCGGGGTTGCCGCCCATCGCCGCGACGATCGCTCGCTCGGTGCGCGACGCGACGATCGGCTCGCCGATGCCCTCGACCCAGACGCGCGTGCGCGCGCCGTGGCCGCGCTCGCCCGCGCCGAGCGGCTCGAGCGCGTAGATCTTGTCCGCGCGCACGTACTTCCCGAACCCGAGGAAGATCATCTTCGGCGCGTCGGCCATCTGCCGATTATCGCCGCCTGCCCGGGTCTGCGAGCGTCCGGGCGTCGCGCAGCGTGCGAACTACGAACGCGTAGAAGCGGTACAGGTCGGCGAGGTCGTGAAACGACGCGCGCGGGACCGCGTGGTGCAGGGTCGAAGTGACCGTGAGGCGCGCGTCGGGGACGCGGGCGGCCAAGGCCCGCGATTCGGCGAGCGGGAAGTACTTGTCCTTCGGCGCCGATGCGAGCTCGACTCGCGCGAGTACGCGTCGGGCACCACGGATCGGCGAGAGCCGAGCGATGTCCGCCCGTTCCGCAGGCGCGAGCCGCGCATAGAGCCGGTCGAAACGCGCCGGGTCGCGATTCATGAGCAGCGAGACGAGTGCGCGCGCCTCGGGCGCGAGCTGCTCGCGTGGCCACGCGAGCAGGCCTGCAAGGGGATCCTCGGCATCGTCCGGGACCGCGAGCAGAGAGGCGCGCAACTTGTCGCGGTCGGCCCCCGGGGCAAGGCCGCCGACGAGCGAGCGGGCGACGACGAGCCGGAGGAACGGCTTCGCGCGGAAACGGACGAGCCGCCTGCCCGTGCGGTAGCGGCCGGTCGTCGCGAGGCGGATGACCTCGGCCAGGTCGGCGTACGGCGCGACAGCTGCAACGACGGTCGTCCGGCGTGCGAGGCCCTGGTCGCCGGCCGCGAGCAGCGCGAGCGTCCCGCCGACTGAGACTCCCATGAAGGCGACCCTTCCCCCGCGCGCGTCAGAGCGAGCGGCGGCCGCACGGGCGACGGCGATCAGTTGCGCCAACGTCCGGGTGGTGATCTCGCCGCGCGCCAGCCCCGGCAGGTCGGGCACGAGCACGACGTAGCCGGCGCGGGCCAGGCCGATCGCGAGGCGGCGCACGTCCGGGTGGTGGCGCCCGCGCCGCGTCACGCCGTTCACGAACACGACCGCGGGCCACGGACCGTCGCCTCCGCCGGGGCGAACGACGACCGACGGTGCACCGGCGACGGTCGTATCTGCGACGCGCGGTTCGTCGGTGACCACCCCGGTCAGCCAGCCGGCAACCGGAACGCGGAGCGTCGTCGAGAGGACACCGAGCGCTCTCGCGTTGGCGGCGACCGTCGACCGGAAGACGACGCCGAGCACCAGGACGAGCACCAGCAGCCCGACGAGCGTGATGCCCCGCGGCCGATGGATCCTTGCCATGAGGGCCGGCGTCTCAGATCCAGCCGATGTCGCTGAACTCCGGCACGCCGCCCTGCCACACGGCCCAGATGCCGATCAGCATCGCCCCGAGCGCGTACGCACCCGCGCAACTCGACAGGACCGGCCGGCGCGCGCGCAGCGCCCACGGCACGAAGGCCGCGGTAGCGGCAAGCTCCAGCCACCACGTCCCGCCTTCGACCGTGATCGTGAAGAACGTGAAGCCGAGAAGCACCGCGGTCGCGATTCCGGCGGTCAGCGACACCGGTGCTCCACGCGCGGCGAGGCACAGCGCGGCGACCAGGATGAACAGCCCGAGGTGCCACTCGAAATGCCCCCAGTCCTCGTCCCAGAAGTTCGCCACGCTCAGCACGTCGCCACGTGGATGCTCGTGCTTGATCGAGTTCGCCGCGAGGTGGATCCCGTGCCCGTCGACGTAGAGGATGGCCGCGGCGGCCGCGGCGACGACCGGGAGCCCACGCGCGGCGACCGCACGAAGGACGAGCGCCGCGGCGCCGAGCACGGCGAACGGCGTCACGAGGTCGATCCAGTCGGCCGCCGGGTCGCCGACGAGCGCCGGCAGGAGGTGGAAGATCAGAACCGCGCTCGCGAAGGCCACAAGCGGCCGAGCGACCATCTCAACCGATCGCAGCGCGCAGCCGTTCGACCACCCGTTCCTGGTCCTCGCTCTCGAGCCTCGCGTGAAACGGGATCGCCATCGTGCGAGCGCTGCAGTCCTCGCTCACGGGGCACAGGCCCTCGGCGAAGCCGAAGCGCTCTCGCATGTACGGCTGGAGGTGGATCGAGGGGAGGTACGGCGCGCATGCGATGCCCTCCTCGCCGAGCCGTGCGATCACGGCGTCTCGGTCGACACCGGCGGGCAGCTTCACGACATACACGAACCACGAGCGCTCGTGGTCCGCGTCGTCCGCCAGCGGTGTCTCGACGTCGATGCCCGCGAGCAGCTCGGCGTACCGCGACGCGACCTCGCGCCGCGCCGGGAGGATCCGGTCGAGCTTCTCGAGCTGGCCGATCCCGAGCGCGGCCGACAGGTCGTCGAGCCGGTAGTTGAACCCGAACCGGCCGTGTTGGAGCCACGACGACGTCTCGAGCCGGCCCTGGTTGCGGAGCGAGACGAGCAGCTCGTGCTCGTCCGCCGACCCGGTGACGACCGCGCCGCCTTCACCGGTCGTGATCTGCTTGTTGGGGTAGAAGGCGAACACCGCCGGCCAGCCGTGCGACCCGAGCGGCGCGCCCTTGTAGCGCGCCCCGAGCGCCTCGCACGCGTCCTCGACGAGCGAGAGACCGTGGTGGTCGCAGGTCGCGCGCAGCTCGTCGTACTCAGCCGGATAGCCGAAGATGTCGACGGCGACGACGGCCTTCGTCCGCTCGGTCACCGCGGCCTCCACGGCCGCCGGATCGAGGTTGAACGTCCGCGGGTCGATGTCGGCGAACACCGGCGTCGCACCCTCGTACATCGCGCAGTTCGCCGATGCGACGAAGGAGTACGGCGACGTGATCACCTCGTCGCCCGGCCCGACGCCCGCGAGCCGCATGCAGAGGTGGAGCCCCGCGGTCCCGGACGAGACCGCCGCGCAGTGCGCCGCGCCCACCGCCTCCGCGAGCAGCGACTCGAACCGGGGCCCGGTCGGCCCGAGCGAGAGCCAGCCGGAGCGCAGCACGTCGAGCACGAGCTCCTCGTCGTGCTCGTCGATCCACGGCGCGCTGAGGTTGATGCGCTTCGTCGCCGCAGTGCTCACGTGCGCGCGAGCTGCGGGACGTGTTCGAGCCACTGCCCCCAGCGCTCGCTCGCCCCGCGCACGGTGTCGAGATACGCCTTCTGCACCTCGAGCGTGATCGGCCCGACGCCGATCTCGTGGTCGTCGATCGACCTGAGCGGCGTCACCTCGGCCGCGGTGCCGCACATGAACAGCTCGTCGGCGAGGTACAGGTCGGAGCGGATGACCGACCTCTCGACGACGGCGTAGCCGAGGTCCTCGGCAATCTGCTTGATCGAGTCGCGGGTGATCCCGGGCAGGATCCCCGTCCCGAGGTCCGGGGTGTGGATCACGCCGTCGCGGACGAGGAAGATGTTCTCGCCGGATCCGTCTGCGACGGTCCCTTCCGGCGTGAGGAGGATCGCCTCGTCGTAGCCCGCGTTGTTGGCCTCGGTCACGGCGAGCATCGAGTTGAGGTAGACGCCGGTCGCCTTCGACACGTGCGGGATCACGTTCGCGGAGATCCGCTGCCAGGTCGAGATCTTCGCCCGGATGCCCGTGTGCAGGGCCTCCTCGCCGAGGTATGCGCCCCACGGCCAGCTCATGATCACCGTATCGACCGGGTTGTTGCGCGCGGCGACGCCCAGCTGGCCGTACCCGTAGAAGGCGATCGGTCGGATGTAACACTCGTCGAGGCCGTTCGCGCCGAGCAGCTCGTTCGTCGCGGCCCTCAGGTCGTCGACGGAGTACGGGATGTCCATGTACAGGAGCCGCGCGGAGTTGTGCAGGCGCTGAAAGTGGTCGGTGAGGCGGAACACGGCCGGGCCCTTCGGCGTCTCGTAGCAGCGGATGCCCTCGAAGACGCCCGACCCGTAGTGCAGGCCGTGGGTGCCGACATGGATCTTCGCGTCGTCCCAGTCGACGAGCTCGCCGTTCATCCAGATCTTCTCGGTGGGCTGCACCGCCGCCTCCTTCGCTGCCGGGAACGCCGGCGGGAATGCTACCCGTGCGCGAGGAGATCGAACGCGCGCGCCCCGGCCAGGCGCTGGAGGTCGACGGGCGCGACGGCGGCCATGTGCGCGCTGGAGCCGGCGCCGATCCACACCTGCTTGTGCTGGAGCAGCGTCCGGTCCATCACGGCGCGCGCGACGGCCCGTTGCGGGAAAGGCGCCACGGCACCGGGCTCGAACCCGGTCGCGTGCAGGACCTCGTGTGCGCGCGCGATCCGAACCGTGTGCGCGCCCACGGCGGCGGCGACCTTCTCCTCGTCCGCGCGGCGATCGCCCGGCACGAGCGCCAGCACGTACGCGCCGTCGCAGACGAAGACGAGCGACTTGACGATCTGTGCGAGCTCGCACCCGACGGCGCGCGCCGCGTCCTCCGCCGTCGGCGTTCCGTCCTTGAACTCCTGCACGCGCGCGTCGACGGCCTTCTCCAGGAGGATGGAGGACACGCGCTGCACGGTCTCCGGCCACATCGTTGCGTGACTCATTCTGGCTCTCTCTCGTTGTTCCCC
>DASXTR010000036.1:0-15548 GCA_036505325.1 Gaiellaceae bacterium
CCGCCGAGGCTCTCGGCGAGCAGGAAGAGCTTCGTGCGCGCGACGAGGTCGACCGCGGCCTCCTCGGACTCGGCGAGGAACGAGATCATCCCGCCGAAGTCGCGCATCTGCCGCCGCGCCACCTCGTGGGCGGGGTGCGACGCGAGGCCGGGGTAGAGCACGCGCTCGACCGCCGGATGCCCCTCGAGGAACTCCGCGATCTTCTTCGCGTTCTCCGTGTGCTGGCGCATGCGCACGGCGAGCGTCTTGATCCCGCGCAAGACGAGCCACGCGTCGAACGGGCCGGGCACGGCGCCGAGCGATTTCTGCAGGAAGTACAGGCGCTCCGCGATCGTCGGGTCGTTCGTGGCGGTGAAGCCGCCGATGACGTCCGAGTGACCGCCGAGGTACTTGGTCGTCGAGTGCAGGACAACGTCTGCGCCGAGCTCGAGCGGCTGCTGCAGGTACGGCGTCGCGAACGTGTTGTCGACGACGAGGAACGCGCCGACCGCGTGCGCCGCGTCGGCCGCCTTGCGGATGTCGACCACGTTCAGCAACGGGTTCGACGGCGTCTCGAGCCAGACCATGCGCACGTCCTCGTCGAGATACGCGGAGAGGTTCTCGTCCCACTCCTCGGCCGGGACGTACGTGAAGCGGTAGCCCTTCGGTTCGTACACCTGCGAGGTCATGCGGTACACGCCGCCGTAGACGTCCGCGATCAGCACGACGCGCTGGCCGGGGTCGACGAGGTGCATCAGCGTCGTCGTCGCTCCGATCCCGGAGGAGAACGCGACGCCGTGAGCGGCGTTCTCGAGGCTCGCGAGCGCCTCCTGCAACGCGGTCCGCGTCGGGTTCGCGACGCGCGAGTAGTCGTAGCCTTTGTTCTCGCCGACCGCCTCCTGGACGTACGTCGACGTCTGGTAGATCGGCGTGACGACCGCCCCGGTGGCGGAATCGGGCTCCTGCCCGGCGTGGATCGCGCGCGTCTCGAATTCCATGCCACGATGCTAGCGGGCGTGTCCGTTTGGGCGTCTTGTGGCGCTCGTGCGGAACCGCCGTCTTCTTGCCGTGGAGCAACCCGTTATCTACCGTTCCGAGGTGGAGGCGATGTTGTGGGCGATCTTCGACGGCGTGGTGCTCCTACGAGAGATCCGTGATCTACTGGATGGCGAAGAGGAAACGTCCGAAGAGTGAGGAGGAGCTTGCGTGGGAGCGCGGGTTCCCCGAGCGGATGCGGAATCTGCGTGAGCTTGCAGAGGGTCGGGCCCGGCCCGAGTGGTTGGTGGAGCACGGGCTAGATCCGGAGACGCCCGCGGCGACGCCGCCCGTCGGCAGCGAACAGCCCGCCGGCGACCTCCGCGAGGTCATCGCCCGCCGCCTCACAGCCGAGCAGCGCCGGCGCTTCGGGTTTCCGGAACCTCGCTAGCGCTCGACGCGCTCGAGGCCGATCGAGCGCGCGAGCTTCAGCGCTGCCCGCTCCAGCACGTCGTCGAGTCTCCGGCGCACGCCCGGCTCCGGCGTGAACTTCTTGATCCGCAGCACGCCCTCTGCACGCTCCGCCTTCAGGTCGGCGCGGCCGACGATGCGGTCGCCGACGAGCAGCGGGAGGACGTAGTAGCCGTAGACGCGCTCGTGCGCGCGCTTGTAGACCTCGATCACGTGCTCGAAGCCGAAGAGGCGGCGCACGAACGGGCGGTCCCACATCAGGTTGTCGAATGGGGACAGGAGAACCGCCGCCGTCGGGCGCGCGCCGTCGAGCTCCGCGTCGCCCGGGACGACGACCGGTGCGCCGCCGTCGTCGACCCCGACGCGGCGAACGAGACCCGCATCGACCAGCGCGTCGACGTACGGGCGGATCGCCTTCGCGCCGCCGTCGAAACGGCAGTGCTCGGCGATGCCCGACTCGGTGAGCGCCGCGCGGCCCTGCACCGCGCGCAGCGCGTAGCCGCGGCGAAACTCGTCCTCCGACGGCGTCGGCGCGTCGAGCGCGGGGCGCGGGATCACGCGCTCCGGAAGGTCGTACACGCGCTGGAAGCCCTGGCGCCCGGCGATCGCGATCTCGCCGGCCGCGAACAGGTGCTCGAGCGCGCGCTTCGCCGGCTTCCAGCCCCACATCGGCCCGCTCCGGCCCTCGAACGCACGCACCGGCAGCGCGCCCTCCTCCCGGATCCGCGCGAGCACGCCCTTCTCGACCGCGCGCATCTCCTTCGTGCGCTCGCGTCCCCACCAGTGCCGGTCGCGGAGTTCGAGCATGCGACGCTTGAAGAGCGGGTAGTCCGCGATCGGCAGCAGGCACGCCTCGTGCGCCCAGTACTCGAAGATGCTGCCGTCGCGCAGCAGCTCCGAGACGGCGGTCTCATCGTAGGCGCCGACGCGCGAGCTGAGCGTCAGCCGGTGCGCGCGGTCGACGGTCGCGATCGAGTCGAGCTGCACCGCCTGCAGGCGCGCGACCTCCGCGGCGACGTCGCCGCCGGAGGCGCGGCGGAAGCGCGGGGCGTAGCCCTGGTGCGCAACGACGTATCGGCGCAGCGCCTCGAGCGCTACCGCCACACGACGTCCTCCGCGCCGAGGAACTCCGCGAGGCTCCGCAGCGGGCGCTCGATGTCGACGGGGTCGCTCTCCCAGCCGACGCGGTTGATCGTCAGGACCCGCGAGCGCCGGTCGAACGCCGGGTCGACGCGTCCGACGAGCCGGTCGCCGCACAGGACCGGCAGCACGAAGTAGCCCCACCGCTGCGCCGGCGGCACGTAGATCTCCATCCGGTATCGGAAGCCGAACAGGCGCTCGGTGCGATCGCGGTCGTAGATCAGCTGGTCGAACGGCGACAGCAGCGTCGTGCGACGGCCGACGGGAGACCTGTCGGGGTCGAGCTCGCCGCGCCGCCGCATCCGCTTCGCCTCGAGGAGCGCGTCCGCCTCCTCGTCGGTCGGCACCTCGACGTCCGGATACCACCGCTCGGCAATGTCCCACAGCCGCTGCGCGCCGCGGCGTCCGACGATCGCGACCTCGCCGCCGGCCGTGAGGAACTCGAGCATCTGGCTCACGTTCCGGTTCGCGGTCCAGCCGGTGGAGCGCCACGGTGTCCGCGCGCGATCCTGGAGGTCGCGTGAAAGCAGCGGCCCGTTCCGCTCGAGCTCGCGAAGCACATAGCGTCGAAACGAGGCGTTGACCTCCAGCCATTCCCGGATCCGGCGCGGCCGCGCGAAGTCGCCGATCGGGAAGCGCCGCATCCGCGACCGGTACAGCGGGAGATCCTCGATCGGATAGATGAACGCTCGCCACTCGAAGAGGAGCCGGTCGCGCCAGAGCAGGCGGTCGAGCTCCGTTGGGTCATATGCCCCGAGCCGGCTCCAGAGAACGATCAGGTGGCTCGGCGCGACGCGCGCGGTCGGATCGAGCTGCAGGAACCCGATGCGCCGCACCACGTCGAGCACGTCGCGCCCTCTGCCGTCGAGGAGCTGGGCATGGACGGCTGCGCGCCGCTCCTGTGGCAGGCTGAGGCGCGTGATCGTCGTCGAGGCCACGCTGCGACGCTACCCGACGTGAGCGCGGACGCGATCGTCGTTCTCGGCGGCCGCGCGAACAGGCTGCCCGTCGGCCTGCGGCTGCTCCACGAGGGCGAGGGGCGCGTGCTGATCGTCTTCAACGCGACCGGCAGCGGCGAGGACGAGCACGTGTACGTCCGCCCGGACCCGTACACGACGCGCGGCGAGGCCCGCGCGGTCGCGAACCTCGCGCGGGAGCACGGCTGGCGCTCGATCATCGTCGTCACGTCGGCGTACCACGTGCCGCGCGCAAGGATGATCTTCCGCCGCGCGTTCGACGGCGAGCTGCGGATGGCGAGCGCGCCGCCGACGTGGGGGCGCCTGCCGCTCGACGTCGTCTCGGAGCTCGTGAAGGCGCTCTACGCACTGACGCTGCGCCGCGACCCCTGACCCCTCCACTGCCGGCCGTTCAACGTTTGTGACAACTTGTCACAAAGGGTGTTCGGGCCCGGGCGGCGTTGGGCCGGGGAAGCGAGGACGTTCGGCGCCCCGCGGGCCGCGCGCGTCAGCTGCGGTGCGCGAGGTACTCGAGCAGGTCCGAGCGGGTGACGACGCCGACGGGCTTCCCGTCCTCGGCGACGACGACCGCGTTCGTGCCGCCCGTGAGCGCCGTGACGATCTCGTCGACCGACGCGTCCGCCTCGACCGTGGCGAGCGGGCCCTGCATCGCCGCCGCGACGTCCTCGTGCAGCGCGTCGGCGTTCTTGAACACGCGGTCGAGCAACGCACGGTCCTGCAGTGAGCCGATCACGTCGGCGAGTGAGGAGACCTCTCCGTCGCCGTTCCGCACGACCGGCAGCTGCGAGATCGAGTACCGCTCCATCACGTCGATCGCCGCGGCCACCTTCTCGTGCGCCGAGATCGTGACGAGGCTCGGCGTCTCGCCGTGCTTCGCCCGCAGGAGCTCGCGCACCGTCGGCGCCTTCGCCGTGCGCTCGAGGAAGCCGTGCTCGAGCATCCAGTTGTCGTCGAGGAACTTCGAGAGGTACGAACGGCCCGAGTCCGCGAGGATCGTCAGCACGCGCGAGTCGGGGCCGAGCCGCTTCGCGTACTCGATCGCGCCCCACACGGTCGAGCCGGACGAGCCGCCGACGAGCAGCCCCTCCTCGCGCGCGAGCCGCCGCGCGGTGAGGAACGAGTCGCGATCCGAGACGCGGATCCACTCGTCGACCACGGTGAGGTCGATCGTCTTCGGCCAGGTGTCCTTGCCGATTCCCTCGACGAGGTACGGATGCAGATCCTCGTCCCCGCGTGCCGTGTAGATCGAACCTTCGGGGTCGACGCCGACGATCTTCACGTCCGGCTTCCGCTCGCGGAACCACCGGCCGACGCCGCTGATCGTGCCGCCGGTTCCCACCGAGATGATGATCGCGTCGAGCTCGCCGCCGGTCTGCTCGAAGATCTCGGGCGCGGTCGTCTCGTAATGCGCCTCCGGGTTCGACATGTTCGAGTACTGGTCGGGCTTGAACCCGCCGGGGATCTCCTCGGCGAGCCGCGAGGAGACCGAGTAGTACGACTCGGGGCTGTCGTGGTCGACCGCGGTCGGCGTGATCACGACCTCGGCGCCGAACGCGCGCAGCGTGGAGATCTTCTCCTGGCTCATCTTGTCCGGCATGACGAAGATGCAGCGGTAGCCCTTGATCGCCGCCGCGATCGCGAGGCCGACGCCCGTGTTGCCCGAGGTCGGCTCGACGATCGTCCCGCCGGGGCGCAGCTTCCCCTCGCGCTCGGCGGCATCGATCATCGAAAGCCCGATGCGGTCCTTGTTCGAGCCGCCCGGGTTCATGTACTCGAGCTTCGCGAGGATCGTGCCCGGCACCTCCCGGGAGATCCGGTCGAGCCGGACGACCGGCGTGTTGCCGACGAGGTCGAGCACGGTGGGGTAGTCGCGGGCCATCTGCGGCCCAAGATTACCCCGACGCTAGAGCCCTGCCTGCGCCGTCGCCGGCTCGGCCGCGATCTCCTCGCGGCGGATCAGGACGATCGACGCGACGAGGCCGGCGAGCGCGATCCCGACGGTGACCCAGAAGGCCCATCGCGATCCGGACGTGAACGCGTTCGCGAACGGCTCGCCCGTGCTCGTCAGGTGGTTGAAATGGCTGATCGAGACCGAGGACGTGACGGCGACGCCGATCGCCCCGCCGATCTGCTGGGCTGTGTTGATCAGCCCCGAGGCGAGGCCGGCGTCATGACCCTCGACGCCCGCGAGCGCCGCGATCGAGACCGGAATGAACGAGAACGGCAGCGCGAATCCGACCAGGAGGTAGCCGGGCAGCAGGTCCGACCAGTACGACGCATGCACGGGGATCTGCGTGTACCAGAGCATCCCGGCCGCCATCGCGACGAACCCGGTCACCAGCACGGGCTTCGGGCCGACCTTCGTCACGAGCGCCTGCGCCAGTCCGGCCCAGAGGATGGCGGTGCCGGCCGTGGCGACGAACGTCAGGCCCGTCTCGAGCGCCGACCAGCCGAGCACGTTCTGCACGTAGAGCGTCAGCACGAAGAAGTTCGCGAAGACGACCGACCCGAGCAGCAGGCCGGCGACGTTGGCACCCGCGAGCGTGCGCACGCGGAAGATCCCGAACGGCATCAGCGGATCCTTCACCACCGCCTCGATGACGAGGAACGCGGCGAGGAGCACCGCTGCAGCGGCGAGGCGCGTGATCGTCCAGCCGGACGCCCAGCCGTGGACAGGCGCCTTCGACACCGCGTAGACCAGGAGCGCGAGCCCCGCGGTCACGGTGACCGCTCCCGCCCAGTCCGGTCTGCGCGCTCGATCGGAGCGGCTCTCCCGGACGAACCTCGTCGTCAGCAAGAACGCGCCGATCCCGACCGGGACATTGACGAAGAAGATCCACTCCCAGCCGAGGTACTTCGTCAGCACGCCGCCGGCGAGCACGCCGACCGCGGCGCCCGAGCCGCCGATCGCGCCCCAGATTCCGAGCGCCTTGTTGCGCTCCGGCCCCTCCTCGAACGTCGTGGTGATGATCGAGAGCGCCGCGGGCGAGATGATCGCCGCCCCGAACCCCTGCAACGCCCGCGCGCCGATCAGCACGCCCTCGCTCCAGGCGAGGCCGCACAGGAAGGACGCGACCGTGAACACCGCGACGCCGACCATGAACACACGCCGGCGGCCGAGCAGGTCGGCCGCGCGCCCGCCGAGCAGCAGGAAGCCGCCGAACGTGATCGCGTACGCGGTGATCACCCACTGCAGGCTGTCGCGCGAGAAGTCCAGCGCCCTCCCGATCGACGGCAGCGCGACATTGACGATCGAGACGTCGAGGATCGTCATGAAGAAGGCGGCGCAGACGAGCGCCAGCGCCTTCCAGCGGCGAGGGTCGGGTGCGGCCGTGGCCATCAGTGGCGGAAGTGCCTCCGTCCCGCGAAGACCATTGCGGCGCCGGCGGCGACGACCGCATCAATGACCTCATCGTCGCGCCTCGATCCGCCCGGCTGGATGATTCCCGTCACGCCTGCGTCGAGCGCGAGCTGCGGCCCGTCCGCGAACGGGAAGAACGCGTCGGACGCGAGCGCTGCCCCTGTCAGGTCGTGCCCGTGCTCGCGTGCCTTCTCGAGCGCGATGCGGACCGCGTCGACGCGGCTCATCTGCCCCGCGCCGACTCCGATCGTCTGCAGGTCGCGGGCGAGCACGATCGCGTTCGAGCTCACGTGCTTGCAGATGCGCCACGCGAACAGCAGGTCTCCCCACTGCGCCTCGGTCGCGTCGCCGGCGACGACCTGCATGCCCTCGCGGTCCTCGATGTCGGCGTCACGCTCCTGCACGAGGAGGCCACCCAGGACGCGCTTGTAGTCGCGCTCGCCCGGGGTCTCCCCGCGGCGCTCGCGGTCGTAGAGGATGCGCAGCGCCGGCTTCGCGCGCAGTGTCTCGACGGCGCCCTCGTCGTAGTCCGGCGCGAGCATGACCTCGACGAAGTGCTCCGCGATCCGCGCAGCGAGCGTCTCCTCGACCGCGCGGTTCAGGACGAGCACGCAGCCGAACGCCGAGACGGGGTCGGCCGCGAGCGCGCGCTCGTACGCCTCCTCGATCGTCGCTGCGACGGCGACCCCGCACGGGTTCGCGTGCTTGACGATCACCGCCGCCGGGAGCGTGAACTCGCGCGCGATCCGCCGTGCGCCCTCGAGGTCGGCGAGGTTGTTGTACGAGAGCTGCTTGCCGCCGAGCTGCTCGACCCGCGAGAGCAGGTGCCGGCGCGTGCCGGCATCGCAGTAGTACGCGGCGCGCTGGTGCGGGTTCTCGCCGTACGAGAGGTCGTCGATCTTGCGGAACGTGAGCGTGAGCTGGCGTGGGAAGAGATCGGTCTCGCCGAACCAGTTCGCGATCGCCGCCTCGTACGCCGCGGTCGTCGCGAATGCCTCGGCCGCGAGCGAACGGCGCGTGTCGAGCGACAGCCCGCCGGCGCGCTCGCGCAGCTCCGCCAGCACGGGCTCGTACTGATCGGGGCGGCTGACGGGCGCGACGTGCGCGAAGTTCTTCGCGGCCGCGCGCAGCATCGACGGGCCGCCGACGTCGATCATCTCGACGGCCTCCGCCTCGGTCGTCCCGCGCCGGCCCGCGACGTCGGAGAACGGATAGAGGTTGACGCAGACGAGGTCAAAGGGGTCGATCTCGTGCTCCGAGAGCGTGGCGCGGTCCTCCTCCAGGTCACGCCGCGCGAGGATCCCGGCGTGGATGCGCGGGTGCAGCGTTTTGACGCGCCCGCCGAGCATCTCGGGCGCGGCGGTGACCTCCTCGACCCGCGTCACGTCGAGCCCTTGCTCCTGCAGGAACGTCGCGGTCCCGCCGGAGGACACGAGCTCGAACCCGAGCGCCGCGAGCCCGCGCGCGAACGTGTCGACGCCGGTCTTGTCCCAGACCGAGATCAGCGCACGGCTCACCGCGCGCCGGACCTCGCTTGTGACAACTTGTCACAAGGGATTCGGGCCGCCAGCGACGCGACGACCCTCGGCAGGAGGCGGTGCTCGACGGCGTGGATGCGGGCCTCGAGGGTTTCGCGGGGCTCGACCGGGACCTCCTCCTGCGCGATCACCTCTCCGGTGTCGACGCCGTCGTCGACGACGTGCACCGTGACGCCCGTCGTCTCGACGCCCGCCTCGAGGGCGTCGTCGATCGCGCGCGCGCCCGGGAAGGCGGGGAGGAGGGACGGATGCACGTTCACGATGCGCCCGGGGAAGCGGTCGAGGAACGGCTTCGTGAGGAGGTGCATGTAGCCGGCGCAGACGACGAGGTCGACGCCGTGCTCCTCCAGCCACGTCGCCATCGCCAGGTCGCGCTCCTTGCGGTCGGCGTGGCAGTCGAGCGAGAAGGTCGCAACCGCAATGCCCGCGGCGGCGCGCGCGCGCACGAGCGCGTACGCGTCTTTGCGGTTCGACGCGACGGCGGCGATGGGGAGGTCCGCGTCGATCAGCGCCTGCAGGTTCGAGCCGTTGCCGGAGACGAGGACGCCGATCACTCGATGCGCCCGATCACCGTCTCGCCGTTGTCTGATTCGGCAACAACCGCGCACCAGCCGATGCCGAGGTTGAACACGCGGCGCAGCTCCTCCTCGTCGACGTGCCGCGCGAGCCACTCGAACACCGCCGGACGCTCCCAGGCCTCCCAGTCGACCTCCGCGCGCAGCCCGTCCGGCACGACGCGCGAGAGGTTGCCGAGGATCCCGCCGCCCGTCACGTGCGCGAACGCTTTCGCGCGGCCGCGCAGCGCACGTGCCACGTCGAGGTAGAGCCGCGTCGGAGCGAGCAGATCCTCGCCCTCGTAGTCCTCGTCCTCGAGCACGCGCCGGACGAGCGTGAAGCCGTTCGCGTGCACGCCGGCCGATGGGAAGCCGATCACGACGTCGCCCGCCTCGACAGCGGAGCCGTCGAGGAGGTCGTCGCGGTCGACGATGCCGACGCACGTGGCTGCGAAGTCGAGCTCGCCTTCGCGGTACACGCCGGGCAGCTCCGCCGTCTCGCCGCCGACGAGGGCGACTCCCGCCGCGCGGCAGACCTCGGCTGCGCCCTCGACGAGGTCGGCGACCTCCTCCAGGTCGATCCGGCTCGCGGCGACGTAGTCGAGCAGCAGCAGCGGCTCGGCCCCGCAGGTGAGGACGTCGTTGATGCAGTGCGCGGCCATGTCGGCGCCGCAGTTGCGCAGGGCCCCCCGCGGCTTCGCGACCATGGGCTTCGTCCCGATGGAGTCCATCGAGGCCGCGAGGAGCCGGCGGTCGTCCAGCGGGTGGAGCCCGGCGAAGGCGCCGAACCCGGTCGCGCCGGTCGACTCGACCGCGGCACGCAGCCGCTCGACCACCCCGTCGGCGACGGCGAGGGAGACGCCCGCAGCGGCATAGCTCCTGCGCTCGGTCAGAGAGCGGAGTCTACGGTCGGGTTCGGCTATCCGCACCCCGTAGACGCCTGGCAGCGCGACTACCGCAGAGCCCCCTCGCCGCGACAGTGGAGGCATGAAGAAGCTCAGTCTCTTCCAGAGCGGCACCGGTCTCGCCACCTCTCACGCGGTCGACGTCCCCCACGTCGACGTGGAGGCCGGAGCGTCGCTCGCGCGGCACATCCCCCGCCTGCAGGCGATCCTCACGGTCGTCGCGGCTGCCGCGCTGCCCTCCAGGTGGTCGCCGCGCGACACCCGCGCGGCGGCCGCCGAGGATTTCGACCGCAACCCCTTGCGGGGTACGGGTAGCCGTATAGAACCGGCGGCCTGGCTCTCCTACGATGGCCTCATGAGGACGGTCCTCGTCGTGGACGACCACCCGACCTTCCGCGCGACCGCGCGGGGGCTCCTCGCGGCCGAGGGCTTCGACGTCGTCGGTGAGGCCGAGGACGGCCGGACGGCCCTGGCGGAGGTCGAACGGCTGCGGCCGGAGATCGTGCTGCTCGACGTGCAGCTTCCCGACATCGACGGTTTCGAGGTGGCAGCGCGCCTGCTGGCGCGCGGCGGCGCCGCACCGCAGATCGTCCTCACGTCCTCCCGCGACGCGTCCGATTTCGGGCCGCTGGTCGACGAGAGCGGAGCGCGCGGATTCGTCGCGAAGGACGAGCTGTCGGGGGCGGCGATCGCAGCGCTCGTCAAATGAGCCGCACGCAGCGGCTCTGGCTCGCCTACGGGACGCTCGCGCTCGCGTGCGCCGGCGCTGCGATGGCGCTCGTGCTGACGTCGCATCACGAAGAGCATCCCGTCACGACGCTCTTCGTCGGCGAGGTGCTCGGCCTGTCGTTCGTCGTCGCGGGCCTGCTCGGCGCGACCCGCCGGCCCGGGAACGGAACCGGACGGCTCCTCGCGTTCGTCGGGTTCACGTTCTTCGCGGGCGCGCTCGGCGAGGCGAACGCCTCGATCCCGCACACGATCGGCGGCATCGTCGGCGTGTTGTTCATCGCCGCCTTCATCCACCTCCTCGTCGCCTATCCGACAGGTACGCTCGCGCGCGGCTTCGAGCGGAAGCTCGTCGTTTCCGCGTACGTGCTCGCGCTCGGGTACCCGGTGCTGTACGTGCTGTTCTCGGACGGCCCGAACTGCGGGGAGGGTTGTCCGGGCAGCGCCCTCCTGGTGCACCGAAGCGAGGCTGCGGCGAGCGCGGTGAACGTCGTGGCGAGCATCTCGGCGGCCGCGGTGCTGATCGCGACGATCGTCCTGCTCGTGCGACGCTGGCGGTCGGCGAGCGTGGCGTACCGCCGCAGCCTCCGCCTCGTCCTCGTCACCGGCGGCGTCGCAGCAGGGCTGCTCGTGCTGGAGCTGGCGCTCGAGCCGCTCCTGCCGAAGGCGGGCGACGTCGTCCTCGAGAGCGCCTCCGGCATCGTCTTCATCTGCGTCCCGTTCGCGTTCGTCGCCGGCCTCCTGCGCAGTCGCCGGGCCGGCGCCGCCGTCGGGCGGCTCGTCGCCGACCTCGGGCCTGCACCCGCGCCGGGCCAGCTGCAAGACGCGCTGCGCGAGGTGCTCGGCGACCCGACGCTCGAGCTGGGTTACTGGCTCGCGGACCTGCCCGGCTTCGTCGACATCGAGGGGAGGCCATTCGATCCGCACGAGAACGGCTCGGCGACGCTCGTCGAGGACGACTCCGGGCGGATCGGCGTCCTCGTGCACGACCCTGCGCTGCTCGAGGAGCGCGAGCTGCTCGACGGCGTCGTCGCGGCCGCCCGGCTCGCGCTCGAGAACGAGCGCCTCCACGCCGAGCTGCGCGCGAAGCTCACCGAGCTCGAGCGCGAGCGCGACTTCACGCGTCTCGTCGTGGACACCGCCCCGGCGCTGCACTGCGTCGTCGACGCCGACGGCGCGATCGTCGGGTTCAACGACCGCGTGCTCGACGTGAGCGGCGTCGAGGACGCGGCCGAGCTGCGCGGACGCCCGTTCTGGACGATATTCGCGACGCCCGAAGACGCCGAGGACGTCCGCGGCCGGCTCGGACTCGTCGCGATGGGGCAGCCGCCCGAGGTGTTCGAGAACGTCGTGCTCTCCCGGACCGGGGAGCGCCGCCGGATCGAGTGGCGCGTCGCGACCGCGCCCGACCCGCGCCGCCAGCTGGAGTGGGTGATCCTCGCAGGCCTCGACGTGACGGAGCGGCGGTGGCACGAGGACGTGCAGGCCGCGCTGCGGCAGTTCGCGACGCTCGTCGCCGCCGAGCCGTCCGTCGACGAGGTTCTGACCGCGGTGACCGAGAGCGTCGGGCAGCTCTTCGAGGGCGACGTCGCGAACATCATCCGACTCGAAGGCGACACGGTTCGGCTGATCGGCGGCTGGAGCGTCAGAGGCGGTCGCTATGCGCCCGGCCGGACGCTCCCGTTCCAGGGCACGACGGCCGTCGCCCGCGCGCTGCGCACCGGTGCGCCGCAGATGGCGACCCTGGACGACCCGCACGACGAGTTCTCGCGTGTTCTGTGGGCCGAGCTCGGCATCCACGCCTCGATCGCGGCGCCGATCATCGTGGAAGGGGCCGTGTGGGGCGCGATCAGCGTGTCGCTCACGCGCGACGCGACCTTCGCGCTCGACGCGGAGCAGCGCCTCGCCGACTTCGCGGCGCTCGTCGCGCAGGCGATCGTCAACGCGGAGGCGCGCCGCACGCTGGCCGGCATGGCGGACGAGCAGGCCGCGCTCCGGCGGGTCGCGACGCTCGTCGCGGAGGGCGCCGGACAGGAGGAGCTCGTGACGGCCGTCACCTCGGAGATCGGCAGGCTGTTCGACGCCCAGAACGCGAACACGATTCGCTGGGACGGCGATTCCGTCCGCGTTCTCGGCGGGTGGAACGCGCCCGGTACGCAGACGAATCTGCCCGGTCGCGTGTTCCCCTACGGCGGCGACACGGTCACAGCCCGCGTGGTCCAGACCGGCGCGCCGGCCCGCATCGACTCGCGAGAGGACTTGCACACCGAAATTTCCCAGGAGCGCTGGGTGGAGCTCGGCCTGCACGCGACGATCGGCGCGCCGGTCGTCGTCGACGGCCGCGTCTGGGGCGTCGTCACGGCGTCCCGCACGCATCCGGACGACCCGTTCCCGGTCGGAGCGGAGCAGCGGCTGGGCGACTTCGCCGCGCTCGTGGCGCAGGCGATCGCCAATGCGGCGGCGCAGCGCGACCTGGCAGGGCTCGCCGACGAGCAGGCCGCGCTCCGACGCGTCGCGACGCTCGTCGCGGCCGGGCGGGGCGAGCTCGAGGTGCTGGCGGCGGTGACGCACGAGGCCGGGGAGCTGTTCGAGGCGACGACGGTGAACCTCGTGCGGTGGGAGGGCGTCCTGGACGAGGTGGTCGTGGTCGGAGGCTGGAGCGACGGGAGCGAGCCGCCGATCGCGCCCCGGACACGGTTCCACCCGGAGCACGACGGCGTCACGATTCGGGTGCTCGAGACCGGGTTGGCGAGCCGCGGGGACGAGGCGTCCCCCGAGTTCGGCCGCCGCTGCGTGATCGCCTCGCCGGTGATCGTCAGCGCGGCGCTGTGGGGAGCGCTCGCCGCGATGCGCCACGACGGCGACAACTTCCCGCCCGAAGCCGAGGTCCGGCTCAGGAGCTTCGCCGACCTGATGGCGCAGTCGATCGCGAACTCGCAGGCGCAGGAGGAGCTGCGGGCCTCCCGCGCGCGCATCGTGAACGCCGCCGACGAGGCGCGCCAAAGGCTCGAGCGCAACCTCCACGACGGCGCCCAGCAGCGTCTCGTCGCGGTCTCGATCTCGCTCCGGCTCGCGATCGCGAAGCTCCAGGCGACCCCTCTGGACGCGCGGCCGCTGCTCGCCTCGGCGGCCGAGGAGCTGACGCACGCGATCGACGAGCTGCGGGAGCTGGCACGCGGTATCCATCCCGCGATCCTCACCGACCGCGGCCTCGGGCCCGCGCTCGAGGCCCTCGCGGGCCGGGCGCCGCTGCCCGTCGCGGTCGAGCACGAGCTCGACGAGCGGCTGCCGCCGCCGGTCGAGGCGGCCGCCTACTACGTCGTCTCGGAGTCCCTCACGAACATCGCGAAGTACGCCCAGGCCTCGGAGGTCGAGGTCCGGGTGAGCCGCCGCGACGGGATCGCGCGGGTCGACGTCGTGGACGACGGCGTCGGGGGGGCCGACCCGACCCGGGGCTCCGGCCTGCGCGGCCTGGCCGACCGCGTGGAGGCCCTGGACGGCCGCCTGGGCGTGGAGAGCCCCCCGGCGGAGGGCACTCGCATTTGGGCTGAGATCCCAGTCGTGTGAGGATGGAGGCATGGCGCTTCCCCGGGGGACGGTCACCTTCCTCTTCACCGACATCGAGGACTCGACGGGCCTCGTCGGGCGGCTCGGCGACGACTACGCGCATGTGATCGGCGAGCACCGCGCGTCGCTGCGCGCGGCGGTCGACGCAGGCGGCGGATCACAGGTGGACGCGCGCGGCGACGAGGTGTTCGCGGTCTTCACGGACGCACGCCGCGCCGTCGACGCGGCGCTCCAGGCGCAGAAGACGCACGTCGACGGCGTCCGCCTCAGGATCGGCCTGCACACGGGGACGGCCACGGTCTCCGATGGGACGTACTTCGGCCTCGACGTCCACCGCGCGGCCCGGATCTGCTCGGCGGGCCACGGCGGCCAGGTCCTCCTCTCCGAGGCGACGCGCTCCGCCGCGGGCGGCGTGCCGGCGATCGACCTCGGCGAGCACCGCCTGAAGGGCCTGCCGGCGCCGGAGCGGCTCTACCAGCTCGTTGCGGACGACCTCGAGCGCGACTTCCCGCCGCTCCGCGTCGAGGCGCCGACGAGCCAGCTCGATACCGGTGCGATCCGCGTCGTGATCGCCGAGGACTCGGTGCTCCTGCGCGAGGGCACGGCGCGGCTGCTCGAGGAGGCCGGCTTCGACGTCGTGGGCCAGGCCGGGGACGCCGAGGAGCTGATGCTCAAGGTGCGGAGCTACAAGCCGGACGTCGCCGTCGTCGACATCCGCATGCCGCCGACCCATACCGACGAGGGTCTGCGCGCTGCGAAGGAGATCCGCGAGCACCATCCCGAGACCGGCGTGCTCGTCCTCTCCCAGTACGTCGAGGCCGAGTACGCGATGGAGCTGCTGTCCGAGAGCGCCGAGGGCGTCGGCTACCTGCTGAAGGACCGCATCGCCGACCTCGGCGAGTTCGCTGCCGCCGTCCGCCGCGTCGCCGAGGGCGGCTCGGCGCTCGATCCGACGATCGTCTCGCGCCTCGTCGGCAGCCGCCGCGGCGACGACCCGCTCGCGGGCATCACGCCGCGCGAGCGCGAGGTGCTCGAGCTGATGGCCGAAGGCCGGTCGAACAGGGCGATCGCCGAACGCCTCGTCGTCACCGAGCGGGCGATCGAGAAGCACGTCACGAGCATCTTCTCGAAGCTTCGGCTCCCGGCCAGCTCCGAGGACCACCGGCGCGTGCTGGCCGTGCTGGCCTACCTGCGGGGGTAGGGAGATCGGCTAGCGGCCGGTCGCGGCGAACCCGAGCCGTTGCATCCATGCGACGTACTCGCGGATGTAGTGCGCTCCGGCCGGGGTCAGGTCTTGCGTTGCCACATTTCCTCCCTTTGAACGAACAAAATGCGTCACTGCAAGACCTGACCCC
>DASXTR010000037.1:0-2899 GCA_036505325.1 Gaiellaceae bacterium
GCAGTTCTGGGAGTCGCACCTGCTCGGCCGCCGCAAGGAGTACTGCCAGATCGAGCGGCTCGCGAACCTCGACGCGCTCCCGCGTCCGACGGGGTTCGTCGTCTCGGCCTTCCCGTTCAAGCTCGAGCGCGCAAGCGCCGCGTGGGCGCGCGTCGTCGCGATCTTCGACGAATGACGTCGCTCGCCGACGCCCGCACGTGGCTCTTGCAACGGCTCGAGCGCCGCGCGCATCCGCTCGACACCGTCGACGAGGACGCTGCGCGAGACGCGATCGAGGCGCTGGAGGGACTCGATCCGGAGTCGTGGGCCGCCTGCTGGGGCGCGGCGGCCGACCGCTTCGCCGACGCCGGCGCAGGACGCGAGGCGTTGCTGCAGGCGTACCGCATCTCGTTCCTCGGCCGCTACCCCGTCCCCAACCACCCGGCGAAAGAAGAGCAGTACGCACGTGCGCGAAGGTTCTTCCTCGAGGCGACGAGCCTCGACGATCCGCCGGTGCAGCGCGTCTCGGTGCCGGTGGACGACGATGAGCTGCCGTTCTACGTCCTCCGGCCCGCCGGAGTCGAGCGGCCGCCGGTCGTGATGGTCTGGGGCGGTATCGACACGTGGAAGGAGGAGATGTACGAGCGGACCGGCACGCTCTTCCGCTCGAAGGGGTACGCGGTGCTGCTCCTCGACATACCCGGTGTCGGCGAGTCGCCGGTGCTCGCGTCGCGTGACGCGGAACGGCAGTGGACGCCCGTCTTCGACTGGATCGCGGCGCAGGACGATCTGGACGCGAGCCGCTGCGCCGCCGTCGGCGCGTCGTTCGGCGGGTACTGGGCGATGAAGCTCGCGTACACCCACCGAGATCGCCTGAGTTGTTGTGTGAACTGGGGTGGGGGTGTCCACATCACGTTCACGCCCGAGTGGCAGCAGCGCTCGAGGAACGCGTCGTCGTACCTCATGGACCTGATGGAGGCGCGTGCGCGCATCTTCGGCGGCGAGACCTTCGAGGACTACGTCGCGCGGTGTCAGGAGCTGTCGCTGCTCGACCAGGGGCTGCTCGACCAGCCGTCCGCGCCGCTGCTGCTCGTGAACGGCCGCGACGACGTGCAGAACTCGATCGACGACATCTACCTCAGTCTCGACCACGGCGATCCGAAGGCGGCCCGCGTCTTCGACGGCGGCCACATGGGTGAAGGGCCGGTCGTCCCGACGATCGTCGCGTGGGTGACGGACCACCTGCGGTGACCGCGCCCCGCCGCGTGGTGACGGGCCACGACGCCGACGGACGTTCCGTCGTCCTCGCGGACGGGCCGGCTCCGAAGTCGCACGCGATTCCGGGCGCGACCTTGCACGAGCTCTGGAACACGGCGGCGGCTCCCGCGCCGATTGCGCCGGCGGAGCCGCGCGAGCCGACCGACCGCTCGCTCGTGACTCCGCCCGACCCGAACGGCACGATCGTCCGCCTCGTCGACCTCGACTCGCGGTCGCGTTCGCCGATGCACCGCACGGAGACGATCGACTATGGGATCGTGCTCACGGGCGAAGTCACGCTCGTGCTCGACGACGGCAGCGAGACCGCGCTCCACGCCGGCGACGTCGTCGTCCAGCGCGGCACCGACCACGCCTGGGTCAACGCGACGGACGAACCGGCGCGGATGGCGTTCGTGCTCGTCGACGGCCGGTTCACGGACGAGCTGAAGGCGCTGCTTCCGGGCGAGCCGGCGCTGTTCGACCGCGCCCTCGACGAATGAGCGAGCGGTTCGTCGTCACCGGCGCGCACGGGTGCATCGGCGCCTGGACGGTCGCGGAGCTCGTGCGCGAGCGAACCGACGTCGTCGCCTTCGACGTTGCGTCCGGTCCCGGCCGAGCCGCGTTGCTGCTCGACGAGGCGGACCTCACGCGTGTTCGGTTCGTCCAGGGCGACGTCACCGATCCCGAGTCGGTTGCTGCGGCCCTGGACGGCGCGACGCACGTCGTGCACCTGGCGGCGCTGCAGTACCCGTACTGCCGCGACGATCACCTCGCGGGCGCGCGCGTGAACGTCCTCGGCACCGTGTCCGTCTTCGACGCGGCGCGTTCGGCCGGCGCGAACCTCGTCTACGCGAGCTCGATCGCCGCCCTCGCGGGCGGCGGGCTCTACGGGACGTGGAAGCGCGCGAACGAGGGGACCGCCGCCTCGTTCTGGTCCGAGGACGGGTTCCCGAGCATCGGGGTCCGCCCGGCACTCGTCTACGGCGTCGGCCGCGACCGAGGCGTGACGGCGTCGATCACGCTCGCGATGGAGGCTGCTGCTCGCGGCGAGCCGTTCCACATCGTGCACGGCGGCCGTTCGCCGCTGAACCACGCCGGCGACGTCGCGCGCCTGTTCGTCCGCGCCGCGCGGACGGTTTCCGAAGGGGCGCCCGTCTACGACGCAGGCGGTCGCCCGCACGACATGAACGAGGTGGTCACCGCGATCGAGGCGGCCGCACCGGGTGCCCGGATCACGTTCGAGGACGCGCCCTTCGCCGCGACGCCGGCGAGCTTCGACGGCAGCGCGCTCGAGGCGGCGCTCGGGCCTGTCGAATGGCGGCCGCTCAGGCAGGGTGTCCGCCAGACCGTCGACCGGTTCCGCGAGCTCGCACGTGGGTAGGGTCGCGGTCGTCACCGGCGCCGCCGGCGGGTTCGGGACGGCGATCGCCGAACGGCTACGTGAGGACGGATTCGAGGTCTTGGGCGGTGACCTACCGGAGCTCGACGTGACTGATGATGCATCGGTCGCCGTGTTCGTCACGCGCGCGGTCGAGCGGCACGGCCGCGTCGACGTGCTCGTCAACAACGCAGGCGTGGCGGGTCCGACGGCGCCGGTCGAGGAGTACCCGGTCGACGAGTGGCGGCGCGTGCTGGACGTCAACCTCACGGGCACGTTCCTGTG
>DASXTR010000038.1:0-13492 GCA_036505325.1 Gaiellaceae bacterium
TACTCGGCCTACGAGGCGAACCAGGACATGCTGAAGCAGTTCGGCACCGGCGAGCGCGCGCCGAACGTCGTCGTCTTCCACACGAGCGGTGACGCGACCAAGAGCGATGCGATCCGTGCGGCGATGAACCGCGCGGCCAAGGCGAACCCCGGTTCGCGCACGAGTTCGTTCTTCTCGACCGGCAGCCTCGCCTACGTCTCGAAGGACCGGCACACCGCCTTCCAGGAGATCTATCCGGCCGGAACCGTCAGGTTCGACACGAAGAGCGGCGCCGAGCAAACGCGGAACGCGGCGGCCGCCGGGCTGCCGGGCGACGTCACCGTGCACGTGACCGGGCACGACCCGATCGCGGAGGCGAGCGCGAACGGCGAGACGACCGGCCCGAGCGTGCTGCTCGAGGGCGTGATCGGCGGGATCGGGGCGCTCATCATCCTGTTCTTCGTGTTCGGGACGTTGCCGGCGATCGCGATGCCGCTCGCGGTGGCGGTGGCGTCGATCCTGAACACGTTCACGCTGGTCTGGATCCTCACCTACATCACCGACGTCTCGATCATCGTGCAGTTCCTGATCGCGCTCGTCGGGCTGGGCGTCGCGATCGACTACGCGCTGCTCATGATCTTCCGCTTCCGCGACGAGCTGCGCGAGGGCGAGGATGTGGAGACGGCCCTGGTGGAGACCATGACGCACGCCGGCCGCTCGGTGATCGTGTCCGGCTCGACCGTCGCGGTCGGGTTGCTGTCGCTGATCATCCTGCCGCTGCCGTTCATTCGCTCGATGGGGATCGGCGGGATGCTGATTCCGGCGGTGTCGGTGCTGGCGGCGATCACGCTGCTGCCCGCGCTGCTGGCCGTGCTCGGGACGCGGATCAACAGCGTGCGCGTGCTGCCGAAGCGCTTTGTCGACCGCGGCCATCCCGAGGACGGCCCCTGGGGCCGGTGGGCTCGCTTCGTCAACCGCCGGCCCTGGCCGACCGCGATCGCCGGGATCGCGGTCGTCCTGGTGCTGGCGGGGATCGGGACGCAGCTGAACCCGAACGAGGCGCAGCTGAAGAACTTCCCCGGCAGCGGCGACGCGATCGCCGGACGCGACGCGCTGACCGCTGCAGGGATCAGCCCGGGAGTGATGAAGCCGTTCGACGTTCTCGTGGAGCACGGCGGCGATCCCGAGGCGGTCGCCGCGAAGCTGCGCACGGTGGACGGCGTCACCGCGGCGGTCGCGCCGAAGGCGTGGAAACGCGGAGACAGCTCGATCGTCGAGGCGTTCCCGGCAATCGACGGCGCGGCGAGCGGGATCCAGCCGATCGTCGACGGCGTCAACCAGGAGCTGAAGGGAACGAGCGCGACGCTCGGCGGCGTCTCGGCGGTCGACCGCGACTTCGTGCACGCCGTGTACGGCAACTTCCCGTACGTCCTCGCGTTCGTGATCTTGCTGACGCTGATCCTGCTCGCGCGCGCGTTCCGGTCGATCGTGCTTCCGATCAAGGCGGCGCTCCTGAACCTGGTCTCGCTCGGCGCGGCCTTCGGGATCATCGTCTTCGTCTTCCAGTGGGGGCACGGCTCGTCGCTGTGGAACATCGACGCGACGCAGGCGATCACGGCCTGGATCCCGTTGATGATCTTCGCGTTCCTGTTCGGCCTCTCGATGGACTACGAGGTCTTCATGCTCACGCGGATGCGGGAGGCCTACGACGAGACGGGCTCGACCGAGAAGGCGATCGAGCTCGGCCTCGCGCGCACGGGCAAGCTCGTCACCAGCGCAGCGCTGGTGCTCATGTTCGCCTTCCTCGTGCTCTCGTCGAGCCCGGGGTTCGAGATCAAGGAGTTCGCGATCGGTCTCGCGGCCGGGATCATCTTCGACGCGACGGTGATCCGCGCACTGCTCGTGCCGGCGCTCATGCGCCTGCTCGGGGACGCGAACTGGTGGATGCCCGACTGGGCGAAGACCGTGCTCTTCGTCCGGCGCCGGGAGCAGCTGCCCGAGGTCGCGACGGAGAGAGCATGAGCGGCGAGGAAGAGCTCCTGCGTGAGCGTATCGACGACTTGCTCCTCCGGATCAAGGGTCTCGTGCACGTTCGCGCGCTGCTCGAGGATCGCGGCGCGTCCTTCCTCGAGATCCACCAGCACACGCTCGAGATCGAACGGCTGCGGGCGCAGCTCGCAGAGCTCGTGAAGGAGTCCGCGGCTTGACGCGCGGCGAGGAGCGGTGACGCAGGACGCGGAAGCGCTCTTCGAGCGGCTCGTCAGCCGGTTCGGCGCGGACCCTTCGGTCGCACCGCCTTCCGTCGGCAAGGGCGGGAAGTTCGGCGACTCCGCGCTCAAGGTCGACGGCAGGATCTTCGCGATGCTCTCCCGCGGCGAGCTCGTCCTGAAGCTCCCGCGGGAGCGCGTCGACGAGCTCGTCGCCGCGGGCGCGGGCACGCCGTTCGACGCGGGCCGTGGGCGCGCGATGAAGGAGTGGGTCGCGGTCGGCGCCGACCACAGTCGGCGCTGGGCCAAGCTCGCGGAGGAAGCCCGAGAATTCGTCGCGGGGGCGACTTAACGGTCGAGCTCGATCATCATCCCGACTCAGGTCGTCGCGGCGCGCGTGCTGTCTCGTACGAGGTAGTGCGCGCCCGCGCCGCTCGTCCCGGCCTCGTCGTCGGGGTTGAGCAACCCGCAGACGTCGATCGACAGGCACCCGCAGCCGATGCACGTCGTGAGCCGGCTGCGAAGTGCCTGCAACGTCGCGATCTGGGCGTCGAGGTCGTCGCGCCAGCTGCGTGAGAGGCGCTCCCAGTCGCGGCGCGTCGGACTGCGGTGGGCGGGCAGCGTGTCGAGCGCGGCACGGACCCGTTCGAGCGGGATGCCCGCTGCCCGCCCGGCCTGGATCAGCGCGACGCGGCGAAGCGTCGCACGGTCGTAGCGGCGCTGGTTTCCGCTCGTCCGGCCCGCGGCGATGAGCCCGCGCTCCTCGTAGAAGCGAAGGGCGGACGGGGCGACGCCGCTGCGGGCGGAGAGCTCGCCGATGGTCAGCTCGTCTGGCACTTGACTTAAACCTTACTTGAGGTTTTAGCCTCTGCGCATGGCGACCGTCGCCCACGAACGTCGCGTCCGCGCGGCATCGCTCTCCGAGCTGCGCGCCGCGGGTCGGCTGGTCGTCCGGCTCGGACGGCACACGGTCTGCCTGTTCGCAGAGGGCGACGAGGTCTACGCCGTCGACAACCGCTGCCCGCACATGGGCTTCCCGCTCCATCGCGGGACGGTGTGCGACGGCATCCTCACATGCCACTGGCACCACGCGCGCTTCGACCTCGGCACCGGCGGCACCTTCGACCAGTGGGCGGACGAGCTGCGCCGCTTCGAGGTCGAGCTCGACGACGACGACGTCCTCGTCGACCTGACTCCCGTCGGCGACGCGACCGCGCACCAGCGCAAGCGGCTGCGCGACGGGCTCGAGCGCGACATCCCGCTCGTGCTGGCGAAGGCGACGATCGCGCTGCTCGAGACCGACCCGACCGGCGTCGAGATCTTCCGCGCCGCGCTGGACTTCGGCGTGACGCGACGCGGAGGCGGCTGGTTCCGCGGGCTGACGACGCTCACGTGCCTCATGAATCTCGCGCGGCGGCTCGAATCCGGTGACCGGGCCGCGGCCCTCTACCACGGCGTCGCCGACGTCGCCGAGGACTCTTCGATGCAACCGCCGCGCTTCCGGCTCGACGCGCTACCCGGCCGCGCCCCCGACGCGGCGCGCCTGGCTGTGTGGTTCCGCCGCTTCGTCGAGGTGCGCGACGCGGAGGGAGCCGAGCGCGCGCTCGTCTCCGCGGTGAGAGCGGGCGTCGGACCGCAGTCGCTCGCCGACATGCTCTTCGCCGCGGCCACCGACCACCGCTACCTCGACGGCGGCCACACGCTGGACTTCGTGAACAAAGCGCTCGAAGCGCTCGACGTGGCGGGTTGGGACCGCGCCGAAGACGTGCTGGCCTCGCTCCCGGCGCAGCTCGCAGGCGCCGAGCGGATGGAGGAGGCGAACGCGTGGCGCAATCCGGTCGACCTCGTCGCACTCCTCGAGCGCGCGTTCGACGAGCTCCCGTACGCGCTCGCCGACGGCGCCTCCGGGCGCGGCGCGTGGGACGGGCGCGCCGAGCTCGTGGAGACGATTCTGGGCGGTGAGGCGGCGCCGATGCTCGACGCGCTTCTCGACGCGCTCCGCGGCGGCGCCACCGAGGTACAGCTCGCCTCGGCCGTCTCCTTCGCGGCCGCGACTCGAATCGCGCGGTTCCCGACCACCAACGAGTTCGGCGACTGGGACACCGCGCTGCACACGTTCACGTTCGCGAACGCCGTCGAGCAGGGCCTTCGTCGCTCGCCTTCGCCCGAGCTCCTGCGGGGCGCGCTCGACGCGGCGGCGAGCGTCCACCTCGACCGCTTCCTCAACGTGCCGGCCACGCGACTGCCGACACCCGACACCGGCGCCGACCCGGCCGCGCTCCTCGCCGAGTTGCCGCGCCTGCTCGATCGGCAGCAGCAGGTGGACGAGGCGGGGCAGCTCGCCGCGTCTTACCTCGGCACCGGCGGCGATCCGGCGCGCCTCGTCGCGGCGCTCGGCTCCGCGCTCGTCCGCGAGAACCGCAATTTCCACACCATCCAGTGCGTCGAGGCGGCGATCCGCCAGCACGAGTTGCTTGCAGGGACGGCCGACGCGTCACTCCCGTTGCTCGCCGCCGCGCGCTACCTGGCCGCGCATGCGACGACGACGCGCTCCCAGAGACAGACGTTCGAGATCGCCCGCCGCCTCCATCGCGGCGAGACGCTGTACGAGGACTAGCGTCCGAGCCTCGTTCGGCGGCGGATGCCGAGCCTCTTCTGCAGGGCGGTGTCCTCCTGTCCGTCCTTGACGGCCGCCCAGACGAAGAGGACGCCGACGAGGACGGCCGGGACGAGAACGACCAGGACGACGACGATCGCGGTGGCAACGTCCATGTGAACAGGATTCCCGCCGGCCGGCGATCGCAACCGTGACGTTCGCGCTGCCCCGGCGGAAGCCCGGGAGGTCGACATGCGGCGTCGTCCGCGCGCGGGACGCATTCGTCAAGGCGTGCCCGGCGTGCCCGCTCGTCCAGAAGCACATCGGCGAACGCGTGCAGACGTATCTCGAGCTGCACGTCGACTTCCCGGACTGCTGGGACGGCAAGCGGCTCGACAGCCCCGATCACATGAGCCACATGGCCTACAGCCGCGACTACGTCTGCCCGCCCTCGCACCCGGTCAAGGTGCCGCTGATCCGCGCCATGATCCGCTACCCGATCGCGGGCGGACCCGGCGTCGCGCTCGCCTCCGGCGGCCAGTTCTCAGGCCATGCGGACTTCTTCAACGCGTGGGACGAGCGCGCTCTCGCGCAGCTCGTCGACGACTGCTTCCACGGTCGTCCGTGCAACCGGCGTTAGCGGTCCAGCTCGGCGACGAGCCGCTTCGGCGCGACGATGCGGTAGCTCTCCTCGACCCAGTCGCGGAGGAGGTCGAGCGTGATGCCGTCCGCGTGCAGCGGGACGTTCACCCAGCCCGACCGGCCGAGCCCGTAGCCCGTCGGCTCGGCTCCCTCGATCGCGAGCGCATGGCCGTGCGACTCGACGAGCTTTACGGTCATCACTGCCGGACCGGTTCGCTCGTCCGCACCGAGGAAGACGAACACCTTGCGGTTGACCTTGACGACCCGCTCGCCCCACGGGAAGTCCTCCGCGGCGCCGGGCAACGACAGTGCGAACAGGCGGAGCTGCTCTCGAACGCGATCCGAACGGGTTAAGGTGGAGCGAACGTTCATTTGCGGGGGGCAAAAGGACTCTTGCAGTCCGCGACCCTGGAGGTCATCATGCCCGCCGCGCTTCGCTGCATCCTCCTCCTCGCCGTGACCGCGCTTGCGTTGGCTCCGGCCGCGTCCGGCGCGCCGCCGGCCCGCTCGATGCTGGTGCTCGACGAGACGTTCGTCTATCCAGTGGGTGGCCCGAACCCATGCCCGTTCGAAGTCACGTACCGCAACCAGGGCACCTTCTTCATCACGACCTTCTTCGACGCGAACGGCACCGCGGTGCGCGAGCTCGACCGCGGCGCCTACTTCCTCGAGTCCTACTCGGCGAACGGCAAGACGATCTCGTCCGTGAGCCCGGCGATGATCCATCTCGACCCGGCGACGAACATCATCATCGGTACCGGCAACCAGCGGCACTTCATCGTGCCGGGCCTCGGGATCATCTACGCGCAGGCGGGCCGCTTCGTGATCGACGGGAACACCGGCGAGACGCTCTCCGTCTCTGGGCTCGACGTACCGCTCAGCGAACGGATCTGCGTGGCGCTCGCTCCGTAGCTCGGAACCGATGAGTTTCCCGTTCCCGACCGGTCTAAGGGACATCCGAACCGACCAGGAAAGGGACGAGGAGAAGTCATGTGCACGACATCCGAGATCGGGGCCCGCGAGCTGGATCGCCGGAGCGACAACGGCATCGAGGTGACGTTGCTCTGGAACCCGCGGACGAACCGCGTCTCCATCGCCGTCGAGGACGAGCGCCGCGGCGACTCGTTCGGAATCGATGTCGAGCCGGCCGACGCGCTGGACGCATTCCGCCACCCATACGCCTACGCGAGCCGCTACGTCGGCGACTACACACTCGCGGCTTGAGCTCGATGGCGGGCTGGGTTGTACGTGAGATCGGCGAGATACCGAGGGTGCCGCGCGGTGACGCCGACGACCCGGACTGGCATGCGCTCCAGCACCTCTTCGGCCTGACGGCGTTCGGGGCCAACGTTTTCGTAGCAGTGAGCGGCCACGAGACGCTCGTCGCCGAACATGACGAGCGGTCGAGCGCCCAACAGCAGCTGTAGGTTCTGCTGGCAGTCGGCGCAAGCGAGGGTTCTTTCTCGACGACCTGGCGCGAGTCGCAGTTCGAGAACATTCCTCGCGCGGACGAGCAGTAGAACCAGCGCGACTCGTGAAGATCAAGTCTCTCTAGGCGAGCGTCGCCGGCAACCGCTCCGGAACTGGCACGAACGTGAACTCGGACGGATCGAGCGTTCGCAGGCGGGCCTCGTACTCGCGCATGCGAGCGGCTGGGGTCAGGTCTTGCGCTGCAACATCGTGCGATTTGAAACCGGGAAGGTGCACCGTCGCCGAGCGTCGGCCGTTCCGATTTACACGTCGGAAAATGTGGCAAAGCAAGACCTGACCCCAGCTCTCCCACACGTCGGAAAATGTGGCAAAGCAAGACCTGACCCCAGCTCTGCCAGGGCGCTTGCAAGCGTTCCGCCTGAGCACGTTCAGACGGACGTCGGTCGAGCCGTTGGCGGCACCTTCGCGCAAGTGAGCGTCGAAGACGCTTTCGCCGATCTTTTCGTCGAACCGTCCAACTAGGCCACCGTCGCCGGCGACCGCTCGGTGGCCGGGACGAACGTGAACTCGGACGGGTCGAGCGTTCGCAGCCGCGCCTCGTACTCGCGCATGTAGCCCGGCCAGTTCGCGACGATCCGGCCGGTCGCGTCGCGGTACCACGAGTCACAGCGGGTCCCACGCCGTGCCGGCGAACCGCGCCTGCACCCGCCGGTCGTTCTCGACCTCGACCTCGGCGCGGATGTCGATCGCCGCCGCGCCGCGGTCGCGCACGTGCTGCAGCGCCGTGCGGATGTATGCAGCCTGGGCCTCCTCGTAGACGATGATCGAGCCGCCGGAGGTGTTCGTGTTTGGCCCGTACATCAAGAACAGCGACGGAAATCCCGGGACCGAGATGCCGAGGTGGGCGCGTGCGCCGTCGGCCCATGCCTCGCGCAGCGTGCGTCCCCCGGCGCCGCTGATCTCCATCGGGAACATGAAGTCGTTCGTCCGGAAGCCCGTGCCGTAGATCACGCAGTCGACGCGATGCTCCGTGCCGTCGGCGGTCACGACCGCATCGCGCGTCATGCCGGTGACGGCGTCCGTGACGAGCTCCACGTTCGGACGCTGCAGCGCAGGCAGGAAGTACGAGCTGAAGAGGACGCGCTTGCAGCCGAACGTGTAGTTCGGCCAGACCTTCCGCCGCAGCTCGGGGTCCCTGAGCTGCCAGCGCATGAAGAGCGCGGAGCGGGCGTGCCCGATGCGGCCCGCCGTGCGCGGGTGGCGGATCATGAGCGTGAGCGACTCGGCGTACTGGTACAGGAAGCGGCGCCGGAACGCCTGGACGCCGGGGACGTGCCGGATGATCGCCTTGACCGGCGCGGGGTAGGGACGGTTCTTGCGCGGCAGGAACCAGTTGCCGGTCCGCTGGAACACGACGAGGCGCTCGGCCGCCGTCGCGACCTCGGGAACGAACTGCACGGCGCTCGCGCCCGTTCCGATCACCGCCACGCGCTTCCCGCGCAGGTCGTAGGCGTGGTCCCATTCCGCGGAGTGGAAGCTGTGGCCCGCGAACTCGTCGCGCCCCGCGATGCGCGGGAGCGCCGGCCGGTGCAGTTGCCCCGTAGCGACGACGACCGCGTCGGCGTCCCACGCACGGCCGTCGGCGCTCGTGACCGTCCACCGGTGCGACTCGTCGTCCCACGCGCACGAGGAGACCTCGGTGTTGGGCACGACGAGCCGGTCGACGCCGTGATCGTGCGCGACGGCATGCAGGTAGCGGAGGATCTCGTCCTGCGGCGAGCACAGGCGCGACCAGTCGCGGCGCTGTGCGAACGAGAAAGAGTAGAGATGGCTCGCCACGTCGCATGCGGCACCCGGGTAGCTGTTGTAGAACCAGGTCCCGCCGAAATCCGGCGCCCGCTCGAGCAGCGTGACGTCCGTGAAGCCATGCTTGCGCAGCTCGATCGCCGCGGCGATCCCGCCGACGCCGGCGCCGACGACGATCACCTTCGTGCTCATGCGTAGAGCTCCTCGATCTCGCCGGCGAAGCGCTGCTCGACGATGCGGCGCCTCACCTTCAGGGTCGGTGTGAGCTCGCCCTCGTCGGCGGAGAAGTCGCGCGGCAGGATCCGGAAGCGCTTGACCTGCTCGTAGCGGGAGAGCTCCGCGTTGGCCGTGTCGACCGCTTCCTGGACCGCCGCGCGCGCCTCGTCCGAGCCCGGCTCCAGCCCGCACGCCGGGTCGAGCGTGACGAGTGCCGCCACGAACGGCCGTCGGTCCCCCACGACGACGACCTGTGAGACGACGGGGGACAGCTTGAGCAGGTTCTCGAGGTTCTGCGGTGCGACGTTCTTGCCGCCGGCGGTGATGAGGATGTCCTTCTTGCGGTCCGTGATCGTCACGAAGCCGTCGGCATCGATCGCCGCGACGTCGCCGGTATGGAGGAGGCCGTCGTCGTCCAGCACCTCGCGGGTCGCCCCGGGATCCTTGAAGTAGCCGGCGAACACCGTCTCGCCCCGGATCAGCAGCTCGCCGTCGTCCGCGAGCGTCAGCTCGACGCCGGGCACCGCCGGGCCGACCGTACCGAAGCGGAACTCGTCGGGCCGGTTGACCGTCACGGCCGCCGTGCACTCGGTGAGCCCGTAGCCCTCGAGCACGAGGATTCCCACGGCATGGAAGAACTCGCAGATCTCCTTCGCGAGCGGCGCGCCGCCGGAGAACCCGATCCGGAGCCGGCCCCCGAGCTGCGCCCTCACCTTCGAGAGGACGAGCCGGTCGGCGAGGCGGTGGCGCACGGCGAGCGCGGGCGGGACCGGCTTCCCGGCCTGCTGCAGTCGACTCACCTCGTAACCGACCCGCAGCGCCCACCCGCCCACGCGGCGCTTCGGGCCGCTCGCGCCCTCGAGCGCCTGGAGGACGGCGCCGTGGACCTTCTCGTAGAACCGCGGCACGCTCGGGAAGACCTCCGGCCGAACCTGCGGCAGCGCGACCGCGGCACGCAGCGGGTCGCCCAGGAGCGCGAGCGTGTAGCCGATGTACGGCCCCCCGAGATGCATCAGCCGGCCGAAGTTGTGCGCCAGCGGCAGGAAGAGCAGGATCGTGTCGCGTGCGAGCGTGAACTGCGGCAGGCGGTCGACGACCGTGACCAGCACGTAGTAGTTGCGGTGCGTGATCATGCAGCCCTTCGGCGGCCCCGTTGTGCCCGAGGTGTAGATGAGCGTGAAGAGATCGTCCTCGCCGATCGCATTTACCGCCTCGTCGAGCGCACCGGGGTTCTCGGCGGCGTACGCGCGGCCGCTCGCGGCGAGGTCGTCGAGGTCCGCGTACGTCAGGACGTGACGCAGCTCGACCCCTTCGAGCTTCGCGCGCTGCGCCTCGTCCTCGACGAGCGCTCCGATCGAGTCCGAGTGCTCGACGACATAGCGCGCGTCCTTCGCGGAGCTGTTCATGTACACGCCGACCCCGACGGCGCCGACGCACGCGAGCGCGAAGTCGAACAGGCACCACTCGAGTCGCGTGCCGCCGAGAATCGCGAAGGCGTCGCCCTTCCGGACTCCGAGCGCGAGCAGGCCGTTGGCGAGCTCGTCGACGCGGCGGCCGGCTTCCTCCCAGGTGACGGCGCGCCAGTCGCCGTCCTGCTCGACGAGGTACGCGGGCCACTCGCGTTCCTGCGCGACTCCGTCCCGCCACAGCCGGGCGATCGTGCGCGTGCCTGCAGGCGCGACGACGTCCACGTCAGTCGAGCGCCGGCGCACCGGCGCGCCGCGCCTTGCGCACGCCGCGCTTGGCGAGCGCGCCGTTGAGGAAGAGCAGCAGGGTCTTGTTCGCCGGCGCCTTGTAGCCGTGCTCGGTGTGCGGCGCGTAAAGGCCGCGGCCGTCCTCGCCGACCTGGAGCCAACCGGTGTACTGGCGGGCCTCGAGCCCGATCAGCTGCGGGCGGTAGCTGTGCCCGAGCAGGCCGGCGCGCCGGCCGCCGGCGGGGAGCGGGAAACGAGCGGAGACGGCCAGACCGTCGGGTCCCTGGCTCCCGACGTCGACGGGAAGGACGAGGGGGTAGCCGTCCGTCGCGACGAGCCCGAGGAGGACGTGCGCGGTGCCTCGCACGCGCCGGCCCGCGCGCTCGGCGTCGACCCGCGGACCCGTGCCGTTCTTCGGAGGTCGCTGCGGAGGCGGAGGTTCCTCGGCGGGGTCGGCTCCGACGACCCGGGGCGTCCCCGCGCAGCGAAGATCGGGCCAGACCGTGATGCGATCGACGTCGACGTGGACCTGCACGCGGACGTCGTAGTACTCGCGCAGCCACCGGTCCCAGAACGGGCCGCGCTTGCGGCCGCCGAGGAACGCCGTCGCGAGCGTCTCCACCCGCGCGCGCTGCTCGGGCGTCGGGTCGCGGAGCACCCAGGCGCGTCCTTGCACGAGCACGTATGCCGGGCTGTCGGCGGATCCGTGGTCGCGTGCATGGAACGCCATCGCCACGCGTGGGTCGTCCGCGATGCGCGCGAGCTTGTTGCCGAACGCCAGCGAGGTCGTGAAGCCGACGGTCCCTGCGGCGCGGTCGCGCAGTCCGATCGGCGCCACCGCGACGACGACCGTTCCGCCGGCGGGCGTCCGGTAGCCCAGCGCCGCCGTCAGGTCCGCTCCGAGGATGGCGTCGATCTCGTCGTCCCACGTGAGCGGCACGGCCTACGCCTCGAGGAACGCGATCAGATCGCGGTTGAACTCGTCGGCGCGCTCGACCTCGGGGATGTGTCCCGTGTCCGGGTACACGATGAGGTCGGCGCCGCGGATGTGGTCGGCGAGGTAGCGGCCGTTCTCGGCCGGAACGAGTGGATCGACGTCGCCGTGCAGCACGAGCGTTGGCGCGTCGATCCGGTCGAGCCGGTCCGAGACGTCGTGACCGCGATTGGCCGCGAGCTGGCGGAGGTAGGCGCCCTTCGTCATCGGACGGTGGCGCGCGATCTCGACGAACGTGTCGATCTCCTCGGGGTGGCGCTCGGCGAAGCCCGGTGCCGCGACCGCCGTGCACACCCGCCGCGCCCCCTCGCCCGTCTCGACGTCCTCGTCCGCACGCGGCGTCAACAGCTGCATGATCTCGGGGCTCGTCGACACGTGGGTGGCCCCGCCGGCCGACGTCACGATCAGGACCAGCTTGTCGACCGCTTCCGGATGGCGCAGTGCGAGCTCGAGGGCCACGAAGCCGCCCATCGAGACCCCGGCGACGCTCGCTCGCTCGATGCCGAGCGTCCGCATCAGCCCGTGGACGTCCTCCGCGACGTCGCCGATCGTGTACGGCTCCGTCGCCTCGTCGCTGTCGCCGACGTCGCGGTAATCGAGCGCCAGCGTCCGGAAGTGCGTGCCGAGGACCGGCAGCTGCTTGTACCAGCCCTGCCGCTTGGCGCCGATGCCGCAGAGCAGGAGGACCGTGCCGTTCGGCTCGGGCGGGGAGACCTCGTCGTACGCAAGCCGCCGCCCGTCCACCGTGGCGTAGCGCGGACTACCGAACTCCATGAACCCCGGCGACGGCCTGCGGGCGTTCATCCCGGGCGCGGCGCTGCAGGCCGCGCGTGTACGTCACGAGCGAGAGGAGCCCGGCGAGCAGCAGGGCGAGCCCGCCGACGAAGAGGTACGTCACGACGTTGGAGGTGTCGAACTCGTCCCAGGCGCGCGCGACGCCGACGAGAATCAGCACGAGCCCGATCGCCTGGCTCGCCAGCGTGATGCGGATCGCGCTCCAACGGCCGTCGATCGCCATCATCAGCGCCACGACTCCGGGGAGCGCGAACCAGCCGCCGAGCACGCCGGCACTGAGCGGCGTCAGCTTCCAGGGCCAGATGTCGATCATCGTCGACGGCGAGATCAGCAGGACCGCGGCGACGGCGCACTGCACCAGCCCGGCCGCCGTCAGGATCGTCCGGACGCGCCGGGGCACGTAGAGATCGACGGGCTCGAGCGTGCCCGGATCGGTCGCGCGGTTGCGGAGCCATGCGAGCGGGACGAGAACCGGCGTGATCGCGTACAGCACGACCCAGACCCAGAACGCGACCCGGCCGTGGTCGAAGGGGTCGAGGTTCCTCAGCGTCGCGATCGCCTCGAAGATCGTGAACGCGGTGATCGGCAGGAACCCGAGGTGCACGCGGTGCCACTGCCGGCCGACCGCGACGCGCGTGAAGAAGTAAGCGCCCGAGATGTAGCCCGCGCCCATGATCAGCGGCGTCATCGTCGGCTTGACGGGCCACGCGAACCAGTCGGTGTGCGTGGGGAACAGGTACAGGCCGAACGCCGCCACGAGGAACGGGACG
Organism: Gaiellaceae bacterium; assembly: GCA_036505325.1. Taxonomy (GTDB): domain Bacteria; phylum Actinomycetota; class Thermoleophilia; order Gaiellales; family Gaiellaceae; genus PALSA-600. The sequence goes on from DASXTR010000038.1 coordinate 13,131, forward strand.
ATGAAGATCGCGAGCGCCCTCGTCTCCGGCAGGACGCGATCGTCCCGACGCGTGGTCACGAATGCACTTCTACCTCGCGCCGGGGCGCGGGTCTAGTCCTCGTTAGGACGTATCCGCGGGCCGGTAGGTACGTCAGGGCGACGATGCGACGAGGGCGCCCATCATGCGACCTCGACGGCCGGGCGGTCGCAACGCGCCCGATCGCCCTCGTGTGCAGGCGCCGGCCCGGCGGTGCGGAGAAGCACGCCGCCGAGCGTGGCCGCCCCGACCGCGAAGAGCGCGCCGACGACGAACGCCGCGTGGTAGCCGCCGGTGAGCGCCGCGAGCGACCCGTCGCCCGAGGCGCGCAGCGTCTCCGTGCG
>DASXTR010000039.1:0-5577 GCA_036505325.1 Gaiellaceae bacterium
GCCGAGGCCGGCCTGGCCGTGGAGTGGCTCACCGGGTGGGTCGGCGCGGCGTGCGAGCAGGAGGCCGGGCTGGCCGCCGACGCCGATCTCTATCGACGCCGGCGTCTGAGAGAGGCGGAAGCCGGCCGGCTCGCCGTCAACGTTGGCCACGCCGACCTGTTGGTGCTGCCGTGAGGACCGTCTCCTCGTGGGCGCGTCTCGCGGCCGCGGCGGCGACGCTCGCCGCTGTCATCTGGCGTCTCGGCGCGGGCCCGTTCCTCGACGGCGTGCGCGCGGTCGACGGCCGCGCTCTTCTGGCGGCGGCGGCCATCGGCGTTCTCACCACCAGCTGCTGTGCATGGCGGTGGACGATCGTTGCCCGCGGCCTCGGCGTCCATCTGTCGCTGCCCGCCGCCGTCGCGGCCTACTACCGGTCGGTGTTCCTCAACCTCACGCTCCCCGGCGGCGTCGCCGGGGACGTCCATCGCGGCCTCAGCCACGGGCGCGCCGTGCAGGACGTCGGCCGCGCCCTCCGGGTCGTCGTCTGGGAGCGCGTCACCGGACAGTTCGTGCAGGCCGTGCTGACGATTCTCGTCCTTCTGGTACTGCCGTCGCCCGTGCGTTCGTTCATGCCGCTGGTGGTGGTCACGCTGGCCGCGACGGCCGTCGGCGTCGTCCTCGTCGACCGGGCGCCGGGGGGCGGGCGCTCCCGGTGGGCGCGAGCGCGGAACGCCGTGGCGGCCGACATCCGCGCCGGGCTGCTTCGCCGGAAGGCGCTGCCGGCGGTCGCGCTCGCGTCGGCGGTGGTCGTCCTCGGCCATGCGCTCACGTTCCTGGTCGCCGCGCGGACGGTGGGCGTCACCGCGCCGCCCTCCCGGATGCTGCCGCTGGCGTTGCTCGCGATGCTGGCCATGGTCCTGCCCAGCGTCGCCGGCTGGGGGCCACGCGAGGGGGCGACCGCGTGGGCGTTCGCCGCGGCCGGCCTCGGCGCGGATCGCGGAGCCGCGACCGCCGTTGCCTACGGCGTCATGGTGCTCGCCGCCAGCCTGCCGGGGGCGCTCGTGCTCGTCGCAGGGTGGTTCGCCCCGCCGGGGCCGTCGCCGCTCGCGGAGCGCGTGCCTATCGTCGTGCAGCCGAAAGGAGCCGCGAATGCGTGACCGCCCGTACACCCTGCTCTCCTGCAGCATGTCGATCGACGGTTACATCGGCAACGGCGCCTCGCGGCTGCTCCTGTCCAACGAGGCGGACTTCGACCGCGTCGACGCCGTTCGCGCCTCCTGCGACGCGATCCTGGTCGGGGCGGCGACCGTTCGGATCGACAACCCCCGGCTCCTGGTGCGCTCGCGGGCTCGTCGCGAGGAGCGGGCTGCGCGGGGCCTGGCGGCGTCGCCGATGAAGGTGACGGTGACCCGGCGCGCGGAGCTCGACGCACGTGCCGACTTCTTCACGGTCGGTGACGCCGAGAGGATCGTCTATTGCGCACGTTCGATGGTGGACGACGCGCGCGACCGTCTGGGGCCGGTCGCGACCGTCGTCGACGCCGGCGACACCGTGGAGATGCGCACGCTCAGCACCGACCTTGCTGCGCGGGGCGTCGAGCGGCTGATGGTCGAGGGCGGCGCCACGGTCCACACGCAGTTCCTCACCGAGGACCTCGTCGACGAGCTGCAGCTGACCGTCGCGCCGGTGTTCGTCGGCGACTCCGAGGCTCCCAGGTTCGTGCGCGACGGCTCCTTCCCCTGGAATCCGGGCCGTCGGGCGGCGCTCGTCGACGTTCGCAAGATCGGCGACGTGGTGCTCCTTCGGTACGCCCTCTCGTCGCGTTTCCGGGACGGCTGAGTGAGGCAACGGATGGCGTTACGACCTCCCACCGCGACGATCCGCACGCAGGTCGCGCTGCCCCTGCGGTTCGCCGACGGGTACGCGACCGACGCTCGGGTATTCAGCTTCGACGGGCTCGTCGACGGCCGGGAGCACCTCGCCTTCGCGCTGGGTGATCGCATTGCCGCTCGCCCGGCAGGTGGACGCCGCGCCGTGCCGCTGATCCGCCCCCACAGCGAGTGCCTCACCGGCGATGTGTTCGGGAGCCAGCGCTGCGACTGCGGGCCGCAGCTGCGCGAGGCCGTCGAGCGCATCGCCGACGCCGGCGGCTACCTGCTCTACCTGCGGCAGGAGGGCCGCGGCATCGGGCTCTACTCGAAGCTCGAGGCGTACGCGCTGCAGGACGCCGGGGTCGACACCTACGAGGCGAACCTCGCGCTGGGCCACGGCGAGGACGAGCGCAGGTACGTCGCCGCCGCGCAGATGTTGCACGCGCTCGGGGTGTCGCAGATCGCACTCCTCAGCAACAACCCGGACAAGGCCCGGCAGCTCCGCTCCGGTGGCGTGACCGTTGTCGCACAGGTGCGGACCGGCGTGCACGTCTCCGACGCGAATGTCCGCTACCTGGAGACGAAGGTGCGACGGGGCAAGCACATGCTCGACCTCCCGCTTCCCGCGTGACGAGGTCCGGGGCTCGGCCGCGGCTCGCGCGGTGGTCGGCGCGGGCGCCGTGTCGCGAGTCAGGAGCCGAACGCGTCGAGGAAGCGGTTCCGGAAGGCGCTCATGGGCCAGACCGGCGCCGTAGGGCCGGGACGCATCCCGTCCACCCAGCCCCAGCCGGCGATCCGGCCGATCACCGCCGGGTCGTGCGCGATGACGGAGATCGGCACGTCATGACCCGGCCGGTATCCGGTGGCGACTCGCGAGGGCTGGTGGTCGCCGAGCACGACGAGCACGAGGTTCTTGCGGCCGTAATGCTCGACGAACGAGAACAGGGCGCGAAGCGTGTACCTGATCGACCGGGCGTACCCCTGCTTGGTGTCTGTCAAGCCGGTCTGGTCGACGGGCAGCCGGTTGAAGATCGACCCGTCGCCGACGCGGCTCCAGTCGATCAGGGGCGGGACGCGGGTCCACGGCGCGTGGCTCGACACGAGGTCGACCTCGGCGAAGAGAGGCCGACGGTGGGGCTTCGCCAGCTCGAGCCGCTGCAGGGCGAGCAGGACGTACTGGTCGGGCATCGAGGCGAACGCGTACTTAGGGCCGCGATACCCGACATTCCGGCGGTCGTAGATCTTGTCGAAGCGGTAGAACGAGGATCCCTCCGGCCAGGGTCGGTTGTTCGACGGCATGTCGGCGACCGTCCTCCACCCGGCGCGCCCGAATGCCTTCGTGAGCGTGAGCCGGTCGCCCGCGAGGAGCGCGTTGTAGCGCGCCGGGCTGTTGATCCAGGCCCCCGACTGCAGCGTGGCGTGCGCCAGCCAGCTTCCGCCGCCGAAGACCGCGGAGGTGAGCCACCCGCTTCGGGACGAGAAGCCGGCGGCGGCGAGCTGTCTCGTCCCGGCGTCGACGACGGCGTCGATTCCCGGCGAGAAGGAGGATCCCTCGACCGCAAGCCTCCCGTAGCTCTCGACGAACACGAGCAAGACGTCGTTGCCGCGGAGGTTCGCCAGGAGCCGGTCGCCGGACGCGTTGGCGTAGCGGTCGTTCTGGATCTCGGCGCTGAAGCGCGCTCGATCGCGGAGGTCGGATCGCACGGCACGCACCTCGTCAACCGTCAGGTCGGCCCCGCTCGTGGACGCGATGGCCATGCCCGAGACGACCTGCGCGCCAAAGGCCCAGCAGACCACCCAGGCGGTGGCGAGCGCCGCGACCGCCTGGAGCGAGCGCCGGGGGTGGCGGGCCGCGACCCGGGTCAGGCGGAGCACCGCCAGCGTGGGGAGGACGAGCGCGGCGACGCCGAGCAGCACGGCGCCGGCGACTGCGAGGTCGGCATCCGTGCGGCCGAAGGTGTCGCGCGTCGTCTCGACCCCGATCGAGGCGTAGCTCCAGTCTTCGACCGGATTGAACGGGCGGTCGAACGCGATGAAGAAGCCGAGGTCGGCGAGCTTCACCAGCACCAGCAGGCCGAGCGCCGGGCCGATCACCCACGGGATGAGGCGCCGGGCGCCGGTGGGCAGCACGAGGGCCAGCATGACGACGAGGATCCCTTCGAGCGGGAGCCTCACGAATGCGCCGGGTGTGAGCAGCCACGGCTTGTTCGGAGCCACCAGGACGATCCATACGAAGAGGAGGGCGAGGAGTGTGACCACGCCCGGATCCCGGGCGCGACGGGCAGCGACCCGCCGGCCGGCGGCGCGGCGGTGCCGCCGCAGCCACCAGACGTCGCGTCCGAACGACTCGGCGAGCAGGGCGAGCGCGACGGCGAGGGCGGCGCGGGTCAGAGCCGGCGGCACGACCTCCGCCGCCGCGATCGTCAGCGTGATTCCCTGTGCGGCCGTGACGACCTTGCGCCAGTCGCGCCGCGGCAACGGCGCGCGCATCCAGTCGAACGGCCACCCGGCCGCGAGGAAGGCGTAGCGCGCCGCGCCGATCGCGAGCACCCAGATGCCGGCCGACGGTGCGACCTCCACGCTGAGGGCGAGAATCAAGAAGGCATCGACCTCGCCGTCCAGGCGCGCGCCCAACGCCGACACCGTCCCGGTGCGCCGTGCGACCTGTCCGTCGACGAAGTCGAGCGCGAGCGCAAGGGATGCGAGCGCCACGAGCGGCGCGACCGCAACGTCCCGCTCGAAGGAGTCCGCGGTCAGCGCCGCGACGCCGACGGCGAACGTCGCCCGGGTGAGCGTCACCCAGCCTGCCGGGCCAAGCCGCGCGTCGGGGTCGCGCCAGAGAGCGCGTGCGAGCGCCGTGTCGAGGATCAGCGCGCACGTGGCCCCGACGACCCATCCGGTGCGCCCCAGGCCGACCGTCGCCGCAAGCGCGGCCAGGAGCAGCAACTGGGCGCCCAGCCCGGTCAACGGGCCCCGAGCCACCCGTCGCGATGCTGCGAGCTCGAACATCCGTAGCGAAGTACCGTGGGTGACGTGCATCAGTTTGTGGCGCGGCCGTGAAGCAGGACGAGCGCGGCCCGTTCGACGAGGCGCTGCGGCAAGCCCGGGAGGCAGCCTACGACCCTGGCGAGTACGTGGAGCAGGAGAGCTTCATGCGCGCGGGGGAGATCCGGGCGATCGCGGAGCGCGCGGGCATCGCGCCGGGCGTTTCCGTGCTCGACCTGTGCTGCGGAGTCGCCGGACCGGGTCGGTTCCTCACGCGGGAGTTCGGCTGTAGCTACGTAGGAATCGACTCGAGCGCAAGCGCGGTCGCCATCGCCCGCGCGCGCGCCCGCGGCCTCCCCTGCCGCTTCGAGGTCGCGCAGGTCCCGCCGCTCCCGCCCGGCACGTTCGACGTCGTGCTTCTGCTCGAGACGATGCTCGCCTTTCCCGACAAGGAGAGGCTGGTGGACGAGGTCTCCCGCGCGCTCCCCGTCGGCGGTCGGTTCGCCTTCACGCTGGAGGAGGGCCTACCCCTGACCGAGTCGGAGTGGGCGCGCATGCCCGACGCCGACACGGTCTGGCTCACCCCGCTGGACGAGATGCACATGGTGCTCCTGCAGGCCGGTCTCGTTGTTCGCTGGCAAGAAGACTTGAGCCGGTCGCACCGCGCCGTGGCGGAGTCGTTGATCGACGCGTTCGCCGCCGACGCGACGGACATCGCTGCGCGAATTGGACGCCGGGCGCT
>DASXTR010000040.1:0-1918 GCA_036505325.1 Gaiellaceae bacterium
GGAGGTCCCGGAGGCGACCGTGGCGGCGATCCGCGCGCCCGAGATCGTCTTCATGAACGTGAACACGCCCGACGAGCTGGCGCACGCGCGGCAGCTGGCCGCGACCATTCCCGCCGCCTGGTGAGGCGCAGCCGAAGGCGAGCCGAACATTTGAATAGAGATTCGACGCCGACGAGAGATTCGACGCCGACAGCGGTGCCGCTCCCCCCATGTTGAACAGATGATCGGGCCCCGGTCCATACAGGACGTCAACGAGCTCACGTCGCCCGAGCGCGACGCGATCTACGCGAGCCTCGTGCCCACGGAGTTGCTCTCTCGCCTCGGCGTGGATCGCCGGACCCTCCGCGCCGCCGATGGCTCGTCGCGCGTGCAGATCACGGCGTCTCGCGACCAACCCTGGGCGCGCGTGGAAGTGCGCGTGGCGCCGGACGACCGCGATCCTCTGCTGTTGATCGACGTCGAGACGTCGCCGCTCGCCGTCCCGAAGGTGGCGTTCGTCCAGATCAACGATCCGGCGTCGTCTCGCTACGCGGTCGATCGCGACCCCGACGGCCAGGACACGCTGTACGGAACGATGTCACGCAATCTCGCCGAGGAGGCTCGGGCCCTCGCGGACGGCCTCGCCCCGGGACAGGTCCGCCGCGGGTTGCGCCTCGTCGGCCGCGTGCTCGGGTGCGTGGAGGAGTTCTGCCGCCGGCTCGGCACCGACTTCTTCCTGATCGAGCCGCTGTTCTACCACTCGGCCATCCTCTACGAGCGACACGGCTGCGGCTACCTCGTGGGGCGCGAGCGGATGGACGAGATCCACGACGGGTTCGAGGCGGACGGGCGGCTGCTCGCGGCGCTCGACGACTCGACGCCGTTCCGGCGGCCGGGCTTCGAGAAGACCGTGCGCGGCCGGAGCTGGGCGATCCACGACGGCATCCTCGGCTACCCGTTCGGGGGCGTCCACATGTACAAGGCGGCGGGCCGGCACGCGCAGCTGTCGTCGTTCCCGGACGGCGTATATTGAGACCGCCGTGAAGGACCTGCGCCCCTGCGTCATCGTCCACTACCACGAGATCAGCCTCAAGGGCGGCAACCGCGCGCTCTTCCTGCGGCGCCTCGCCCGCAACCTCGCGCACGCGACCGGCGACCTCCCACCGGTGCGCGTCGTCCAGCTCCCCGGACGGATCCTGCTGGACCTGGCCGGACATCCTGAGCCGGAGGTGGTGCGCGACCGGATCGCTCGTGTCTGCGGCGTCGCCAACTTCGCGCTCGCGTACCGGGTCCCGTCGCAGGTCGGGGCGATGAAGGCGGTGCTGGCGCGGCTCGTCGACGGCCGTGAGGTGCCGTCGTTCCGGATCAGCGCGCGGCGCGCGTTCACGTCGTATCCGATGACGTCGGTCGAGCTGAACCGCGAGCTCGGCGCCTTCGTGCTCGAGCGGATCCCCACGCGCGTCGATCTCGTCGCGCCTCACTTGACGCTCCACGTCGAGGTCCTGCCGGCCGAGACGTTCATCTATTCGGATCGGCAGCCGGGACCGGGTGGGCTGCCGGTCGGCGTCAGCGGTACCGTGGCCGCGCTGCTGTCCGGCGGCATCGACTCGCCGGTGGCGGCATGGCGCATGATGAAGCGCGGGTGCCGTGTCGTGTTCGTGCACTTCCACAGCGTGCCGTACCTGCCGGCGACGTCACAGGCCAAGGCCAGGGCGCTGGTGGCCCGTCTCACGTCGTGGCAGTATCGTTCCCGCCTGTTCCTCGTCCCGTTCGGCGAGATCCAGCGCGAGGTAGTGCTGTCGGTCCCCGCGGTGGCGCGCGTCGTCGTGTACCGCCGCCTCATGGTCCGGATCGCCGAGGAGATCGGCCGCGCCTGCGGCGCGGGCGCGCTCACGACGGGCGAGAGCCTCGGGCAGGTGGCGTCGCAGACGCTCGCGAA
>DASXTR010000041.1:0-35156 GCA_036505325.1 Gaiellaceae bacterium
CGAGGCCGCGGCGGATGCGGGCGTCGAACTCCCGGGCTTGCGAGCGACCGCCGCGCAGTTCGACTGCGCGGCCGGCGACCACGGCGACAAGGACCTGGCGGCCGTCTACGAGGTCATGCGCGGCGGCTAGTCCGCTCGGCGAGCACCTCGTCGACCAGGAACGTGAGTGAGAGCCGAATCATGGGAACACTGGTTCCGTGCGCCGCGTCTCGATACTCGCGCTCGTCGCCCTGGCCGCCGCCGGCTGCGGCTCGTCGCACCGTGGGACGGACGTCAAGGGCGTCCTCGCCGCCGAGGCCGAGAAGTGCCGCGCCGGGGCGCTGCTCCAGCTCCGCACGCCGCGGCTCGCGTACGCGGCCGTCGTGAGGCGGCAGGCGTTCGCGTACCGCCTGCCCGGCCGCACGCTGATCGCGCGCTTCGGCAAGGTCAACCTCAACGACTACCCGACGGTCTTCGGCGTCCTCGGCGCGGTCGTGAGGCCCGACTGCACGCCGACGTGGTACCGCGTCCAGCTGCCGATGAAGCCGAACGGCCTCGTCGGGTTCGTGCGTGCGCGCGACGTCGAGGTTGCCACGGTGAAGGCGCGGATCGTCGTCGACGTCTCCGACCGGAAGCTCACGCTGTACCGCGCAGGTAAGCGCGAGCTGACCGCGACGGTGGCCGTCGGCTCGCCCGCGACGCCGACGCCGACCGGGCGCTACTACGTGAACCAGCGCCTCATCCCTGCCGACAGGGGCGGTCCGTTCGGGCCCGGCGCGATCGGGATCTCGGCGTTCTCGAACGTGCTCACCGGTTGGACGCAGGGCGGCCCGGTGGCGATCCACGGCACGAACGCGCCGTGGTCGATCGGGCGCGCCGTGTCGAACGGGTGCATCCGGCTCCCGAACCCGATCCTGAGGCGCGTCTTCCACGAGGCGCTCGCGGGCACGCCGGTGATAATCAGGTCGTGAGGCGCCTCGCCGCGGCCGTCGCCGTGGCCGCCGCAGGTGCGGCGGTGGCGCTGGCCGCAAACGAGCGACCGGACCCGGCGACGCAGGCGGAGGCGGACGGCTGCAAGCGCGACGTCGTCGCGATCGTGAAGCGCGAGGCTCCCAACTGGGTGTACGTCGGCGACCGCAGCGCGCCCGCGGACACGGCGTCGCCGGCGCCGCGCTGGTTGCGCGGGGTCGTCGACGGCGGGCCTCTGCCGGATTTCGGCGCCTACCCGACGGTCATCGACCAGCCGACGACGCATACGAGCTACGACTTCGTGGTGAACGTGAAGCCGGACGCGCAGGACGAGTACCTGATGGGCGGCGACTCCGTTGCCAAGACCGGCAACTTCAGAGGCGCGGACGACGAGACAGGGCGCGTGCACACCGAGCGGGAGTCGTCGTACACGCCCGCGTGGGTCTGGCCGGATCGCGGCGACCGGGTCACGATGCTCGGCTCGTGGGCGTGGGACTGCGACCACTTCGAGCCGGCCGGCGAGCACACCGAGTTCCATCCCTGGCGCGCACTCTGGCTCGAGCGGCGGCCCGGACGCGCGTCGCCCACGAGCCCGCGCGGCGAGGCCGAGGGCGACCTCCTCGTCTCGTCCGACGCCACTCCGGCCGGCCGTCAGGAGGAGTGCGCACACCTGACGAAGGCCGACCCGGCGGCCTTCAAAGCGTGCGTGACGGGGCCGAAGCCGTCGCTCGACGTCAACGGCGACTACGCGTTCACGGTGCGGGCGCCGCCGCGGCCGCCGGGTGCGAAGCGGCTCGTCGTGCGGGTCGTCGACCGTGGGAGCGTTCACGCGCCGCCCGTCTCGACGCGCGCTCACGGAGGCACAGTCGATGTGCGCTTCCGAATCGCCGCGCGGCCAGGCGACCGCGTCGTCGTCGCGAAGAAGGTGTACGCGGGCTGGACGCCGATGCCGGCGCGGCTCCTGCCGCTTCCGGTGCGGCTGACGGTCGAGCGGGTGCTCGTTCGCCGCGCCATGGACCCGAGCACCGCCCAGGAGTCGACGCGGCCGAACCAGAACACGACGGCGCCCGGCGAGTTCGTCTTCTACTGGAACGTCGCCGGGGTGTGGGCCCGCTTTCCCCGCACCGTCCTCGCGCGCGACGGCCAGATGCTGCCGCTGCGCCAGACGATCGACGCGTGGCTGGCGCGCGGCGAGCCGTTCCGATTCTTCGCCGTCGCACGCGAGTGCGACTTCGGTGCGGTCGGCAACGCCGACGGGCCGGGGCGGCCGGTGTGGCCGTGCCCGCGCGCGAACGAGGTCGGCAACTTCGTGGGCGACGACGGACCGGGCGTCGTCGTCGCCCGGTTCGCGTCGCCGCGGGCCGCGGCCGGCCGGCGGAGCGCGAACGCCGGCTTCACGAAGTCGAGCTGTCCCGCGTCGAACCGCAGCGGGTGCTACCGGCTGACGTGGAGCGTGCGAGTAGGCTCGCGTCCGTGAAGCGACTCGCCGCCGCAGCACTCGTCGTCGCGGCCGTCGGAGTCGCGGCCGCGATCGCGGACACGAAGCCCGATCCCAACGTGCAGGCGAAGCCGGACGGCTGCCAGCGCAACGGCACCGCGCTCTACACGATGTTTGCGCCGAACTGGGTCTACGTCGGCGACGACAAGGCTCCGGCGGACGCCCCCGCGCCGGTGCCGCGCTGGGTGAGAGGCGTCGTGCAGTCGAACGACGAGGGCCTGCTCTCCTCGCGTGTTGCCACATCGGACAACCCGATCACGCATCGCTCGTTCGACGTCAACATCGACGTGCAGGCCGACGGCGACACGGTCTTCCTAACTGGTCTCTCACGCGACGGCACCACGCAGCAGGACCACCTGCACCTCGAGCGCGAGACCGGAGCCACGCCGTGGTGGGTGGTGCCGAAGCCGGGCGACCGGATCTCGGCACTCGGCTCGTGGGTCTGGGACTGCGACCACTACCAGGGCAAGGGCGAGCGCACCGAGCTCCATCCGTTCCGTGCGCTGTGGGTCGACCGCGGCGTCTCGTCGCGCAGCCCGCGTGGCGAGAGCGAGGGCGACGTCTTCGTCTCGACCGACGGAACGCCCGCCGGCGCGCAGGCCGACTGCGCCCACCGCACGAAGGGCGGACCCGGCTATAAGGATTGCGCGCACGCCGCCGACACGTGGCAGGACGCGAACGGCGAGTACGGCTTCGAGCTCGCCGCGCCGCCGCGGCCGTCCCAACGCTCGCGGCTCGTCGTGCGCGTCGTCGACCGCGGCAGCCTGAACGCGCCGCAGGTGAACGCTGTGTTCAACGACGCCGTCGTGAAGGTCTCGTTCCGCATCGACGCGCCGAAGGGACGGAAGGTCGTCGTCGCGAAGCAGGTCTTCGCCGGCTGGGTCGGCGCGGCCGCGCCCGTGCACCTGCGCGTCCGCTTCGACCGCGTGCTGATCCGGCGCGCGATGGACCCCAGCTGCCGCCCTGACCAGCCGAGCTGTCCCGCGAAGGACGAGACCACGCTTCTCGGCCAGATCACGAACGGCCCGGGCGAGTACCAGATCACCTGGCGCGTGTCGGACGCCTGGGGCGAATGGCAGCCGCGGACGCTACTCGCGCGCGACGGGCAGACGTTCAAAGGGACACAGTCCGTCGACGTCTGGGTGCCGCGCGGGAAGCCGTGGACGATCGTCGCGCTCGCGCGCGAATGCGACTTCGGCGCCGTCCCGAGCTTCGCGGGCCCCGGCAGGCCCCTCTCGCCGTGCCCGCGGACGAACGAGGTCGGCAACGCGACGGGGGACGACTTCGCGGGCGCGGTCGCCGTCCGCTTCCGCTCGCCGGAAGCGAGCCTCGGCCGCCGCTCTGCGAACGCCTCGACGGCAGGCTCCTCGTGTCCGCCGTCGAACAAGAACGGCTGCTGGCAGCTGACGTACACGGTTAGCCGCGTGCGCTGACCGGGGAAAGGACGGCTATGGCTCGGAAGAACGTTCTCTCGCAGGTCGCCTCGCTCGGGGAGGAGGCGCTCGGCAGGATCGCGCAGAACCCGGCGGCGACGAAGATGCTGCAGGGCGCGATGGACCTCCGCGACAGGGTCGACGACCTCGGCAAGCGCGTGCGCGGGCTCGAGGCGATGGACAAGCGTCTGGAGAAGATCGAGAAGCGGCTCGACAGGCTCGAGCGCCACGGCGCGAAGACCGCCGGCGCAAAATCCAAGTCAGCCGGGTCCAAGAAGAAGTCGGCCGCGAAGAAGGTCTAGCGCGGGACGCGAACGCGCAGGGCGCCCGGCACGATCTCGAATCGCGCCGGCGTCGTGCCGACCTGCTCTCCGTCGACCTCGATCGGGAGGCGCTCCGGCGCGTCGACGGCGACGGTCGCGCTGCGCAGGATCTCCACCTTCGGGTGGCCGACGTGCTTCCCCTTGTAGAGCTTCGGCGCGGTCGTCAGGAAGTCGCGCTTGTTCACGTCGCCGATGAAGACGACGTCGAAGAGGCCGTCGTCGGGCTGCGCATCCGGCGCGAGCCACATCGCGCCGCCGTGCCACTGGCCGTTGGCGAGGATCACGTCGTGCATGCGGCCGCGGCGCTCACCGTCGTCGAGCGTGACGGTCATCTCCGTGTTCTCCCACTCGAGGAAGACCCGCGTGAGCGCGTAGAAGAACGTGACACGGCCGCCGAGCCTCTTCGACATCGAGTTCGCCCGCTGGGCGACGGCGCCGCTCATCCCGACCGACCCGACGTTGGCGAACCAGCGCGTCGCGCCCTCTCCGCTCCAGGTGCGGTAGGCGACGCGCGCGGCGTCGATCGTGCGCGTGTCACCCTCGAGGGCAACGCGAACCGCATCCTCGAACTTCGTCGGGATGCCGTAGGTACGCACGAAGTCCATCCCGGTGCCGAGCGGGAGCGTCGCGAGCGGCACCGTGCTCTCGGCGATGCCGTTCACGGTCTCGTTCAGGGTCCCGTCGCCGCCGACCGCGACGACGAGCTCGGCGCCGCGCGCGACTGCCTCGCGCGCGAGCTCGATGAGGTGGCCGGGGCGCTCGGAGAAGAGCGTCTCGCCTTCGAGGCCGAGCCGCGCTGCGCGATGTGCGAGCTCCGGCCAGATCTTCCTCGTCCGGCCGTTCGCGGAGGCTGGATTGACGAGGAAGAAAGTGTTACCCGGCGGTGGCGACATCGAGCGCCAGCCGCGTCATGCGGTCCACGGCGTTCTTCAGGTCATCGTCGGAGATGCGCGTGAAGACGCCCTCGACGACGATGTCGCTGACGGTCAGCAGGCAGGCGGACTGGACGCCGCGGAGCGCTGCGACGGTGAACAGCGCCGAGGCCTCCATCTCCACCGCCAGGACGCCGCGCTTCGACCAGCGTTCGTACTGGCCCTCGTTCGGGTTGTAGAAGAGGTCGCTCGAGACGATCGGGCCGACGTGCAGATGCTGGTCAGCGTGCTTCGCGATGTGGACGGCCTCGTGGATCAGGTCCCACGACGCCGTCGGGCAGTGCGGCTCGTTCCCGACGAGGTGCATCGCCGTGGCGTCCGCAGGCACGGCCGTGAGCGCGACGATCAGGTCGCCGAGCGCGTGGTGCGGCTGGAGCCCGCCGCAGGTGCCGACGCGGATCAGCTTCTTGCAGCCGAGCTGGATCAGCTCCTCGAAGACGATCGTCGCGCCCGGGCAGCCCATGCCGGTTCCCTGCACCGAGACCGGCTTGCCGTTCCAGGTGCCGGTGTAGCCGAGCAGCCCGCGCTCGGCGTTGCGCTGCTCGACGCTCTCGAGGTAGGTCTCCGCGATGTACTTGGCGCGGAGCGGGTCGCCCGGGAGCAGAACGGCCTCCGCGTACTCGCCCGGCTCGGCGCGAACGTGAATCGGCATGGGGCGCGATGCTATCCGCGAGGATGCGACCGTGTCGTGGTTGGTGGAGCCGCCGCTCGACGAGGTGCTCGAGTTCTGCTCGCGCGAGCCGGTCGAGCGCGTGTTCCTCGAAGACGTCGCGCGCCGCGGGCTCGGCCGGTTCGTCGCCGTCGCGGGACCGAGTGGGACGCTTCACTCGCTCTGCCACATCGGGGCGAACCTGGTTCCCTCCGGCGAGGGCTGCGCGGCCTTCGCGGACGCGGCGGTCCGCGGCGGCTCGCGCATGATCATCGGCGAGCAGCGCGCCGTCGGCGAGCTCTGGGAGGCGTCCGCGGCGCGCCTGCCGCAGCCGCGCGAGGACCGGCCGGGACAGCCCGTGTACGTCATCGACGAGCCGCCGCCGCCCGGCGACACGGGTCTGCGCGCCGCGCAGCGGTCGGATGCCGACCGGCTGCTGCCCGCATGCGCTGCGGCGCACCGGGAGGAGCTCGGTATCGACCCGTTGCAGCGCGACGCGGAGGGATTCCGCTGGCGGACGCGCACCCAGATCGACGAGGGCCGGTCGTGGGTCTGGCTCGAGGACGGCATCGTGCTCTTCAAGGCGGAGGCGTCGGCGTGGACGCCTTCGGCGATCCAGGTGCAACAGGTGTGGGTCGACCCGGAGGCGCGCGGGCGCGGCTACGGTCAGCGCGGGATGCGAGACCTGTGCCGGCTGCTGCTCGAGACGACTCCGTGCGTGACGCTGTTCGTCCGTGCGGAGAACGCAACGGCGATCCACGTCTACGAGAAGATCGGGATGCGCCGCACGCTGACGTACCGGAGCATCCTGTTCCCGTGAAGCGGCTCATCCTCGTTCGGCATGCCGAGAGCGTGCTGGGCGTGGAGGGAATCGCAAACGGCGACCCGGCGCTCCCGAACCCGCTCTCGCCGGAGGGCGAGCGCCAGGCGCGTGCGCTCGGCGAGGTGCTCGCGGGAACGCCGATCGACCTCTGCGTGACGAGCGAGTTCGAGCGCGTCCGGCAGACCGCCGACCTCGCCCTCGCCGGCCGGGAGGTACCGCGCCTCGTGCTGGCCGACCTCAACGAGATCGGATACGGCAAGTGGGAAGGCGCACCCGTGGCGGAGTATCTCGGGTGGGCGTGGACGCACGGACCGGCCGACGCCTGCCCCGGCGGCGGCGAGGCGCGGGTCGACGCGGCGCGCCGTCTCGTGCGCGGCTGGCGCGCGGTGCTGGCGCGCGACGAGGAGACGGCGCTGGTCGTCGGCCACGGCCTCGCGCTCCGCTACGTTCTGAACGCCGTGCGGGGCCGCGATCCGAAGGCGATGCTCGACCAGGTGCCGCTCGCCGAGCCGCAGCTTCTCTCCGCGGACGAGGTCGAGCGCGGCGTCGCCCGCCTCGAGGCGTGGGTGGAGGAGCCGCGGTGGTGAGGACGCTGCTGAAGGTCGCGCTCGGGCTGTGGCTCGCGCGCTGGGCCGCCGGCGAGGTCGCGGCCTACGCCGGCCGGCACTGGCGGAAGCACGGGCCTCCGCCCATCGAGTCCGAGCGCGCGCCCGGCTGGATGCCGGGACCGGGCCCTTAGGGGCTTCGCCCCTAAGGGAAGCGGGCACCCGGGCAAAGCCCGGGCACCCTCTTACGGTCGGGGCCGACAAGCGGCCCCTTGGGGGCTGACGCCCGATCGAGGGATCTAGCGGGCGCCGCAAGGCGGCCGATACGAGGGCCACGATGGTTATGCGCTCCGGGGTCATTGCGGCTGGCCTCGTGGTTGCGGCAGTCGTGCTCGTCGCGGGCGGGCACGCAGCACCCACGCGCCAGCCTGCTCATACGTGTTCGGCGACCGATCGCCAGTTCATCAGCGCGGCGGAGCTGAACATCAGCTCGATCGGTATGTTCGGCGAGAGCTACCTGCAGGGGAACGCCGAGGCGAAGGAGGTCGTCGGCGCGACCCGCGATGCGAGCACGGCGCTCGGGAACACGTCGCCCCGCGACACGTCGCTGTCCTCTGCGCGCCGGCTGATGCGCGCGATGTTCGTCGAGTACGGGCGGGCCGTTCAGGCCCATTCCAAGGGCAAGAGCGCCGGAAAGCACATGTACCGCGCGTACAGCCTCGCCAATTTCGCGCACGAGGTGCTCGAAGAGGCCGAGCCCGGCCTCGCGAAGCACGGCTGCGACGTCAAGGAGCTCCTCTAGCCCTGCAACACTGTGCGCCTGGACGCTCTGGCGCGCATCGAGGAGCACATCCGCCGGCACGATCTGATCGAGCCCGGCGGCGACGTCCTGTGTCTCGTGTCGGGAGGCCCCGACTCGACATGTCTCTTCTGGGCGCTGAAGGAGCTGGGCTACCGCGTCTCGGCGCTCCACGTCGACCACGGCCTGCGCGGAGCCGAGTCGGACGAGGACGCGGCCTTCTGCGCCGAGCAGTTCGGCGCCGAGGTCGTCCAGGCCGCGGCGCGCTGCTCCACGGAGGCTGAGCTCCGCGACCTCCGCTACTCGTTCCGAGCCGACCGCCTCCGCGCGACCGGCCATACCGCGTCCGACCAGGTCGAGACGATCCTCTACCGGCTCGTAACGAGCGGGAACACGAAAGGGATCAAGGCCCGCCGCGAGGACGGCGTCGTCCGCCCGCTCCTTCCCCTGTGGCGCGAGGAAACCGAGGTGTTTTGCCGCGGGCGCGAGCTCCCGTTCCGTACGGACTCCTCGAACCCCGCCACCATGCGCGGCCTGATCCGGGACGAGATCGTGCCGCTTCTCCGGCGCATCCATCCAGCCGCGCGCGAAAACGTCCTGCGCGCGCTCGACGAGCGGCGCGTGCTGCCGCCCGCGCTCGCGGAGCTTCTCGACGCGCCGGTCGGATCGAAGCGGGTCGACCTCGGCGGCGGCGTGCAGGCAGTGCGCGAGCACGACCGGCTCTGGCTCGAGCGCTCGCCGGTCGATCTGCACGGCGAGGTGGCGTGGGGGCCGTGGCGCATCCGCTCCGACCTGCCAGGCCTTAAGGTACGAAGCTGGCGACCGGGTGACCGCCTCGCCGGCCGCTCCCGAAAGATCCAGGACGTGTTCGTCGACGCCAAGATCCCGCGTTCCGACCGCGAAGGGTGGCCGCTCGTCGTGCGCGGGGACGAGGTCGTCGCCGTGCCCGGGATCGTCGACCACGACGCGGTGGACGTGACACATGTCACAGACTGAGGTCGAGCGCGGCGTCGGCGAGGTCCTGATCGAGGAGGACGCGCTCCAGGCGCGCATCCGCGAGCTCGGCCGCGAGCTCTCCGAGGACTACGCGGGCAGGGAATTGCTGCTCGTCGGCGTCCTGAAGGGCGCGGTGTTCTTCATGGCCGACCTGATGCGCGCCCTGACGGTGCCCTGCGAGATCGATTTCATGGCGATCTCGAGCTACGGCGCCTCGACCGACAGCTCGGGCGTCGTCCGGATCCTCAAGGACCTGGACATCAACATCGAGGGCCGCGACGTCCTCGTGGTCGAGGACATCATCGATTCCGGCCTCACGCTGTCGTACCTGATGCGGAACCTGGAGTCGCGGGAGCCGGCCAGTTTGGAGGTCTGTGCCCTTCTGACAAAGCCCGAGCGGCGCGAGATCGACGTCCCCGTGCGATATGTGGGCTTCGAGATCCCGAACAAGTTCGTGATCGGCTACGGCCTGGATTTCGCCGAGCGGTACCGAAACCTGCCCTACGTGGGCATTTTGCACCCCGATCTGATGCCCGAGGGGGCGTAACCTCTTAGGTCCGAGGCAGGTTAAGCCGATGACAGCTGGAACCGCACCTCGGGTACCCTGAGCCAGAGGATTTCGTGAATCGTTTCTTCCGCAGCGCCTTCTTCCCACTCATCGTGATCGTCCTGCTCGTCTGGCTGGCGAGCCAGACGCTGATCCCGAAGAGCCATCACACGCGCAAGGCGACCTACTCCCAGCTGAAGTCCGACATCCAGACGAAGCCGGACGACTTCAAGGAGGTCGTCCTCACCCCGGGCAAGCGCCAGATCACGGCGACGCTGAACGACGCGGACAAGACGCGCATCACCGTCCACTATCCGACCGACCAGTCGGAGATCGAGTTCGAGAACCTGCTCGACAAGCAGGGCGTCACGTATGACTCGAAGGGCGTCGGCGGCTTCTCGTGGACGGCCCTGCTCGGGTCCTTCCTCCCGTTCCTGCTCCTGATCGGGTTCTGGATCTTCCTCATGAACCAGGTGCAGGGCGGCGGCTCGAAGGTGATGAGCTTCGGCAAGTCGCGCGCGAAACGGATGGCGCCGGACTCGCCGAAAATCGGCTTCAAGGACGTCGCCGGCGTCGACGAGGCCGTCGAGGAGCTGCAGGAGATCAAGGAGTTCCTCGAGAACCCGAAGAAGTTCCAGGCGCTCGGCGCGCGCATCCCGAAGGGCGTCCTGCTCTACGGGCCGCCCGGCACCGGCAAGACGCTCCTCGCGCGCGCCGTCGCGGGCGAGGCCGGCGTGCCCTTCTTCTCCATCTCCGGCTCGGACTTCGTCGAAATGTTCGTCGGCGTCGGCGCCTCCCGTGTGCGCGACCTGTTCGAGCAGGCGAAGCAGGCGGCGCCGTGCATCGTCTTCATGGACGAGATCGACGCGGTCGGCCGCCATCGCGGCGCCGGCCTCGGCGGCGGCCACGACGAGCGCGAGCAGACGCTGAACCAGCTGCTCGTCGAGATGGACGGCTTCGAGATGAAGGACAACATCATCCTCATCGCCGCCACGAACCGGCCCGACATCCTCGACCCGGCGCTGCTGCGCCCGGGGCGCTTCGACCGCCAGATCGTCGTCGACCGCCCCGACCGCAACGGCCGCCGCAAGATCCTCGAGGTGCACTCGAAGGGCAAGCCGCTCGCGCCCGAGATCGACCTCGACACGCTCGCGGCCTCGACGCCCGGTTTCACCGGCGCCGACCTCTCGAACCTCGTCAACGAGGCAGCGCTGCTCGCGGCGCGCCGCGGCAAGAAGGTGATCGAGCAGGACGAGCTCGAGGAAGGGATCATGCGCGTGATCGCCGGGCCCGAGAAGAAGGCCCGCCTGCTGTCCGAGAAGGAGCAGCGGATCACGGCGTACCACGAGATGGGCCATGCGCTCGTCGGCCACTTCCTCGAGCACACCGACCCGGTGCACAAGATCACCGTCGTCTCGCGCGGGCAGGCGCTCGGCCTGACGATCTCGCTGCCGACGGAGGACCGCTATCTGACGACGCGGAAGGCGCTGCTCGAGCAGATCGCCATGACGATGGGCGGCCGCGCCGCTGAGGAGATCGTCTTCAACGAGGTCACGACCGGCGCCGCCAACGACATCGAGAAGGTGACGGCGACCGCAAAGCAGATGGTGATGCGGTTCGGCATGTCGGAGAAGCTCGGCCCCCGCGTGCTCGGCCGCAACCACGACATGCCGTTCCTCGGCCGCGAGATGGGCGCCGAGCCCGACTACTCGGAAGAGGTCGCGCGCGAGATCGACGACGAGATCCGCCGCATCATCGAGGACGGCCATGACCTCGCGACGAAGGTGCTCCGCGAGCACCTCGACGACCTGCACCGGATCTCACAGGTTCTCATCGAGCGCGAGACGATCGACAAGGAGCAGTTCGAGCGCCTGCTCGCCGGCGACACCGAGGCGGAAGTGTTCGCCGAGGCCGACGAGAAGGCCAAGCAGGAGCTGCCGCAGGCGGAGCCGGAGCGCCGCCCGCAGCCGAAGCCGCGCCCCTTCCCGCTCCCGGGCGCGACGATGCAGCCGCCCGAGCCCGAAGCCTCTTAGCGCTCCCGAAGGCACCGCGGCCGCGGTCGCGAGCGGCTCGGTCCCGTCTGCGCGCCGATCGTCGCAAACCAGGCCGAAAACGGCAGCGAATTGGGCCCGAATTGGCCTTTACAAACGAGGTTCTCCGGGCATGTGAGTCGCATCACCCTCGGGACCCCTGCGGTCGGTTGCCGAGCTGCGACTCACCGCGACTTCGAAAGGGGTTCTCGTGTTCTGCCTGTCCGCCCTACGCCGGGGCGTGCTTGCCTCTGCGCTCCTCGCGCTCGTCTTGAGCGCCACCGCCGCTGCCGAGCGGGTCAGCACCTCGAAGATTCCCGTGTCGGCCGTGCTGGCGAGTCCCTGCAGTCCGGACGTCATCACCTTCACCGGCACGGTCGTGCTCACGGTGACCGAAAACGACTCGGCGAAGCTGAGCCTGTCCGGCACCGTCCAGGATCCACACGCCGTCGGCGTCCTCTCTTCGTACAACTTCAAGGATCACCTGGGATCCGCTGATCTCGTCATGGTCGGCGATCTCTACAGCGCCAAGTTCACCGACCGGCTGCACTTCATCCGACTCGGGTCGGGCGGAGACCAGCAATCGGACGACCTCTTCGTCACCGTCGCCGTCCAGGCGACGATCGACTCGAACCTGGTCGTCACGCCCGATCGGGTCGACTACCTCATCGAGTGCAAGTGAGGGGGCGACGATGCGTAGAAGCTTCTTCCCCATCTGCCTCGTCGCGACCGTCGTCGCGCTCCTGACAAGTGCCGCGACGTTCGCGGGCACTACGGTCGGCGGCTTCGAGACCGACGGTAACCGCGTCGACAACTCCGGCCCCGGCGACCTGATCCTCGACTGGGACTCGCCGCCGCCGAACCTGACCAGTTTCACGGACGCCCGCGGTTCGGGCGACGACGCCTTCGGGCTCGGGTCCAAGGAGCTCGAGCCGGGCGGGTGGCAGTGCATCAACGGCAGCGCACCGTCCAAGGACGACATCGTCTCCGGACAGGTCGCGTTCCGCCTGCTGTCCGGAAAGCAGTACCTGTTCGTGAACTTCGTGCGCGCCGGGACGAACGGCGACGCCCACATGGACTACGAGTTCAACAAGTCCACGCAGCCCAACCCGGCCTGCCCCGCGCTGCCCAGGCGCACGGCCGGCGACATCCTCGTCGCGTTCGACACCGACAACGGCGGCAAGACGATCGCCGTGCGTGCGTTCACCTGGCAGGGCGACGCCGTGAGCGGCACCTGGGCCCAGCTCCAGGTGGGCAGCCAGGGCCTCCTCTGGGACGCCGCGGTCAACATCCCGAGCACCATGGCCGGGATCGATCCGGGCGCGTTCGGCGAGGCGGCGCTGAACCTGTCCGACACGATCGGCGCCATCGGCTGTTCGCTCTTCTCGACCGTGCACATGGCGACGCGGTCGTCGACCTCGATCAGCTCCGCGCCCCAGGACCGCACCGCCGCGCTGCCGGTCAACTTCTCCGTCGACCGGCCCGACCTCGCGCATGCGCGGGGCGGCTCCTTCGGGGCGAGCGTGAACGACTCGCTGCCGGCGATCAACCAGACCCTGGCGCCGTCCTCCACGAGCCAGTCGGGTGTCGGCTCGAAGAGCGCGTCGAACGAGCTGCTGAACGTGAGCGTGCCGTCGGACGGCTCGGTCCTGCGGGCCGATGTCGTGCGCAGCTCCGCGAGAAGCACGATCACGTCCGCTCCGCCCGAGGCGAACCACACGGGCACGGCGGAGACGGCCAACGTCAACGTGCTGAACGGCCTCGTGAAGGCGAGCGCCGTCCGAGCCGTGGCGGTAACGAACGCGAACGGGAGCTCGTCGTCGTTCAGCTCGCTCGGGTCGGACCTCAAGGATCTCGTCGTCCAGGGCGTCGCGATGAACAACGTGACTCCCAACACCCGCGTCGACCTCCCGGCCGCGGTCTACGGGTCGGGAAGCTACGTCCTCCTGTACGAGCAGATCGGATCCACCTCCGCCCCGCCCGCGTCACAGACCTCGGACGGCACCTACGCGGCCGACCTGACTGTCAACATGATCCACGTCCACATCACCGACCAGCTGCCGGTGGTCGCGGGCGACCAGCCGCTGGACGTGATCGTGTCGCACGCCGACGCCCACTCGGACTTCCCGCAGACCACGCGCTGCCCGGGTGCGCCGAAACAGCTGGTGAGCGGGCACGCGTTCGTCGGCAGCGAAAACACGAACCCGGCCGAGGTTCCGGTTACGGCCGGCTTCGTCTCGATTCCGCCGACCGGCGGCCACGACCATCAAGACCTCGACCAGGCGACGCTGCCGAGCCTGACCACGGGGACCGCGGTCAGCGACTCGAGCGGCTCGCTCTCGCCGTCCAGCACGGCCTCGAGCTTCGCCCAGGCACAGACCGTCTGCGCACTGCCCACGGCGAGCGGCTGCACGGTCGCGGCGCAGCTCGTGCGCTCCGTCTCGAACAGCAGCGCGGACGCGACAGGCGCGTCCGCGAACGCGGGCGACACGCAGCTACTCGGCGTGACCGTGCTCGGGACGTCAATGCCACTCGCACCGCCCCCGAACCAGCGGATCGACGTTCCCGGCGTCGGCTTCGTGATCTTGAACGAGCAGTTCTGTGACAACAATGCCTCGCTCGCCGGCCGCTGCGCCGACGGCGCCGGCCACACAGGCCTGACTGTCCGGGCAATCCACGTCTTCGTGACCGTTCCCAACAACGCGCTCGGACTCAAGACCGGGGAGGTGATCGTCGCCGAGGCGCACTCGGACGCGACCTACGTCAAATAGCGTCCCGCTCGGAGTTGCCGGAGTAGCCGGCCGCTACTCCGGCCGGCCCCGGGCGGTAGGTTGCAAGCGCTTCGTCCATCACTCGGACTCTTCGAGCGGCCCGACCGTCCGGTCAACACGGCTCTGCGGATGTTGCGCCCGGATCCGGCCTACCGCTCGCTGCGGCGCGCGAGCCGGACCGGGATCGCCTCGTCCGCGTCCGGCCGGTAGAAGCCCTGCCGGCCGGCCCAGGCGGCGAGCTCGGTCCGGTTCCGCACGCCGACCTCGGCGCGGAGGTCCTCGACGTGGTGCTTGACCGTGTGCGGGCTCAGGTGCAGCGCGGCGCCGATCTCGCGGTCCGGGTATCCGCGCGCGACGAGCTCGAGCACGCGCAGCTTCGTCTCGCGCCGCGCGTCCGCTCCGGCGAGGGCGCGGCGAAGAAGGCTGCGCTGCCCGCGCCGCAGGTGAAGATGGAGGACGAAGCCGCCGCGTGCCGTCGCCTCGAGCGTGCGCACCGCCTCGTCCGCCGACAGCTGGAGGTCCAGGACGCCCCCGACGCCGGCGCCCAGCAGCCCTTGCAGCTGCCACGGGTCGACGGACTGGGGACAACAGAGGAGCACCACGATCGGCAGGTGGGGCCGCCCAACGCGCAACTCCTGGCAGAGCCGGGTCGCGCCCTCGGGATCGAGGGCGACGTCGACGACGACCACGTCCGTCGCGTCGAGGGTCGCCTCGTCCGGCACCGCCACGAGTGTCGTGCGCACCCGCGGCAGGTTCCGGAAGAACGAAGC
Organism: Gaiellaceae bacterium; assembly: GCA_036505325.1. Lineage (GTDB taxonomy): Bacteria > Actinomycetota > Thermoleophilia > Gaiellales > Gaiellaceae > PALSA-600. Next base: position 15,065 of record DASXTR010000041.1, read on the forward strand.
CACGGGTTCGCGCTGCGTCACCAGCAGCAGACGGAGTGCGCTCGGGAGACCTGTCCTCATCGTCGGCGGGCCTAGCCGCCGTCGCCCGGATTCACCTTACGTCGTGGTGCGGACGGGCGCCAGGGGGTGCCGCTAGGAAGCCTGCCGGAGGCGCCGGGGCCTGAGCTCGCCGAGGAGAGCGTGCAGCTCCCTCACCGCGCCGGGATCGAGCGAGTAGCAGATCTGCGTGCCGTTGCGGCGCGTGGTGACGAGCTTCGCGTCGCGCAGCACCTTCAAATGCTGGCTCACCGTCGGCTGGCTGACGCCGAACACGTCGGCGAAGTCGCACGCGCACGTCTCGGGCTCGGCCGCGAGCTTCAGCGCCATGCCCAGACGGATCGGATGGCCGAGCGCCTTGAACCGCTTCGCCTGCGGGTCGATCGACTCCACTTGACACACTGTATCGTAAAAACCTAATATAAGAAAATGACTATGCAGATCGAGACGGATGCGATTGCCGAGCTGCGCGAGCTGATGACGCTCATGACCGGCGACGAAAAGCACACGGACGCGGCGACCTCGACGCTGGACGTGCTCTGGCGCTACGGGACGCCGGAGGAGCACGACGGCGACCTCGGCCTGGACACCGCGGGCATCCGCGGCCGCGTCCTCGCGTTCGTCTGATGTTCCGGTCGGCGCGCCGCGCAATCGTGTTCCCGCAGGCGGAGCACGCGCGCTTCGCCGGAACGCTGGCGCTCGCGTGGCGCGACCGGCCGCCGCTCCCGTTCGATTCCTTCGTCGCCGGCGTCGCGCTGCACGACCGCGGCTACGGCGAGCACGACGCGGACGACCTCGAGACGGTCGCCGACGACCGCTGGCTGGAGATCCAGCGCGCGGGCTACGCGCCGCGCGGCGACGATCCCGTCGCCGACCTCGTCGTCGCGCTGCACGTCCGGCGGCTGATCGACGAGCCGCGCGACCCCTCGCTCGAGGAGGTGCTGCCGCGGCTGTACGAGGCCGCGGGAGTCGCCGAGGACGATGCGGCCGCGGCCGACCGGATCACGAACGTGTGCGACCGCATCGCGTTCGAGTTCTGCTTCGAGCGGCCGGCGAAAGGCGAGGTGCGCGGGTTCGCGTACGCACTCGACGGGCGCGGTGCGATCCGGCTCGACCCGTGGCCGCTCGCCGTGCCGCGCCTCGTCGGGATCGTGCCCGCCTTCGCCGCCGCCGGCTATCCGCAACGGCTCGAGCCCGTCGTCGTCCCGTTCGACCTGACGCCGTAGGCTTGCCTGGTGCAGCCGATCGAGCAGCGCTTCCGGCGTCCGTCGGTGATGGGCGTCATCAACGTCACGCCGGACTCGTTCTCCGACGACGGCATCTATTACCGCACCGCAGCGGCCGTCGCGCTGGCGTGGGGGATGCAGGAGGACGGCGCGGCGATCGTCGACATCGGCGGCGAGTCGACGCGCCCCGGCTCGGAGGGCGTGGACGTCGACGAGGAGCTGCGGCGCGTCGTGCCGATCCTGGAGCGGCTTGCCGGCGTGGCGGTCTCGATCGACACGTCCAAGGCCGAGGTTGCGCGCCGCGCGCTCGAGCTCGGCGCCGAGCTCGTCAACGACATCACTGCGCTGCGCGGCGATCCCGAGATGGCAGGTGTCGTGGCGGGCGCGGGGGCGTACGTTTGTCTCATGCACATGCAGGGCGAGCCGCGCACGATGCAGGTCGACCCGACCTACGACGACGTCGTCGACGACGTGCGTGCCTTCCTCGAGGAGCGGCTCGCGTTCGCGGTCGGACAGGGAATCCCCGAAGACCACGTCGCCCTCGATCCGGGTATCGGGTTCGGGAAGACGGTCGAGCACAACTTCGAGCTCGTGCGCCGCCTCGGCGAGCTGGCGGCGATCGGGCGGCCGATCCTCGTCGGGTTCTCGCGCAAGAGCTCGCTCGGGAAGATCCTCGGCGACGCCGATGCGACGACCGGCACGACGTCCGCATCGCTCGGCGCGGCGGTCGCCGCCTTCGACCGGGGCGCGACGATCCTGCGCGCGCACGACGTCCGCGAGCACGTCGAGGCGCTGACGGTCGCGAAGGCGGTGGCGGGCGAGTGAGAGTCGAGCTGAGCGGGCTGCACGTGTTCGGCTACCACGGCGTCGAGGAGGAGGAGCAGCGGCTCGGCCAGCTCTTCCTCTACGACGTCGAGATGGAGGTCGGCGACCGGGGCGCGAGCGACCGGATCGAGGACGCGGTCGACTACCGCGAGGTCGCGCAGGCCGTACGGGAGGTGAGCGGGCGCCGCTTCGCCCTCCTCGAGGCGCTGGCGACGGCGGTCGCGGAGGCCCTGCTGGAGCGGTTCCCCATCGAGCACGTGCGGGTGCGGGTCCGGAAGCCGCAGGTCAAGCCGGCCGGGATGACCGTCGAGCACTCGGCGGTGACCGTCGAACGGAGCAAGTGACAAGTTGTCACAAGCGTCGGTCCGCGCCTACGTCGGGCTGGGGGCGAACCTGGGCGACCGGGAGGCGGCGATCCTGCGGTCGGCCGAGCTCCTGCCGGCCGTCCGGCTCTCGAGGATCCGCGAGACGGCACCCTGGGGCTACGCCGACCAGCCGCCCTACCTGAACGCCGTCGCAGAGGTGGAGACCGACCTCGCGCCGCGGGCGTTCCTCGACCGGCTGCTCGGGATCGAGCGCGATCTGGGCCGTCTCCGGCTCGGCCCGCGGTGGGGGCCGCGGACGATCGATCTCGACCTCCTCCTCCACGGCGACGCCGTCGTCGACGAGCCCGGGCTGACCGTGCCGCACCCGCGGCTCCACGAACGCCTGTTCGTCCTCGAGCCCCTGGCGGAGCTCGACCCGGGCCTGGAAATCCCCGGAAAGGGCACGGTCTCGGCACTCCTGACCGGGCTACAATCCGACTCGTGAGTCACCTCGACGAGCTCGACGAATTCGAGGCCGAGCTCGAGCTCCGCCTCAAGCGCGAGTACGGCGCTGTCTTTTCATTGTTCCGCTACTGCGTGCTGACGCAAGACGCGACGTACCTCTGCAACAAGCTCGACCTGCAGTACGTGCCGCAGCCGGCGTATCCGTTCTTCCACCTGAAGATGGAAGACGTGTGGGTGTGGGACAAGAACCGTCCGACACGCATGATCCCGCGCGCGGAGGTCTACACCTCCGCGGACGTCACCGTCGAGGAGCTGCGCAACGAAGGCGACGAGCCGACGATCACCGCCGAAGAGCTCGAGAAGCGCATCGGCGAAGGACGATCAGAGATCGAAGACTTCTAGACTCGCGGGCGAGATGCTGCTCGCGATCGACGTCGGCAACACGCAGACGGTCTTCGGCCTGTTCGACGGCGACCGGCTGACGGAACAGTTCCGCGTCGGGACCGACCGCGCTCACACGGGCGACGAGCTCGCGGTGATGCTGCGCGCGTTCGTCGAGCTGGAGGCCCTCGAGGGAATCGTGCTCAGCTCGACCGTGCCGCCGCTCGTGCGCGAGTACGAGGCGTTCGCCGAGCGGTGGGCGGGCGCAGAGCTGCTCGTCCTCGGGCCGGGCGTCTCGACCGGTGTCCCGATCCGCTACGACGACCCGCGCGAGGTCGGCCCCGACCGGATCGCGAACTCGGTCGCGGCGCGCGAGCGCTACGGCGCGCCGGTGATCGTCGTCGACTTCGGAACGTCGACGAACTTCGACATCGTCAACGCCGCGGGAGAGTACGTCGGCGGGGTGCTCGCTCCGGGGGTCGAGATCTCGATGGACGCGCTGTTCGCGCGCGCCGCGCGGCTGACGAAGGTGCCGCTCGCCGCACCCGAGCGCGTCATCGGCAAGACGACCACCGGCGGCCTGCAGTCGGGTCTCGTGTACGGGTTCGCGAGCCTCGTCGACGGGATGGTCGAGCGGATCCGCGGCGAGCTGGACGCGCCGGATGCGCCGGCGATCGCCACGGGCGGGCTCGCCGAGCTGATCGCACCTCACACGAAGACGATCGGTCACGTCGATCTGCATCTGACGCTCGAAGGTCTGCGCCTGGTCTGGGCGCGCAATCACGTACCGGCGTAGCTCCCGCGGCTTGCGTCTGCGGCCGACCAGGTCGTAGGCTCGCGGCGCGGGGGCAGTGTCGAAGGGGAGTGAACACATGAACGCAAGGCTCAGCGTCGTCGCGACTGCGCTCGCGCTCGTCGTCGCCCTACCTCCGGCCGCGGGCGCGGCGCAGATCCTGACGAGCGCCAACGTCACCGCGGACGCCGACGGCGACAACGAGGTCGACATCGCGATCAACCCGACGAACTCGCAGAACCTGGTCGCCGCGTGGAACGACTACGGCAACGGGAACTCGTGCGGGGTCGGCTACTCGACCAACGGCGGCAAAACCTGGAAGACCGACTGGCTGCGCGGCATGACGCCCGCGGGCGGGAACGACACGTTCACGTACGGCGCCGGCGATCCGTCGGTCGGATTTCTCGCCGACGGCACCGCCGTGGTGTCGTGCGCCGCGTGGGCGTTCGGCAGCAAGAGCCAGCCCAGCGCGGTCTTCGCCTCGCGCTCGACCGACGGCGGCCGCACGTGGGCGCCGGTCCAGCAGTTGACCTACGGGCAGAACCTGGGCCACCTGCAGGACCACAACATGCTCACGATCGACCGCTACTCGAACCGGGCCGTCGTCGCGTACACGGTCTGGAACGGCTACGCCGCGCGGTCGTACGCGCTCGTCTCGTACGACGCGACCATCTGGAGTGGCCCGTACGAGATCGCCGCCGACTACAAGGCGAACACGGTCGATACGTTCGACGTCTCCGTCGCCGGCGCGCCGGACGGGACGCTCTACGCGACCTCGGGCGTCTGGCAACACGTCAACGAGTGGAACGAACACGCAGTGGTCGTGAGCCAGATGCGGCCGGGCGAGACCGCGTTCACGCATAGCGTGAAGGCGCGTGATCTCGTGCCGGCGCCGAAGTACCTGCCGAACGAGAACTGGCGCACGTCGATGCAGGCGTCGATCGGCGTCGAGGCGAACGGCACCGTCGACCTGCTGACCGGCGACTACGTCACCGGGAACCTCGACATGTACCTCCTGCGGTCGTTCGACCACGGTGCGTCGTTCCCGCAGCAGACGAACCTGACGCGGGATCGCACTGACCAGGTGATGCCGTGGGTGTCGGTCCTGCCGGGGGGCCGGATCGACACCATCTTCTACGACTACGACGAGTCGACCGGACTGATGAGCGCCGACTACGGCCAGGTCGCGGCCGGGGGCACGACGATGTCGCGGCTCGTCCTCCAGACCGGGATCGACGGCGACGCCCAGCCGCCGCGCGGACCCGGCGGCAGCCCCTTCTGGGGCGACTACATCGGGATCGACTCCACTCCGGCGCTGGTCGCGCTTGCGTGGACGTGCAACGGCCCGCGGTCACAGGACATCTGCTCCGCGACCGTCTCGCCCTAAAGGAACGTCAGGGACGGAGCGGCTGCGGCCGCTCCGTCCTTTACCCGCCGCCGTAGATCGAGATCGGCAGCGAGTCGAGGAGCACCTCGTCCTGCGGGTCGGGCTGCTCGGCCTCGAGGCCCTGGAGGACGAAGCGCGCCCCCGGGGCGGCGGCGAGGAGCCGCGCCTCGACCTCGTGGAGGGTGGCGAGCGTCACGAGCTCCTGCTTGAACGGGCGCGGGAAGCGGCCGCGGCCGAGATACCAGCCGTAGAACTTCTTCAGGAACCCGGTCGCGCGCTCCTCGCCGAGCTCGCGGACCGTTTCGCGCATGAAGAGGATCAGCTCGGCGACGACCTCCTCGCGGGTCGGCTCCCGCTCCTCGCCGAGGATCTCCGCGAGCGACCAGGGGTTCCCCTGCGCCGCGCGGCCCACCATCACCGCGGCCGCGCCGGTCGTCGCGAGCACCGCCTGCGCCTTCGCCCGCGTCGTGATGTCGCCGCTCGCGATCACGGGCACGTCGACGCGCTCGACGAGCTCCGCCGTCAGCGAGTGGTCGGCCTCGCCGGTATACATCTGCTTCGCCGACCGGGGGTGCAGCGTGAGGGTCTGCGCGCCGGCCTCCACGAGCCGGGGACCGACGTCGAGGCAGGTGCGCGAGCCGTTCTCGAGGCCGCGGCGCATCTTCACGGAAACGGGGAGGTCGACGGCCGTCGCCACGGCCTCCACGAGGCGCGCGGCGAGGTCCGGGTCGTCCAGGAGGCTCGCGCCCGCGCCGGTCTTCGTCACCTTCCGCACGGGACAGCCGAAGTTCATGTCGACGAGGTCGGCGCCGGCCGCCTCGACCATCCTGGCCGCCTCGGCCATCGCAACGGGGTCCGAGCCGAAGATCTGGATCGCGAGCGGGTGCTCGTCGACGCCGACCCGGAGGTAGCCGAGGGTGCGCTCGTTCCGGTGCTGGATTCCCGCCACGGAGACCATCTCGGAGCAGACGAGGCCGGCTCCGTAGCGGCGTCCCTGGCGCCGGAACGCCTGGACGCTGACGCCCGCCATGGGGGCGAGGACGAGGCGGCTCGGGATCTCCACCTCGCCGATGAACCAGCTCTCCTGAAGGTCGATGTTCACGGGTCGTGAATGGTAGCCGGGAGCCCTTGCGGCTCCCTTGACGTCGCGGCTACCATTCCCGCCCGATTTGGGGCCGGCGAGGGCCCCGCCGATGGGGTCTGGAGGCCGCAGCTTGAAGGAAGTCATCCTCACCGCAGAGGGGTACAAGAAGCTCCAGCAGGAGATCGAGTACCTGCGGAACGAGAAGCGCCGCGAGGTCGCGGAGCGGATCCGCGTCGCCCGCGAGTTCGGCGACATCGCCGAGAACGCCGAGTACGACGACGCGAAGAACGAGCAGGCGATGCTCGAGCACAAGATCGCCCAGCTCGAGGAGCGCCTCCTGTCCGCCCGCGTGATCACGAAGAAGGAGATCTCGAAGGACACAGTCTCCGTCGGATCGAAGGTGCGTCTCCGCGACATGGCCGCGAACAAGACGTTCGAGTACCACATCGTGGGCTCCGCCGAGGCGAACCCGGCCGAGAACAAGCTCTCGAACGAGTCGCCCGTCGGCAAGGCGATCATGGGCCACAAGAAGGGCGACGTGGTGGAGGTCTCCGCTCCCCGCGGCGCGCTGAAGTTCAAGATCCTCGAGATCAAAGCGGCGTAGCTCCGCCGCACTCCGGAGTGCGGCCGTGTCCCTACGAGCCATGTCCTCACTCCGGAGTGCGGCCGTGTCCCGACCGGCCAATGTCCTCACTCCGGAGTGCGGTGTCACGACCCGGCGTCGCGTTAGGGTCGCGCGGTGGAGATCGTGCGCCTGCGCGACGACCAGCTGCGCGAGGCGGCCGATGTCCTCGCGCGGGCGTTCTACGACGACCCCGCATGGGTATGGATGCTTCCCGACGCGGAGCGCAGGGCGGCGCTCCTGCCCTGGCTCTTCCGCGTCGGGTTCGAGGTCACGGACGCCGACGTCTGGACGACTTCCGGCCGGGTGCTCGGTTGCGCGCGGTGGCTGCCGCCGGGGCGGCCGTCGATGCGCGTTGCCGCGACGCTGCGGGCGCTGCTCGCGACGCCGCTCCGCCTCCGCGACGCGACGACGCGCTTCCTCGCCTACGGCCGCGCCGTGGAGCACCTCCGCAACCGGGTCGCGCCCGGGCCGCACTGGTACCTGGCGGGAATCGGCGTCGACCCGGCGGAGCAGGGACGGGGCGTCGGCGGCGCGCTGCTCGAGCCGGGGCTCGCCGGCTCGGCGCGCGACCGGCTCCCCGCGGTGCTGCTGACGAACAGCGAGCGCAACCTCTCGTTCTACGGGCGGCACGGGTTCGAGATCGTCGCCGAGGGCGCGACGCCGGAGCGCGGCCCGCACGCGTGGGCGATGCTGCGACGGCCCGACTAGCATCCAGGGGTGGCCGCTACGAGCGAGACGACGACGCCGAAGCGGTTCCCGGACCGGGAGGAGATCGCGCGCGTCCGGGCGGAGGCCGAGACCCTCGAGCCCGGTCAGGAGGGCGCCGGGCCGCACCGGCTCGCGGGCCGCGTGATGGCGCGGCGCGAGATGGGGAAGCTGACGTTTCTCGACCTCGTCGACCGCTCCGGCCGCATCCAGCTCCTCTGCCCCGTGAACCGGACCGGCCCCGTCGACGTCCATATCGGGGACGTCGTCGGCGTGACCGGCAAGGCGACGAAGAGCCGCCGCGGTGAGCCGAGCCTGATCGTCGACGAGCTGCAGCTCCTCTCGCGCATCCGCGTGCCGCTCCCGGACACCTTCCACGGGCTCACCGACGTCGAGCAGCGCTACCGGAAGCGGTACCTCGACCTGCTGATGAACGAGGAGGTACGCAGCGACTTCGTGCTGCGCGCGCGCATGGTGAGCGCGATGCGGCGGTTCCTCGACGACGAGGGGTTCGTCGAGGTCGAGACGCCGATCCTGCAGCCCCGCTACGGCGGTGGGTTCGCGGAGCCCTTCGTGACGCATCACAACGAGATCGACCAGGACGTCTACCTGCGCATCGCGACCGAGCTCTACCTCAAGCGCCTGATCGTCGGCGGCCTGGAGAAGGTCTACGAGCTGGGCAAGGACTTCCGGAACGAAGGCGTCACGTACAAGAACAACCCCGAGTTCACCATGCTCGAGTGGTACGAGGCGTACGCGGACTACCGCGACACGATGGAGCGGATGGAACGGCTCGTCGAGTACGTCGCACGCGAGACGATCGGGGCGACACGCGTCACGTTCAAGGGCCACGAGGTCGACCTGAAGGCGCCGTGGAAGCGCGTTCGGCTGATCGACGAGCTGAAGGAGCTCGATCTCTGGACGAAGGACTTCGACGACCTGAAGGAGCGGCTCGAGTCACGCGGCGTCGATGTCTCCCGCGACAAGACGTGGCCGCAGCTCGTCGACAAGGCGGTCACGGCGTACGTCGAGCCGCGCCTGATCGAGCCCACGATCCTCTACGACTATCCGATCGAGCTGTCGCCGTTCGCGCGCACGACGGACGACGACCCGGAGATCGTCGAGCGGTTCGAGTTCTTCGTCGGCGGGATGGAACTCGGCAACGCGTTCACGGAGCTGAACGACGCCGAAGAGCAGGCAGCGCGCTTCGCGATGCAGGCGGAGGAGGGCGCCGGAGGCAACGTCGAGGCCGAGCAGGGCGATCCCGACTACGTCGAGGCGCTCTCGTACGGCATGCCGCCGACCGGCGGTCTTGGGATCGGGATCGACCGCCTGGCGATGGTGCTCGCGGGGAAGGACTCGATCCGCGACGTCATCCTCTTCCCGGCGCAGCGCGACCGGGAGTAGACGGCGTGCGGTGGCAGCGTGAACAGCGCGGCGCGGACCGGGCGACGCCGTCGGAGGCCGAGGAGCGCGAAGCGGCGCTCGACCGGCAGGAGCAGGAGCTGCGCACCCGGACGGACGTTGCGACCGCGCGCGAGCGGGCGCTCGCACGCCACGCGGCCGGCCTGGCGGCACGCGAGCGCGCGGCCGCCGAGGAGGAGCAGCGGCTGGCCGGGCTCGCCGCGGGGCTCTCGATGTTGAGGGAGGAGCTCGAGGAGCTTCGGGCGCGGCTCGACGAGCGCGAGGCCGAGCTGGCCCGGCGGGCTGCGCCGCCGCGGCTCGAGCTGGAGCCGCCGGCCGAGCCGCTGCACGGTACGGCCGTGCTGGGCGTCGCGGCGGAGAACGTCGGCGCTCCGGTGACGCTCGAGGTCGCGGCTGCCGGATCCGACAACTGGGGCCCCGCCCCCGGTGCCGGCCCGCGGCTCGACACGCGCGCTCTCGTCGACGGCCGGTGGCGCGTGCGCGCCGTTGCGGGAGACGCCGCGTCGGAGGACGTCGAGATCGTCGTCGACAACGACCCGCCCGCCGCGCGTGTGGTCATGCCCCCCGCGGGAGCGGTGCTCTCGGGGCCGGTGCATGTGCGTGCGTCCGCGCACGATGCCGCATCGGGCGTCGACTGGCTCCGCGTCGAGCGCTCGATCGACGACGAGCGGTGGCGGCCGGTCGCAGGCGAGACGTGGGACACGACGCAGGACGCGGACGGTGAGTGGCTCCTGCGGGCGGTGGCCGTCGACCGCGCGGGCAACGCCGGCACGAGCGAGCCGGTGCGTGTCACCGTGCGGAACCCCGCCGAGCCGACGGAGCCGGTCGCGGCGCCGCCGCCCCGGCGGCCGACCCTCATGGATCTCGAGCACCTCGTGGAGGCGCGCACGGACCTCGGTCCCGAGCGCACCGAGGAGCTGTACGCGATCCTCTACCACCTGCGCGATTTCGCCGGCGTCGACGGGAGGATCCCGGGCGAATTCGACGCGCTGGTCGACGCCGAGTTCGGCGCCCTCATGTAGTACCGGCAGGAGCGGGGCGCGCGGCGCGTAAGGTTTGCGCGTGCGCGGCCTCTCGTGGTGGACGATCGTCGCCGTGGCCGCCGCCGCGGGACTCGCCGCGGCCGCAGTCGCGACGGCGGTGTCGTCCGCACGGCACCGCGCGGAGACGACGCTCGTCCTGCAGCGCGGCGCCGAGCCTCTGGGCGCCGACGCGTCGACGCGGGGGCTCGCGCGCACGTTCGCGCGGCTCGTCGAGACGGACACGGTCGCCGCCAACGTCATCCGCGACCTCGATCTGAAGGACTCGCCGTCCGAGCTCCTCGACCGGGTCGACGTCACGACGGACGGCACGGCGCTCCTGCGCGTGCGCGTCGAGGATGCGAGGGCGACGCGCGCGAAGCAGATCGCGCAGGAGATCGCGCTCGTCTTCACGCAGCTCGTGAAGAACCGCTTCGCGGCCGCGGACGGCGCGGCGGCGATCGGCGTCACCGTGTTCGACCCGGCGCACGCCCTGCAGGAGCGGACGGGGCGCGGATGGGCGCGCAACCTCGTCTGGGGCGCTGTCCTCGGCGCGCTCGTCGGCGCCGCCGTCGCACCGTTCCGCAGGCGCCGCGCATGAGGGAGTTCGCCGGCACGCGGCTCGCAACCGCGGCGATCGCCGGCGCCGTCGCAGGCGCCGTTGCGTCGCGCGTCTCCGACGCGGCCGCCGTCGCCGCGGCGGCGGCGCTCGCAGCAGTGGTGGCCGCGCGTGCGGTGGCCCGCGCGTACGCGGTCGCGCCGTTCGCAGTCGCTGCGGCGGTCGTCGGGGTGCTCGCGCTCTCGGACGGCGTCGCACTCGCGTCGGCCGGAGCGGCGGCCGTGGCCGCCGCGGCGCTCGTCGTCGTGCCGCGGCCGGAGCCGCCGCCGCCTCCGCTGTCGCGCGGCTGGAGGATCGACGAGCTCGAACGGCTCGTCGAGGCGCACGCGGGCGAGTACCCCGCGCAGGCGGAGGAGTGGCGCGCTTACATCGAGCTGCTGCGCGCGCACGCCGAGGACGACACGCTGCCGCCCGCCTTCGACGCGCTCGTCGCCGACGTCTTCGTCGAGCTCCTGGACCGGTAGCGAAGCTCGTCAGAGGCCGGCCGCCTGCGTCGGTGACGCGAACGTCCAGCCGCGTGCCTTCAGCCCGGCGACGATCTGCTGCAACGCGTCGAGCCCTTCGAACGGGTGGTAGTAGAACGCCGCGACCCCGTCGCGGACGACCGCGTTCGCGTCCGCGGCGGCCATGATGTCGCCCACGAGGTGCGGCTTGAAGATGTAGAACTCCTCCGGCGCGTACGGTCCGGCGTTCTCCGGGAGGACGGTCGTCCCGTAGACGTCGCGGACGACGTACGGAAACGTCTGGCCGATCGCGTGGCCGTAGTCGATCGCACCGCCGGAGAGGTAGCCGCCGTAGTAGAGGCCGCGCTCCCAGCGGGTCGAGAAGTTCAGCGCGACCGTCTGGTAGTCGACCGCCGACGCGGCGTAGTGCGGGAACTCGAAGATCTTGGCCGGCGCGACGCCCGCCTTCTGGAACTCCCGGGCGGACGCGTCGATCCGGTTCTGGGCCCACCGTGAAGAGTCCTCTGCAAGCGGCCCGACGAAGTTCAGCGTGTGGTCGGCGTTCTCGGTCACGCGCAGGAACTCGAAGTCGTCGCCGGTGACGGCGGTGTACGGGTTGATCACGTTCGAGTACTGGTGCGTGTACCCGTGCATGATCAGGGTTCCGCCGTGCGACTGCATGTACCTGAGCACGGCGCCGATCGGCGAGTTCTTGTCGCTCAGCTTCGACTGCTCCGCGCGGCCGCCGGTGTAGTAGCCGAGCGGATCGATGTAGATCGGGCTGACGCCGAAGCCGTAGGGGATCCCCTGCGCGTACAGGTAGTCGGCAACCGCCTTCAACTGCACCGGGTCCTGTGACGGATTGATGTCCTCGAGGCGGACGAGCGCGCGGTGACGCGTGGGCGCGGCCGGCTGGAGCGCGTCGAAGAGCAGGTCCTCGAACGCGTGCACACGGTCCGTCTCGCCGGTGTACACGAACGGGTTCTCGCCGATGTACGTCAACGTCCCCGAGCGGAGGGCCCACGGGAAGCGGCTGCCGTCGCCGTCGCGGACGGCCTCCGCCAGCACCGTCGCCTTCGTCGCGTCGACGGCGCCGTACGACATGATTCCGCTCCCGTTGTCGACCGAGTCGCGCGCGAGCGAAGCGCCCTTGTAGACGACCTGCGACACGAGGCTCAGGTCGAACTGCGACCACATCCAGCCGTACTTCGACTGGAACGTCGACGCGTAGCGATTGGTCAGCGCCCAGATGTTGTCGTAGATCCAGATCACGGGCTGCGTCGCGCTGTAGACGTCGTCGAGGAAGGCCGCCGGCAGCGGCTCGTCGTAGGTCGAGCCGATGTAGATCGTGGCCGTGTACTGCGAGATCTGCCCGGCCTGGTAGGACGCCACCGGCTGCGCGTTCCAGGGTCCGAAGTGGCTCGCGAGATTGGCGGCGTACATCCCGTACAGCTCGCCGAGCCAGCCGTACTGGCCGGTGCTGTCGTAGAGGACGAGCGTGCTCGAGCCGGCGGCGCCCGGGGCGCCGGCGCCCTGGGCGCCTGACGTCGCCGCGGACGTCGCCGCAGGAGCGACGGCGGCGCCGTCCGTGGTCACGCCACGACCGAGGAGTCCCGCGGCGGCAGAGGTGTCCTGCGGCGGCTTCGGCGGCTTCTTGTCCTTGCTGCCCGCCCCGGCGGCCGACGCGAGCAGGGTGAGGAAGGTCAGCGCGGCGACCAGCGAGATCGCCGCGCTCCGCAGCAGCTTCTTCATTGCGATCGTCTCCCGTAGGTGTTTGCCGACGTGCCCTTACGTCTTGCGACTCGTAGTCGTGACGCTTGCGGTTGTAACGCGCGCACAATGCGACCAGGTACGGCGCTGCGGATTAGCCGTGGACGGTCCCGGGAAGGAACGTGCTGGGAGAAGGTGAGGAGAGGGGTCGCGTCGTGCCGTTCGCACCGCACGAGATCGAGAACAAGAGATTCGTCGTCGCCCTCCGCGGCTACCAGACCGACGAGGTCGACGCGTTCCTGCGCGCCGTCGCCGCCGACTACCGTGCCGCGCTCGACGCGGCGCGCGCGGCTGTGCAACAGGTGGCCGAACTGAGCGATCGGGCCGAACTCGTGGCCGAGATCGAACGCGTGATGAGCGCGGCGCGCGAGACGGCCGAGCAGGAGGCGACGGAGATTCGCCGCCACGCCGAGCGGGAGGCGGCGGAGGTGCGCGCGGCCGTACGCGAGGCCGAGGCGTGCTACGAGGAGATCTCGCGCCAGGCCGAGCAGCTGCACCGGATCGAGGCGCGCCTGCGCGACCAGCTCCACGCGCTGGAGCACGTCGTCGCCGAGGGCAGGGAGACGCTCGCCGGCGTTCCCCAGGTCTACGTCGCCGCGCGCTCCACCGCCGTCGGCTGAGCGGGTCGAACGGCCTCGGCGACCCGCGCGGTCTTGTACCACCTGCGCCTGCGCCGCGCGACGTTCAGCACGGCCCACCAGCCCGAGATCAGCCACAGGTTCGAGTAGAGCTCGAACGCGTGCGCGAGGACGAGGGCGCGTCGGAACCCGACCCTGCCGCGCATCCAGTAGACGAACGCGCACAGGTACGCCTGGCCGAACGACAGCAGGTAGATGGCGAGCAGCGGCAGGCCGTGGTCCGCCATGAGCAGCCGAAGGGCGTCGTGCGGCGCCGCAACTGCGAGCACCGCCAACGCCAGCAGCACCGGCAGCCCGACGAGCGGTGTCAGCAGGACGGCGACGGGGAGCATCAGGTACCAGACCATGTCCGTCATCGACCGAGCTGGAATCGGCGCGCGCAGGAGCTGTGGGAGCAGCCGCCAGCACTGGAGATGGCCCTGGAACCAGCGCGAGCGCTGGCGCAACCAGCGGCCGATGCTCGTCACGGCCTGCTGGTCGACCGTCGCCGTCGGGCAGTAGTGGTTCTTCCAGCCGCCCATGATCAGGCGCACGCCGAGGTCGAGATCCTCGGTTAGGCAGTCCGTCCACGGGGCCTCTCCGAGCGAGTCGAGCGCGCTCAGGCGAACGAACTGGCCGTTTCCGCCCAGGCCGACGCTGCCGAGTCGTTGGCGCGCGCGCTGGAAGATCTCGGTGAAGACGGTGAACTCCATGTCCTGCAGCCGGGCGAGGAGGTTGGTGTCTGCGTTCCGGATCTCGACGCCGATCTGGACGGCGCCTGCCTTCGGGTCGCGGAAGTACGCACCGACCTGGCTCAGCGCGTCCGGAGCGATCCGCCCGTCCGCGTCGAACACCGCGACGATCACGTTCTCGCGCGGTCGGCCGGCGATCAGGCCGGACGTCCGGAGGAAGCCGATGCCGGCGTTGAGCGCATCGCCTTTGCCGCGGCGCGCGTTCGGCAGCTCTCGCCGCACCAGCTGCACGCGACGATCGTCGTAGCCGCGAACCAGCTCCCCGGTGCGATCGTCCGAAGCGTCGTCGATCACGAGCACGAGGTGGTCCTCGCCGGGCAGCGCCAGCAGGCTGTCGAGCGTCCCTGCGATGACGGCTTCCTCGTTCAGGCAGGGAATCGTGAAGACGACCACCAGGTCGTCGGGTGCCGGAAGCAGGTCCGCGCGGCGCCGCCTGGACAGCCCGAACAGGTAGACGACGTACAGGAGCGTGAGGAGGACGACGGTCTCCGCCACGTCTCCCCCTAGGCCGCCGCCGCGAGGTCGGCGGCAGGCGGCAGCTCGGATGCGAACTCTTCCGCCTTCGGCCCGAGGCCGAACATGTGTGCGAGCGCCGCGATCGTGCGCTCGGCGGCGCGCCCGTCGCCGTAAGGGTTCACCGCGTTGGCCATTCGCCGGTACTCGACCTCGTCATGCAGGAGCGTTCGCACCGCGCCGACGATCTGCACCTCGTCGGTGCCGACGAGCCGGACCGTGCCCGCGGCGACCGCCTCGGGCCGCTCGGTGGTCTCCCGCATGACGAGCACGGGCTTCCCGAGGCTCGGCCCTTCCTCCTGGATCCCTCCGCTGTCCGTGAGGATCAGGTCGGCGCGCTGCATCAGACGCACGAGTCCGCGGTAGCCGACCGGCTCCACCGTCGTCACGTTCGTGAGTCCCGCCAGGGCGGGGAGGATCGTCTCGCGCACCACCGGGTTGCGGTGGATCGGGAAGACGACGCGCACGTCCGGCTCGGTGCGGGCGATCTCGGCGATCGCGCGCGCGACAGCCGCGTGGCCCTCGCCCCAGGACTCGCGCCGGTGGGCGGTGACGAGAACGACCCGGCGCGGGTCGGCGTCGAGGTCGGCGAGTGCCGGCTCGTCGTAGCCGCCCGGCAGCCGGACCGCCTGGAGCAGCGCGTCGACGACGGTGTTGCCGGTGACGACGATCGTCTCGGGATCGACGTTCTCCGCGACGAGGTTGGCCTTGTTGCCCAGCGTCGGCGCCAGGTGGAGTGACGCGAGCCGCGTCGTCAGCGCCCGGTTGGCCTCCTCCGGGAACGGCGAGTACGGGTTTCCAGTCCGCAGCCCCGCCTCGAGGTGGACGACCGGGACCTGCTGGTAGAAGGCTGCGAGCGCGCCGGCGAACGTGGTCGTCGTATCGCCCTGGACGAGGACCGCGTCGGGCCGCTCCGCCTCGAGCAGGGGCGTGAGTCCCGCCAGCGCGCGCGTCGTCACCGACGTCAGGGTCTGGCGAGGCTCGCAGAGGCCGAGGTCGTGGTCCGGGACGATCGAGAACAGATCGAGGACCTGGGCAAGCATCTCGCGGTGCTGGCCGGTGACGACCACGACCGGATCGAACAGCGGAGACCGCTCGAGCTCGGCGATCACCGGAGCGACCTTGATCGCCTCCGGTCGCGTGCCGAAGATCACCATCAGACGGTGGCGTGCCCTCATCCGATTGTCCCGGGTGCTTAGCCGCGGACCTTGGCGTACGCCCGCAGAGCGAGGCCGGCGAGCACCAGGCTCACACCGGCCACCAGGTAGATGCTGAGCGCGACCCCCGTGAACGGCAGCGTGCCCGTCGCCCCGTGCCCGCCCAGAACCCCCGCCACCGGGCTCTTCGGCAGATGGCCCACCACCACGGACGTCCCGAGGACTGCGGCCGGCGCCTTGACCCCCGACATCCGACTCTCCTTTCTCCCGACGACGTGCCCCTCCGTCGCTGTAACGGCGGAGCCCGGGCGAGAGTTACGGCAACAAACGCATAGGAGAGCGAGTCACACGCTATATGACCCTGTCGGAAAAGCTATAGCTGGGTGACGGTCACGGACTCGAACCGCACGCGGGCGTCCTCTTCGTAGAGCCCGACCGCACCGCTGCGGAGCGGGTTCGGGTCCGTGAAGTCGATGATCCTGGCACCGTCGACGAAGACGCGGATCCGCTCTCCCTGCGCCTGGATCTGGATCCGGTTGCGCTTCCCGAGCGCGAGCTGCGGCGACGTGCCGGTCACGAGGAAGATCTGCTCGTCCGAGCCCTGCTTCTTCCCCAGCTCGTAGCCGTTCGGCTTCAGGATGAAGTAGTAGTAGTTCTCGAGGTCGCGGAAGCGGAACATCGCCCAGGCGACTTCCCACGGGTTCGGGGGGCTGCCGATGCGGAGCTGCTCGAGCGTGGTCGTCGTGAACGAGAACGCGTGATCGCCCCACGAGCTCGTGCTCGTGAGGAGCGCGCTGTGCGTCTCGCCCGGCCAGACCGGCGTCTGGCTCTCGAGCGTGTACGCGCCGTTCTTGATCGTGGCCTGTCCCCACCAGGTTCGCCAATCGCCGGCCTGGAGCGGGCGCGGCCGGCCGGCTCCGGTGGCAGACGCCGCGCAGACGAGGGCGGCGAGGACGACGGTGGCGAGGAAGAAGCGGCGGCGCGACACGGCTACTCCACCATCGACCTCCTGCGGCCGCTTGCCATCTGCCGGGAGGAGGAGCGGCGCAAGCTGCGCGGCCTATGCCGTGGGGCCCGCGGGTCCTACGGCCGCCGTGCGCGGCGTACCCGCTCCACGGCGTGCGCCGTTTCAGCGCTGTGAGACGCGGCGCAGCCCTCATGCTGATGGTTGTGGGCCAATCGGCCCTCGCGCTGCTCGCGCCGCCGTTCGCCGCCCTGCCCGCGCTGGCGAGCTTTCTCGCCGCCGGACTCGTCTTGGCGCGCTAGACAGGCAATAATCCGAGACGGCCCCCATCGACGTCACCCCCGGCGGCGGGGGTACCATGGGCGCCTCGGAAAGGGCAACCGGTTTGTGCCGCCGAGACAGGCGGAAGAGAGGTTTTGAGTGTTCGAGAGATTCACAGAACGGGCTCGCCAGGTCGTCGTTCTCGCGCAGGACGAGGCGCGTGCGCTCAAGCACAACTACATCGGCACCGAGCACATCCTGCTCGGGCTTCTGCGCGAGGAGGAGGGTCTCGCCGCGCGCGTGCTCGAGTCGCTCGACATCACCGTGGAAGAGGTGCGCGCGCAGGTCGCCCGCATCGTCGGCCAGGGCGACGAGGTCACGACCGGCCAGATCCCGTTCACGCCGCGCGCGAAGAAGGTGCTGGAGCTTGCACTGCGCGAGGCGCTGTCGCTTGGACACAACTACATCGGCACCGAGCACATCCTGCTCGGCCTCGTGCGCGAGAACGAGGGCGTCGCCGCGCGGATCCTGCTCGATTTCGACGCCGACGCCGAGAAGATCCGCAACGAGATCATCCGCATGCTCTCAGGGCCGGGCCGGCGCCAGCAGGGCGCAGGCGCGCCGGGCGGCGAGAAGGCGAAGAGCTCGAAGCTCCTCGACCAGTTCGGCCGCAACCTGACGAAGCAGGCGAGCGAAGGGAAGCTGGACCCGGTCGTCGGCCGGCAGACGGAGATCGAGCGCGTGATGCAGATCCTGTCGCGGCGGACGAAGAACAACCCGGTGCTGATCGGCGAGCCGGGCGTCGGCAAGACCGCCGTCGTCGAGGGCCTCGCCGCGCGCATCGCCGGCAACCAGGTGCCCGACATCCTCAAGGGCAAGCAGATCTACACCCTCGACCTCGCAGCGCTCGTCGCGGGCTCGAAGTACCGCGGTGAGTTCGAGGAGCGCCTGAAGAAGGTGATGAAGGAGATCACCCAGCGCGGCGACATCATCCTGTTCATCGACGAGCTCCACAACCTCGTCGGTGCGGGTGCCGCGGAGGGCGCGATCGACGCCGCGTCGATCCTCAAGCCCGCGCTGGCGCGCGGCGAGCTGCAGACGATCGGCGCGACGACGCTCGACGAGTACCGCAAGTACCTGGAGCGCGACGCGGCGCTGGAGCGGCGCTTCCAGCAGATCCGCGTCGAGGAGCCGTCGACGGACGACACCGTGCAGATCCTGCGCGGTCTCCGCGATCGCTACGAGGCACACCATCGCTGCAAGATCACCGACGACGCTCTCGCGGCGGCGGCGACGCTTGCGGACCGCTACATCCAGGACCGCCACCTGCCCGACAAGGCGATCGACCTCATCGACGAGGCGGCGTCCCGCATGCGCATCAAGACGATGACCGCGCCGCCGCGCTACCGCGAGCTCGAGGACGAGATCGAGAACGTCCGCAAGGACAAGGAAGCCTCGATCGAGAACCAGGAGTTCGAGAAGGCGGCGTCGCTGCGCGACAAGGAGCGCAAGCTCACGCAGAAGAAGCGCGAGCTCGAGGAGCAGTGGCGGACGCAGGAGAACGTCGAGCAGCCGGAGATCGGCGAGGAGGAGATCGCCGACATCGTCTCGATGTGGACGGGCATCCCCGTCTTCAAGCTGACCGAGGCGGAGTCGCAGCGGCTCGTCCGCATGGAGGAGGAGCTGCACAAGCGCGTCATCGGCCAGGACGCCGCGATCGTCGCGGTGTCGAAGGCGATCCGCCGCGCACGCGCCGGCATCAAGGACCCGAAGCGGCCGACCGGCTCGTTCATCTTCCTCGGCCCGTCGGGCGTGGGGAAGACCGAGCTGGCGCGGACGCTCGCCGAGTTCCTGTTCGGCGACGAGGACGCGATGATCCAGATCGACATGTCGGAGTACATGGAGAAGCACGCGGTGTCGCGCCTCGTCGGCTCGCCGCCCGGCTACATCGGCTACGACGAGGGCGGCCAGCTCACCGAGGCCGTGCGCCGCAAGCCGTACTCCGTCGTGCTCTTCGACGAGATCGAGAAGGCGCACCCCGACGTCTTCAACATCCTGCTGCAGATTCTCGAGGACGGGAAGCTGACCGACGCGCAGGGGCGGAAGGTCGACTTCCGCAACGTGATCGTGATCATGACGTCGAACATCGGCTCGGCGTCGATCTCGAAGAACGTCGCGCTCGGCTTCAACCTCTCCGACGAGCAGGGGCTGTCGTACGACGACATGAAGACGCGGGTGATGGGTGACCTGAAGAAGGTCTTCCGTCCCGAGCTCCTGAACCGCATCGACGAAATCATCGTCTTCCCCAAGCTGACGAAGGCGGAGATCCTCACGATCGTCGAGCTCATGCTCAACCGCCTGCGCGTGCAGCTGGCCGAGCACGAGGTGACGATCGAGCTGACGGACGAGGCGAAGGATCTGCTCGTCGAGAAGGGCTACGACCCGACTATGGGCGCCCGGCCGCTGCGCCGCGCGATCCAGCGCTTCATCGAGGACCCGCTCGCGGACTTCGTCCTCGGCCGGAACATGGCGCCCGGCTCGACGATCCTCGTCGCACGGAAGAACGACGAGGAGGTCGACATCACGGTGGTGCCGCCGGCAGTGCCGGTGGCGGCCGGGGTGGGCAGCGTGCCCGATGCGCCGCCCGAGTCGTCGGAGGAGACCTCCGACGAGACGTCGGCTTAGCGTTTTCGTTGTTGGAGTCGCGGCCGCCGCGCTGC
>DASXTR010000042.1:0-3303 GCA_036505325.1 Gaiellaceae bacterium
GTCGAGCAGGCCGCGAGCGTCGTACCGCCAGTACGCGCCCGCGAGGATGTCGTCGCCCAGCGTCGCGACGGCGCCGATCGGCATCTGGTCCTCGTCGAAACCGCGCGCCGCGAGGGTGAGCGCCTCGCGCATGAACGTCTCGTCGTTCAGAAGCGGCCGCCGCGATCGCGGGCGCGCTGCGCCGAAACCTCGTGCGCGACGGCCTCGAGGTCGTCCGTGAGCGGCGCGAGCTCCTCGGGCTCGCCGCCGGTCGCGTGGGCGAGGGCCTCCGCCAGCAGGCGGTCGGCGAACCACGGGTTGCGCGGCAGCAACGGGCCGTGCAGGTACGTGCCGTACGCGCGGCGCCACCGGCAGCCCTCGAACCCCGTCTCGCCGTCGTTGCCAAATCCGGCAACAACGCGTCCGAGAGGCTGGGCCCCCTCGTCGAGGTGCGTGCGTCCCGCGTGGTTCTCGAAGCCCGCGAGCGTCCGGCCCGGGCCCGACCACGAGCAGTCGAGCAGCACGTCGCCGATCATCCGGCGCCGGCCGGCGACCGTGTGCAGCGGCAGCAGCCCGATGCCGGGCAGCTCCACTCCCTGTCCGTCGCGGTAGAACCGGCCGAGGAGCTGGTAGCCGCCGCAGACAGCGAGAAAGGCCGCGCCGCCCTCGACCGCCGCGCGAAGCGGCTTCGCCTTCGCCGCGAGGTCGGGCGCGACGAGCGCCTGCTCGCGATCCTGGCCGCCACCGACATAGAAGAGATCGACCTCGCCGACGGGCACCGTGTCGCCCATCGAGATCGCGCGGACGTCGAGCTCGTGCCCGCGTGCACGCGCGCGCTCCGCGAAGACCGCGATATTGCCGCGGTCGGCGTAGATGTTCAGGTAGTCCGGGTAGAGATGCCCGACACGTATCTTCACGCGGCCGCCTCCCAGTAGTTGCGGACGTAGCCGCGCGCGGCGACGATGCGGCGCAGCGCCAGCATCGCCGTGTAGGTGGGGAGGAGGACGAGCTCGCCGCCCGCCGGGGTCAGGGCCAGCCCCCGGTCGAGCGCGGCGTCGAGCTCGGGAACGACCTCGATCCGCTCGCGCGCCAGGCCGCCGTACGCGAACCGGAGCGCGAGCTCCGCCGCGCGCCGCCCGGCAACCACGACGCAGTCGAGGCCGGCGAGCAGCGGCTCGAAGTCGACGTCCCAGATCCACGACACGTCGCGGCCGTCGGCGATCTCGTCGTTCAGCGCGACGACCGCGACCTGCGGCGCTGCACCTTCGACCAGCGTGCGCACGACCTCGTTCGCCCCGGCGGGGTTCTTGATCAGGAGCATGAGCAGGCCGCGGTCGCCGACCTGGATCCGCTCGAAGCGGCCGAAGGCCGCGCCGAATCGCGCGAGCCCGGCCGCCGCGTCGTCGAGGGGCACTCCGAGCGCGTGGACGAGTGCCCCGGCCGCGAGCGCGTTGTAGACGTTGTAGAGGCCCGGAAGCGCGAGCTCCACGCGGCGGGTCTCGCCGCGCGCGGCGAGCGTGAACGACGCGCCGTCGAGGCCGTGCAGCTCGATCTCGCGCGCGACGACGTCGAGCGGCGGGCGCTCGTGCCCGCAGTTCGGACAGCGGTAGTCGCCGAGGTGGCCGACGTACGCCGCTGCGTACTCGTACGGCGTACCGCACACGAGGCAGTACTTCGAGTCGGCGGCGTGCTGCAGCGACGGGCGCGCGTGCCGCGGGTCGTCGACGCCGAAAACAACAACGCTACGCGTTCCAGTTACCCACGCGCGCGATAAGTCACCAACCTGCGGATCGTCCCCGTTCACGACGAGCAGCGCATCCGGCAGCTCGGCGACGGCGGCGCGCCACCGTGCGGCGACGATCTCCAGCTCGCCGTAGCGGTCGAGCTGGTCGCGAAAGAGGTTGGCGAGGCACAGCGCGCGCGGCCGCACGCGCCGCGCGACCTCCGGGAGCGCGCCCTCGTCGACCTCGAACAGCCCGAGCTCGGCGCCGCTCGCGCGGAGGAGGGTCGAGGCCACGCCGGACACCAGGTTCGCCCCCGATGCGTTGTGCGCCAGCCGCACACGCGGGCGCAGGATCTCCGCGACCATCGACGCCGTCGTCGTCTTGCCGTTCGTCGCCGAGATGAGCACGGCGCCCTGCGGCAACCGGGCGGCGAGGCGGTCGATCGCGTCCGGATCGAGCTTCCAGAGCAGCTTGCCCGGGAGCGTCGTCCCGCCGCCGCGGCCGGCGAGCCGCGACAGAGACCCGGCGGCACGCGCGGCGGCCACCTCGAGTGCCAGCGGAACCCCGATCACCGACGGGAGCGTACCCGGCTCTACCTCGGTCGAGTGATCTTCGCGCACTCCCCCATCAGGGTGATGGCCCGCTCTCCGTTCCGCCGTAGGTTGCGCATGCCTCGGAAGCGTTGCGGCTGTTTGCGCTTCAGGGGTCTGAGAACTGCGGCCCGCGCACGAGGCGCGGAGAGGGAGATGAATGTCACACAGCAACGAACGCGGAGCTGCCGAGCGCGGGCTGCGTTCCAGTGCACTGTGGGGCACCGGAAGCCGGGGGGGTGATTCCCGCTCGTCCGTGCTGTGGGGCAAGGGTGGCCGCGGGATGATCGCCACGTGCCTTGCGGTGTGTGCGCTGGGAGCGCCGCTGGCTGCCATGGCGGACTCCGGAAAGGGCAAGGGCTCGAACGCAACGGCCTCCGGGTACGTCGCGCCCGACCTGCTCGACAAGGCGAAGACGAACCCGGGCGAGAAGGTGCGGGTCATCGTCACGAGCACGTATGGAACGAGCGACGCCTCGAGCAAGCTCAGAGGGCTCGGCCCGCTCTCGAGCGAGAAGAAGCGTCTCGACATCGTGCGCGGCGTGGTCGCCGAGCTCCCGGCCGCGTTGGTCGCGAAGCTCCAGGGCGTTCCCGGCCTGTCGGTGACGCCGGACGCGAAGATGCGGCTCGCCGGCTACGGCTCGGTACAGCTGTGGCCGTACCAGTCGGGCAACGCGTCGCTCTGGAAGGGCGACACGACGACGTACAGCGGCAAGATGCCGGCGATCGCGATCGTCGACTCCGGCGTCGAGAACCGCTCCGACTTCGCGGGCAAGATCCGGGCGTCGGTGAACCTGACGTCGCTGCCAGGGAACTCGGCGGGTGACGGCCGTGGGCACGGCACGTTCGTGGCGGGCGTCGCTGCGGGCGCGACCGAGTACCTCGCGGGAGCTGCACCGACGGCACCGATCGTCTCGCTCGACGTGATGGACGACTCAGGCACGGCGCTCACGTCCGACGTGATCTCCGCCGCGCAGTGGATCCTCGACCACAAGGGCGAGTACAACATCC
>DASXTR010000043.1:0-28477 GCA_036505325.1 Gaiellaceae bacterium
CGGCCTGATCGCGTGACGCTCCACGGCGCGCGCCGCACGCCGCCGCTCTATGCTCCGCGCGGCAGGCCACCAAGCCCGGAGGGCTGCGATGGAGCGCCAGCTCGACCCGGCCCGGCTGGGCGACCATCTCGACCGGCTCTACCGTGCGGCGTGGGCGCTGTGCGGCTCTCGCGAAGACGCCGAGGACCTCGTCCAGGAGACCTATGCGCGCGTCCTCGCGCGGCCGCGCTTCCTCCGCGGCCAGGAGGACATCGGCTATCTGCTGAGCGTACTTCGCAACACGTTCTTCAACGTCAAGCGGGCGGAGGGGCGCCGCCCCCGCTCGGCGCCGCTGCCGGAGGGCGCCGACTTCGTCGAGGAGCGCACGTCGACCCGGCCCGAGGAGATGTTCGAGGCGAGGCAGGTGTACGAGGCGATCGCCGCGCTGCCGGACGACTTCCGCGACGTTCTCGTCGCGGTCGACGTGGCGGGTCTCTCCTACGGCGAGGCCGCGAGTGCGTTGCGCATCCGCGAGGGGACGGTCATGAGCCGGCTCTACCGCGGCCGTCAGCAGGTGATGCGGCGGCTCGGCGGCTGACGGCGCTCGTCAGAACGGAACGGTGCCCTTGCCGTTCCAGGCGGCGAGCTTCTCGAGGATCGGCTTCGGCACGCCGGCGCCGGAGAGGATGCACGTGTGACCGCTGCGGAGCCAGGTGACGACCGGGCGCCCGTCCACCGTGAGCAGGCTCAGGTCGGTGCCTTCGCGGACGACGTGCACGGCGTCTTCGGGGACGTCGAGCGGCGACCCGGCGAAGATCGTGTAGCCGATCCGGCGGCCGTTCTTGGCGTAGTAGACGGTCGTCGCCCGGCGCCCGTCGAGCGTGTCGACGCGGGAGCCGACGGCCTTCCAGCCGAACTTCGCGGTCCAGTTCGGATAGGGAACGCCGTCGACGGCCCGCGCAAGCAGGGTCGGTGTGCCCGGCTTCGGCGGCGGTGCGGGCTCCGTGGGCGGGCGGGTCGTCAGAACGGCGGCCTCGGCGACCGACGGCGCGCCCGGAACGTTGCCCGGGAGCGTCAGGACGAGCGCGAGCGCCACGGCCGCGACCGCTGCACCCGCGAGCCCGGCCGCCCACACGCGCCGGCGCGTCCTCGGCGCGCGGGCGGTGCGCGCGGGTCGGTCGCGCTCGACGCGCGTACGCAGGCCGGCCGGGGCCTCGATCGTCGCGGCCGCGCCGCGGACGAGGTCGACCGCGCGACGCTGCTCCTCGAGCCGAAGGGCCAGCTCGGGCGAGCGTGCGATCATCGCCTCGACCTCCGGCCGTCGCTCGGGCGGCAGCGAGCCGTCGGCCAGCGCTGCCAGCTCCTCTTCGCGCGGCTCGCTCTTGCGTGTGAATCGCATCACGCCTCCAAGTCGATCGTAGCGGGCGCCGTCGCTTCCCCTGCGGCGCGCGCTGTGAGGGTCATACCTCTCTAGACACCGCCGCAGCCCGATTCATTCCCGCGTCCGGCGGGCGGTCCCCGCTCCCGGTCGGGAGCGGGGACGCGCTTCGTGTGTTACGGCGTCGGGTCCTGGAAGGCGACCGTCCCGAACGCGCGGTCGTAGAAGACCGCGAGTTCGGTGCGCACGCCCTCGGTGAGGGTCCTGGCCGTCAGCGCCGTCGAGACCGTCGTGGCCTCGCTCGTGTCGACGGAGTTGCTCACGGACAGCGTCGAGGAGACCTGCTGGGTCTCGCTCGGCGCGAGCCCGATGAGCGAGAGCAGCCCCGCGCCGAGGTCGTCGCTCACGATGCGGGAGCTCGTCTCCACGTGGCCGTTCTCGAGCAGGAGCTGCTGGGTGTAGGTCGCGGTGTTGAGGATGCCGGGCAGCAGCCCGATGCCCGTCAGCGCGAGATACCGCGGGTCGGCCGCAAGCGCCGCCTTCGGCCCGAGCAGGCCCGCGAACGGGTCGAGTGCGATCAGCGCCGCGGCCGCCGCCGGATCGAGATCGGCGACACCGCTGCGGAGCTGGTCGATCGTCGTGCAGTCCTGCGGCCCGGTGCCGAGGACGTGCAGCGCAGTGCTCGTCCCGTCGTCGAGCCAGATCACCCGCACGTTGCGGAGGTAGACGATCAGGTCGCTGTGGCCCGGGCCGAAGTGCGGGTCGCCGGGCTGCAGGGAGCAGCCGTGCGCCTCGGAAAAAGCGAATGTCCGCCGGAGCGTGCTCGCGTTGTCCTCGGCGGTCGTGACATTGCGCTTCGCGCTTCCGAGCGCGCCGCTGATCTTCGTCAGCGCCGCCCCGACCGCGCCGTTGCCGGTTGCGTTTGCGAAGGTCGCACTTCCCTGGAGCGCCTGCTGGAAGATCCCCAGGGCCGAGAACGTCGGGTTCACGGCCGTTGCGGTCGAGCTGGTCGAGCTGCGCACGCTGAAGCCGAGCGTCGTGGCGACCGTCGTGGTGCGGGTGTAGACGACGGAGTTGGAGCGGGCCGGGTCCTGCGGCGGGTCGTAGACGACCGCGACGGGCAGCGCCGGGATCGTGAACGCGCCGGCCCCGATGACCTTCGGCCGCTTGATCGTGAACTCGTCCCGGTGGACGACCGTCCCCGACGAGATCGTCCACTTGACCGTGCGGAGACGGCCGACGTTGATGGAGATGGACGTCCTGCCTGCCGGGACGCTCGCGGAGCCGACGCCCGTCACCGAGACGCGCACCGACTGGGTCGAACGGAGGATCCCGAACACGAGCTTGGCGTTGACGGCGTTGACGAACACCTCCGGCACGATGCGTACGGGCTTGGTGTTGAAGATCTCGACCTCGGTGGCGAGACCGTCGTAGGCGCCGCTCGTGGCGTCGAATGTTCCGACGTTGATCGTCTGGACCGGCGTCGGAACCGGCATCCCTCGTTCGGCGTCCTTGATCTGGTGGTAGGCCTCGTCGACCGAGATCGGATCCGCCGCGCGCGCGAGCGGCGAGTAGGCGAGGATCGCGGCGAGCGCGGCCGCGAGCACTGCGATGGTGCGAAAGCGGGTGGTTCTCATGGTGTGTCTCCCTCCGGTTGTGGTTCGTGCCGGAGAGGACACCGTCCAGGTCCGCGTTATTCCCGACGCGGCGCGGTCGACCTAGTAGCCGATGAGCGAGTCGTCTACGGAGCGGGTTCCGTCACGGCCGCTTCGCTCGGGGCGGCGCTGCCGTCGTCGTCCCACGTCCAGCCGTCGGTGCCGGCGTCAGTGACGGGGTCGGTGCCGGTGCCGGTCGGTGCCGTGCTCTCGTCCCACGTCCAGCCGACGGTCCCGGGGTCGGTGCCGGCATCGGTCGTCGTCACGACGGTCTCGTCCCAGGTGAAGCCCGCCGAGGCTGCTTCCGGGCGAGCGATCGCGGGTGTCGCAAACACGAGCACCACCACGACGATGCGAAGAAGAGCGACGATCCGCGAGCGCTTCATGCTTCCCCCCTCAAACGTTCGACTCCGGGGCCGCACCCGCAGGATGACTGGTCAACGACTGAATAGTTGCGGCGATCGCATCCGCCGGCATCCCCCGAAAGAGTGAACGCCCGACCGAGCCGGGCGCTCACCCGAAACGGTCCTAGGGCAGCAGGTTGTCCCACTTCCAGCCGGCGCAAACGGCCGAGCCGGTGATGAGAGCGGCCGTCATGCCGAGGCGCACGAGCCAGTGGTGAATCCGCATGTGGGTACTCCTTGAGGGTCGAGACGGGGGACGCCTTCTCATCGGCAGCCGGACCGTTCTCCCCCTCCCCTCGGAGGGGGATCAGGAAGACGACGCGACCGGAAGCTCGAATGTGAACGTCGAGCCGGTGCCCGGCTCGGACTCGACCCAGATCCGCCCGTGCATCCGCTCGACGAGCTCCTGGCAGATGTAGAGACCGAGGCCCGTGCCCCCGACACCGCGCTGCATGTCCGGATCGAGGCGGTGGAACTTCTCGAAGATCCGATCCTGCTCGTCCTGCGGAATCCCGATGCCCTGGTCGCGGACGCTGAAGTGCATCGCGCCGTTGTGCGGCTGGAGCACGACCTCGATGTGGCCCTTGCTGGAGTACTTGACTGCGTTCTCGACCAGATTGACGAGCACCTGCCGTAGCTTGTCGGCATCCGCCGCGACCGGAGGGACGGCGCCGGGATGACGAAGGTCGACCGACAGCTCGGGTGGAAGGCGCATACGAGTCGCTTCCACGATCTCCGAGACGAGCGGGACCGGCTCCACGGGTGCGATCACCACGTCGGCGGGGCCGGAGTCGAGCCGGCTCACCCACAGGATGTCGTCGAGCAGCCGGGCAAGGCGCTCCGACTCCGTCGACACGATACGGAGCAGCGCGTCGCGCCGGTCATCGTCCAGCTCGTGCTGGCCGAGGGTGATCGCGGCGCCGTAGACGGAGGTCAGCGGCGTGCGCAGCTCATGTGAGACGACGGCGATGAACTCGTCCTTCAACCGGTCGAACTCGCGCAGCCGTTCGAGCGACCTGTGAATCCAGCGCTGGTAGAGCGCCGTCGCGAGCAGCGGCCCGACGAGGACCACGGCCACGAACGGCGAGCGGTCCCAGAGTACGACCAGGATGACCGTGAGCGACGCCATGATCGCGAACGGGACGAGCGTGAGGAAGACGTACCTCCGGAGCGCGAGCAGGAGAGGAATCTCCCGGGTGCTCGACACGACAGCTGCGAGCAACGCGATGTTGACGAGGTAGAAGCAGTTCGCGGCCACGGTGGCAGCCAGGACGAGCCCGACGAGCACGCCGTCGTCGAACGCGGCGGCGGCCGCGCCCGCGGCCGCCGCCGCGAGGACGTAGACCCCGCAGTTGAAAGCGACTCTGCTGGCCGGCCGCCGGCGACCCACCTCGACGAGGGTCATCGTGAGAAACCCGACGACCGTCGCGACGGGCCAGCCGTAGATGACGGCGACGGCGACGAGGAAGATCGTGGCGAGCGACATCGCACCGACGGCGACGCCCTCGATCGGCACCGGGAACGCCTCAGCAGCCGTGGCCGCGGCGAGGAGAACGGCGATTCCGGCGAGATCGTCCCAGCTTTGCCCGCCGGAAGCGAGTGACCGGATCGCGAACGCGAGCGCGGCCGCGCCGCCGAGCGTCACGGGGAGGATGATCGGCAGGGCACGCTGTGCTTCGGCCCGCAGCGGCGGAAGCTCGAAGCGAAGCTGCCTCTTGAAATGGCGCGGGACGTGTACCGGGATCTGGTCGCTCATTCTCAAAGTGCGGGTTCCCGCGGCCGCATCCGGGACTTTGGTGTCCACCGAGTATGCCACGGCCGCCAAATGGTCAGTTCAGGCGCCAAAATCGGCCTTTGACACGCCCCTCAGCGATGTGATTAGGTCATCTGGTCACTTGCCGAGGTGGCTGCTTTCATCCGAGCAAACCGTCCCGCTACGCGCCCAGACCGGGTGGGTGCCGGGGTAGTCGTGGCGTCCCGCGGCCGCGACAACGGTGCGCCGTCCACCGTCGCCCGCTACGTCACCGAGCAGGTGCTCGCGCTGATCGAGCGCGAGGCGCTCGGCCGGGGCGACCGGCTGCCCTCGGTGCAGGCGCTCGCACGGCGGCTCTCGGTCGCGGCGCCGACTGTGCGCGAGTCCCTCCGGCAGCTCCAGGCTCTCGGCGTCATCGAGCTCCGGCACGGCTCCGGCGTCTACGTCCGCGACGCGCAGCGGCGCGTTCTCCTCGCCAACCCCTATCCGGGGCAGCTCGAGACCCGGACGATCTTCGACCTACTCGAGGCACGGCTCCTGATCGAGCCGCATCTGACGGCGCTCACGGCCGTTCTCGCCGACGACGAGGAGCTTGCCGAGCTCGGCGTCGCGCTCGACAGGGCTGGCGAGCTGCTCGGAGGTCCCGACGAGATCCTCCACGGGCTGAACATGAGCTTCCACCGCGGTGTCGCCCTGCTCTCCCGCAGTAGCGTCCTCAGCCAGGCGATCGAGTCGATCATCGACGTCTACGCCGCCGAGCAGATGGTCATCCTGCGACTCTACGACGACCGCCGGCGCGACCACGAGCAGCATCTCGGCATCTTCGAGGCGCTCCGCCGGCGCGACGCGGACGAGGCGTCGGAGCTGATGCGACTCCACATCGAAGGCGTGCGGTCCGTCCTCTCGGCGCGCCTGGAAGCGACGCGAGAGGGCGTCTAGCAAGGAGGTTGCCATCGGCGGAACGAGCCCTTGCTGACACTGCGACTTGCACCTTCGTCACGTGGAGGAACCGATGGAGACGAGACAAACCCGAAGTGGCTTCCTGAAGCTGAGCGGCGCCGCCGTCCTCGGGGCGGCCGGGCTCCCCGGCGTCGCGCTCGGCGCGCCCGAGCGCTGGGATCACACCCTGTTCGCAGGCGCGAAGACGCTCAAGCTCGCGAACGACAAGGTCACGTGGAAGAACTGGTTCAACAGCACGGGCAAGGCCGCGGCGAGCGCGGTCGGCGTCGGCTGGGATGCCGTCGAGTACTCCGACACGACGAGCTACCAGGCGGCCATTCGCACGTCGGGGCGCACGTCGAGGGTGCCCGACCTCTACACGTGGTGGTCGGGCTGGCTGATGAAGGAGATCGTCGACGCAGGCTACGCCGCCGACGTCTCGTCGCTCTGGAACAAGCACGCGGGCGCGTACAGCAAGGGCCTGCGCGCGTCGTTCACGTTCAACGGCAAGACGTACGGTGCCCCGCTCTACGTCGGCTACTGGGCGGTGCTCTACAACAAGCACATCTTCAAGGACAACGGCCTGACGCCCCCGAAGACGTGGGCGGACCTCGAGAAGATCAACGAGACGCTGAAGTCGAACGGCGTGACTCCGTTCGGCGCGACGATCGACGGGCGCTGGCCGGGGTTCATCTACTTCGAGGAGTTCCTCGTCCGCACGAACCCGGGCCTCTACACGCGCCTGATGGCCGGGAAGGCGAAGTACACCGACCCCGGCGTCGTCAACGCGATGAAGCTCTGGGGCACCTGGATCAAGAAGGGCTACTTCACCGACCCGTCGGCCCTGACGCTCGGCACCGGCGCCTCGAACTTCACGAGCTACTTCAAGCAGGGCAAGGTCGGGATGGTCCAGATCGGGACCTGGTTCGAGCCGTCACTCGTCGGCGCCGGCCTCAAGCCGGGGAAGGACTTCGGCTCGTTCATCATGCCGATGAAGAACACGAAGGCCCCGAAGGTCGTGATCTTCGAGTCCGGCCCGCTCGTCGCCGCCGAGCACGGCGCCAACAAGGCCGACGCCATCAAGGCGCTCGACTTCTTCATGTCGCGCAAGGGCCAGACGGCGTGGGTGAAGGCAACCGGCTTCGTCTCGCCGCGCTCCGACGTCGTCTCGACCTCGCCCGTCGACCGCGAGCTGACCGCGACGATCAAGCGTGGCGGCTACACGCAGCTGAACCGCTACTGGGAGGCGACCCCGCACGACATCGTCGAGGTGGCCGTCGACCAGTTCGACAAGTTCATGCTCAAGACCGGCGACCCGGTTCCGTACCTGAAGACGATCCAGAAGCAGGCCGACAAGAGCTGGGCCAAGCAGAAGAAATAGCTTGAGCGGCTATCCGTCCGCCGAGCCGATGCGGAGAGGAGGCGGCGTCCGCCGCCTCCTCCGCCCGCCCGCGACCAGCGGCGCCGTCACCGGCTCGCTGGCGACGCGCCTGGTCGCGTACCTCTACCTCGCGCCGATGGTGGCGCTGGTCTCCGTTTTCCTGCTCTATCCCGCGGCGGACACGGTCTGGACGAGCCTCACGGACTCGACGGGTCTCGGCAACGAGAAGTTCGTCGGGCTCGACAACTACGTCAACCTCGTCAAGGACAGCGCGTTCAAGACGTCGTTCGTGAACACGCTCTACTGGGTCGCGGGCGTCCTCGTCCTTCAGGTCGGACTCGGGCTCCTGATGGCGCTCGTGCTCACGAGCACGGCCCTGGGGCGGGTCCTGAAGGGCGTCTTCTACCTGCCGGCGACGATCTCCGCGGCCGCCACCGGCATCATCTGGTTCTTCGTCTTCAGCCCCGACCAGGGCGTCCTGAACAGCGCGCTGCGCCTGTTCGGGCTCGGCGGGCTCGCGCACAGCTGGCTCGTCGCCGACCCCCCGCTGAACAGCTGGGCGATGATCGTGGCGTTCACCTGGCAGGGCCTCGGGCCGACGATGATCCTCTTCCTCGTCGGGCTCCAGAGCATCCCGCGCGAGCCGATCGAGGCCGCGCTCGTCGACGGGGCGACGGGCTTCCGCCTCTTCTGGCACATCACCCTGCCGCTCCTGCGTCCGATGACCGCCGTCGTCGTCGGCATCTCGCTCATCAACAGCTTCAAGGTCTTCGACCTCATCTGGGTGATGACCCAGGGCGGCCCGTACCGCTCCTCCGAGACGCTCGCCGTGACGATGTACCGCGAGAGCTTCGTCAGCTTCAACGTCGGCTACGGCGCCGCGGTCGCCGTGCTGCTGACGCTGATCGTGTTCGTCCTTTCCATCTTCTACCTGCGCGCGATGTTCCGGCGCGTCGAGACCTACTGATGGCGGGGATGACGGAAGTCGCCGCGCAGACCTCCTACGCACGGCCGAGGATCGGCCTTCTGCGTCCCGCGCTGCACGTCTGGGCGCTGGCGCTCGGTGTCCTCTGGCTCGTCCCCCTCCTGCTGCTCGTGATCACGCCGATGAAGTCGACGCCCGAGTACCAGGGCGCGTCGCAGTGGGCGCTGCCACGCCATCCGCAGGAGATCTTTCACAACCTGAAGACGGCGTGGACGTCGGCGGGACTCGGGCCCGGCTTCATCGCGAGCCTCAGCTACGGGTTCGTCGGTGCGGCGTTCGCGATCCTCTTCGGGTCGCTCGGCGCGTACGCGATCACGCGCCTGCCGGTCCGCCTCGGCTTCTTCTGGTTCATCCTCGTCTTCAGCGGGACGATCTTCCCGTTCCAGATGTATCTGATCCCGCTGTTCCAGATGTACACGGACACCGGGCTCTACGACACGTGGCTCGGGATGGCGCTCTTCTACACGGCGATCGCGATCCCGTTCTGCCTCTTCGTGCTGCGCGGGTTCTTCGCGACGATTCCCGGCGAGGTGCAGGACGCAGCACGCCTCGACGGCGCAGGGGACTTCCGCATCTACTGGCGCATCTTCATGCCGCTCGCGCGCGGCCCGATCGCCGTCCTGCTCCTCTTTCAGTTCACGTGGATCTGGAACGACCTCCTGTTCGGTCTCGTCCTCTCGACCTCGGACGGCATCCGCCCGATCATGCCGAGCCTGCTCGGCATGCAGGGCGTCTACGCGAACAGCGGGCCGCCGATCGTGCTCGCCGGCGCGCTCATCGGCTCGATGCCCACGCTTCTCCTCTTCCTGTTCCTCGGCCGCTATCTCCTGCGCGGACTGACGCTGTCGGCGGGGAAGGCATGACGCGTCCGACGCTCGCCGACCGCCTCGCGCGCGTCGCAGCCCCCGACCGCGACCACGAGCGCGGGCCGCGCGAGGAGCTCCGCGACGGGCCGACCGGCGTCGAGCTGACGCTGCCCGGGCTCGTCGCGCGCGTCAGCTGTCTCCCGCTGCTGCGACGCGACGGCACGCAGGCCGTGCGCGTTGCGCTGCACGCAGAGCGGGCGCCTGGTCCGGTGCGCGTCGAGGTCGACGGCGCCGAGGCGCTCGTCGAGGGCGGCGCGGGGCGGACGCGCACACTGATCTTCGTGCCGGCGGTCGACGCGCCGCGGCCCGCGCACGTCTCGCTCGACGTGGACGGGCAGCACGCCGAGGCGACACTCGAGCTGCGCCCGCAGCGGCGCTGGCAGGTCCACCTCGTGCACCAGTCGCACCTCGACATCGGGTACACCGACCCGCAGCACCTCGTCCTCGACCACCACCTGCGCTACCTCGACGCCGCGCTCGATCTCGCGGCCGCAACGGACGACTGGCCGGAGCCGGCCCGCTTCCGCTGGAACGTGGAGGCGACATGGCCGCTCGAGCGGTGGCTCGCGGTTCGGCCGCGGGCGGCGCGAGAGGAGCTCCTCCGCCGCGTTCGCGAGGGGCGCGTCGAGGTCTGCGCCCTCCCGTACAGCATGCACACCGAGGCGTACTCGATCGACGAGCTCGCGCGCACGCTCCGCTTCGCCGACGCGTTGCGCGACGAGCACGGCGTCGAGATCGTGACGGCGATGCAGACGGACGTGCCGGGCGCGGTGCCCGGCCTCGCGACGCTGCTCGCTGCGGCCGGGATCCGCTACCTCGCCGTCGCCCACAACTACGCCGGCCGCTCGGTGCCGTACCTGCACGGCGGCCAGGACTTGCGACGCCCCTTCTGGTGGCGGACGGCGGCCGGCACGCGGCTGCTCGTCTGGATGACCGACAGCCCGCACGGCATCGCCTACATGGAGGGGAACCTGCTCGGCCTCGCGGAGTCGGCCGACGTCGCCGAGGAGCTTCTCCCCGAGTACCTCGCCGCGCTCGCCGAGCAGCCCTACCCGTACAGCGCGCGGCACGACTGGCTCGGGCTGCTGCCGGACTTCGAGGTCACGCGGCGGCCGTACGCGCATGACGTGCTGCACCTGCGCGTCCAGAGCGTCATCGCGGACAACGCGCCGCCGAGTCTCGGCCCCGCCGAGGTCGTGCGCGACTGGAACGAGCGCTGGGCGGCCCCGGAGCTGCGCGTGGCCACGAACCGCGAGTTCTTCGAGCTCGCCGAGGCGCGGCTCGGCGACGAGCTCGACGAGTGGGAGGGCGACTGGACGGACTGGTGGGCCGACGGAATCGGCTCCGCCGCTCGCGCAGTCGGTGCGAACAGGCGCGCGCAGGGCGCCGTCCGCACCGCGCAGACGCTGCACGCGCTCGCCGACCGGCTCGCCGAAGAGGAGCCCGGGTGGCGCGCCGAGGCCGATCGCACGTACGAGGCGATGGGGCTCTTCGACGAGCACACCTGGGGTTCCGCCAACCCGTGGGCCGACGCGCTCGAGCACTACGACTCGGGCGCGCTGCAGTGGGAGCGCAAGATCGGCTTCGGCCACGAGGCTTACGATCGCGCCCACGCGCTCCGCGACGCCGGGGCCGAGCGGCTGGCGCACGTCTTCGCGCCGCCCGCGGCCGCAGTGGCGTCGGTGCTCGTCGTCAACGGGGCGGGCCGCCCGCGGTCCGACGTCGTCCGCGTCTTCGTCCCGGCGACGCGAGTGGGAGGCGAATGGTCGCTCGACCTCGCCGGGCCCGACGGCGAGCGCGTCCCCTTCGTCCTCGAGCCCCAGCCGGACGCACGTCACCGGCCCGAGGGACGGTGGTTGTCGTTCCTCGCACGGGACGTGCCGGCGTGCGGCTGGGCGCGCTACGACTTCGCCCGAGGCGAAGGGCCGGACGAAGACGAGCGGGGCAGCGAGCCGGTTCTCGACGACGGCGTCCTGCGCTGCGAGGTCGACGTCGAACAGGGCGTCGTGTCGAGCCTGCTCGACCTGGCGTCCGGCCGCGAGTTGGTCGACGGCACTCGCGCGTTCGGTTTCAACGGCTACGTCTACGACCGCTACGCCACGGCTGCGCGCTTCAACCACCTTTCCGGACGCGTGCCCGAGGGCGCCCGCTGGCTGCTCGGAAGCCGCTCGCTCGCCGGCCATGGGACCGTCGTCCGGCGGACCTCGAATCCCGTCTGGGACGAGCTGACGGTCCGGCTGGTTGCCGACGGCTGCGCGTTCCTCGAGAGCTCGTACCGGCTCGTGCGGGACACGGGGCGCCTCGACGTCGCGAACCGGCTGCAGAAGCTGCCGACGGCCGAGAAGGAGAGCGTCTACTTCACGTTCCCGTTCGCGCTCGACGGTGCGCGGGTCGAGTGGGAGGTGACGGGCGGCGTCGCGGGAAACGGCCACCCGCGCATCCCCGGGTCCGCGCCGCACATGCGCGCGATCCGCCACTGGGCGCTGCTCTCGGACGCGCAGGGTGCCGCCGCGTGGGCGGCGCTCGAAGCGCCGCTGGTGCAGCTCGGGACCATTCACCTGCCGTACCGGCCGTTCCCGGCCACGGTTCCGGAGGGCGTGGCCGGCGACGCGACGATCGTCTCCTGGGCGATGAACAACCTCTGGGACACGAACTTCCCACCCGAGCAGGGCGGCGAGACGGTCTTCCGCTACGCGGTCGCGCCGGCCGCCGGTCGCGCGGACGCCGTCGTGCTCGCGGGCGCGCTCGCGACCCCGCTCGCCGCGGTGACGCTGGCCGGCCGCTCCGGCGCCGATGCGCGGGCGCGCGGGAGCCTGCTCGCGCTCGACCGGCCGGACGTGGAGCTCGTCCATCTCGCGCCGTCGCGCCGCGGCCACGACCTCGTCGCGTTCCTGCACTCGCAGGCCGAGGAGCCGGTCGACGTGGAGGTCGCGTTCGGAGACCTACGCGTCGCGCGCGTTCATGTCGGCACCTTTCTGGAGCGCGATCTGCGCGAGACCGGCCCGCGGGTGCGACTCGAACCGGGCGCGCTCGTCTCGCTCTCCCTCGACCTGGAGGGCGCGTGACGACCGTTCGACAGCGCAACTGGGGCGCGCGCGTGCGCGAGTTCGAGTGGCTCGGGATGCCTGCGGTCACGCTCGAGAACGAGCTGCTCCGCGTCGGCGTCCTTGCCGGCAGGGGCTCGGATGTCTTCGAGCTCCTCTACAAGCCGCGCGATGTCGACTTCGTCTGGCTGACGGCCGGCGGCTTCCGTCCCGCGGACACGTTCGTCGACGGTTACGGCGGCGGCTGGCAGGAGATCCTGCCCAACGGCGGCGCGCCCTCCTCCTACGCGGGCGCGTCCTTCGGCCAGCACGACGAGGTGTCGATGCTGCCGTGGGACTACGCAGTCGTCGAGGACACCGAGGAGCGCGTCGTCGTGCGTCTCTCGGTCGCGTGTGCGAAGACGCCCTTGCGGCTCGTCAAAGAGCTCAGGCTCGAAGCCGGGTCGGCACGGCTCGACGTGGACGAGACGCTCGTCAACGAGAGTCCCTCCTCCGTTCGGCTGATGTGGGGCCACCATCTCGCCTTCGGCGCGCCGTTTCTCGCGCCGGGTGCGCGCATCCGCCTGCCGGACGGCGTCGACGGAATCCCGCATCGGACCGCGCTGAACGCGAACGGGCGGCGCGTCGCCGCCGAGCGGTTTCGCTGGCCGCTCGCGTCCTCGCCCGAGGGCGAGCAGGTCGACCTCTCGGTGCTCCCGCCTCAGGGCACGGCGAGCGAGATCGTCTATCTGAGCGGCTTTCCCCCGGAGGCCTGGTACGAGGTCGGCGGCGAGGACCTCGGCTTCCGCGTCACCTGGGACGCGGCCGTGATGCCGTACCTCTGGTTCTGGCAGGAGTTCGGGCGCACCGTCGGCTATCCGTGGTACGGGCGCCACTGGAACGTCGGGCTCGAGCCGTTCTCGAGCTACCCGACGAACGGCCTCGCGGAGGCGGTCGCAAACGGCACGGCGCTCGAGCTCGCCCCCGGCGAGCGGCGCGCGTTCTCCCTCTCCGCGGAGGTGGTCACGGATGGCTGAGTTCGACGGCAAGGTGGCGGTCGTCGCCGGCGGCTCGCTCGGGATCGGGCGCGCGTCGGCGCGGCGGCTCGCGGAGGGAGGAGCGGCAGTCGTCCTCTGCGGACACGACGACGCGTCGGTCGAGGACGCGCTCAGCGAGCTTCGGGGCGCAGGCCTCGAGGTCGACGGCCGGCGCGCGGACGTGACTTCCTCGAGCGAGGTCGAAGGGCTGGTCCGGCTTGCGACCGAGCGTTACGGCGGCGTCGACATCCTCGTCAACTCGGCCGGGATCCAACGTTACGGCACCGTCGTCGACACCTCCGAGGAGGTCTGGGACGAGGTGCTCGCCGTCAACCTCAAGGGGATGTTCCTGACGGCGAAGCACTGCGTTCCCGAACTGCGCCGCCGGGGCGGCGGTGCGATCGTCAACGTCGCCTCCGTCCAGGCGTTCGCGACGCAGGCGGGGGTCGCCGCTTACGCCGCGAGCAAGGGCGGCGTCGTCGCGCTGACGAAGTCGATCGCCGTCGACCACGCAGCGGAGAACATCCGCTGCAACGCCGTCTGCCCCGGCTCCGTCGACACGCCGATGCTCCGCTGGGCGGCCGACCTGTTCAAAGGCGACAGCAGCGAGGACGAGACGGTCCGCATGTGGGGCCGCTCCCATCCGCTCGGCCGCGTCGCGCGGCCGGACGAGGTGGCGGAGGTGATCGCGTTTCTCGCCGGGGACCGGGCGAGCTTCGTGACCGGCGCCGAGGTGAGGGTGGACGGCGGGCTGCTCGCCCAGATCGCGGTGGTTCTTCCGGAATGAAAATCGCCGACATCAGGGCGACGACCGTGACCGTCCCGCTCGAGGCGCCGCTGCGGCACTCGAGCGGTGCGCACTGGGGGCGCTTCGTGCGCACGATCGTCGAGCTCGAGACCGACGACGGCCTCGTCGGGCTCGGCGAGATGGGCGGGGGCGGCGAGTCGGCGGAGCTCGCGTTCGCCGGGCTGAAGCCGTACCTCGTCGGACACGATCCGTTCCAGCTCGAAGCGCTCCGTTTCAAGATCTGCAACCCGACTGCGAGCCTCTACAACAACCGCACGCAGCTCCACGCCGCGATCGAGTTCGCGTGCCTCGACGTGATCGGCCAGCGGCTCGACGTCCCCGTCTACGATCTCCTCGGCGGGAAGCTCCGCGACGAGGTTCCGTTCGCGAGCTACCTCTTCTTCCGCTACGGCAACCCGGACACCGGCGACGGCGAGGTGCGCACGCCCGAGCAGCTCGTCGCGCATGCCGCCGATCTCCGCTCCGGCGAGGGCTTCACGACGCACAAGCTGAAGGGCGGCGTGTTCCCGCCCGACTACGAGCTCGAGTGCTTCCGCGCGCTCGCCGCCGCCTTCCCGGACGACGCGGTCCGCTACGACCCGAACGCCGTTCTCTCCGTCGAGGAGTCGATCAGGTTCGGCAAGGCGATCGAGGACCTGCGCAACGACTATCTCGAAGATCCGACGTGGGGGCTGAACGGGATGCGGCGCGTGCGCGAGGCGGTCGGCATCCCGCTCGCCACCAACACTGTCGTCGTCACCTTCGAGCAGCTCGCCGCGAACATCCGCGATCCCGCGGTCGACGTGATCCTGCTCGACACGACGTTCTGGGGCGGCATCCGCCCGTGCGTCAAGGCCGCCGGCGTGTGCGAGACGTTCCAGCTCGGCGTAGCCGTCCACTCCTCGGGCGAGCTCGGGATCCAGCTCGCGACGATGCTCCACCTCGGCGCGGTGCTCCCGAACCTCACCTTCGCCGCCGACGCGCACTACCACCACCTCGTCGACGACGTGATCGAAGGCGGCAAGCTGCCGTACGCGGCCGGTGCCGTCCGCGTCCTCGACGGGCCCGGTCTCGGCGTGCGGCTCGACCGTGAGCGGCTTGCGCGGTACGCCGAGCTCTACGAAGAGGTCGGCGGCTATCCCTACGACCGAGATCCGGGCCGCCCCGGCTGGTTCGCGCTCGTCCCGAACCGCGATTGGGCCGACCCGACCGTCTCGGTCGTTCCGGAGCTCGGCCCCGACCTGGCGAGGCGCCGTTCGTGACGCTCGAGCCGCTCCTGCCGGCCGATGCGATCGGCGTCTTCTACGACGGAACGCTGACGGATCCGCAGCTCGATCATCCCGAGTGCGTCGCGGTCGCCGCCGACGGTAGCGTGTGGTGCGGCGGCGAGCGCGGCCAGATCTTCCGGATCGAGCCGGACGGCTCAACGATCGACCAGGTGGCGACGACGGACGGGTTCTGCCTCGGTCTCGCGTTCTCGCCCGACGGCGACCTGTACGTCTGCGACCTGAAGCGGGCGGCCGTGCTGCGGCTCCCGGCCGGCTCCGACCGGCCGGAGCTCTTCGCGGACGGGTTCCGGGTCCCGAACTACCCGGCCTTCGACGCCGACGGCCGCCTCTACGTCTCGGACAGCCACGGCTTCCACGATCCGGGACCGGGTGTCTACCGTCTCGACGCCGACGGCGCCCGCGAGCTCTGGTACGGCGAGGCGGTCGACTTCGCCAACGGGCTCGCGCTCTCGCCGGATGGGCGCTTCCTCTACGTCGTCGAGACGTTCGGGCACGCGGTCTTCCGGCTGCCGATCGCCGACGACGGCTCGTCCGGACAGCGCGAGGAGGTCGCCCGCTTCCCCGGCGTCCTCCCCGACGGAATCGGCTTTGCCGCCGACGGGTCGCTCTACGTCGGGTGCTACGAGCCGAGCATGGTGCTTCGCGTCGACCCGGACGGCCACGTCGAGTGCGTGGTCCGCGACGAGGAGGCGCACGCCCTCTGCCATCCCACCAACCTGGCCTTTCGCGGTACCACGCTCCTCCTCTCCAACCTCGGCCGCTGGCACGTCGCCGCCGTCGAGGTCGGCGTCGAGGGCGCGCCTCTTCCACCCCGTCGCTAGGAGATCACTTGCCCTCGATCGAGACGCTGTACGTCGTGAACCACAGCCACACCGACATCGGCTTCACCGATCACCAGGACGTCTGCTTCCGGCAGCACCGCGAGTACGTCGACGACGCGCTCGACCTCATCGAAGCGACCGCCGACCGGCCGGAGGAGTCGCGCTACCGCTGGACGGTCGAGGTGACCGGCCCGCTCCTGCCCTGGCTTCGCGAGGCGGGGCCTGCGCAGCTCGAGCGCTTCCAGCACTGGCACCGCGAAGGCGCAATCGACGTCGCGGCGATGCAGTACAACGTGACGCCGCTCCTCAACGTCGAACAGCTCTGCCGGAGCCTGTACCCCGTCCGGAGCCTGCGGGACGGCTACGGCCTCACGGTGCGCGCGGCGATGCAGTGCGACGTGAACGGCGTCTCCTGGCTCTTCGCCGACCTGCTCTCGGCGATCGGCGTCGACTTCCTGACGATGTCCGTGAACGAGGTGCGCGGGCGGGCACCGCGGCCCGTACCCGGCGCGTTCTGGTGGGACGGACCCGGCGGCGGGCGCGTCCTCGCGTGGAACGGCCTGCACTACCTCTTCGGCCGCTCGATCGCGAAGCTCGGCGACTGGCGCTTCGTCGACCGGTCGCTGCCGCCGATCCTCGAGCAGCTCGCAGCGCGCGACGACTACCCGTTCGACTTTCTCTACTGCCAGTCGACTCATCCGATGCGCGTCGACAACGGGCCGCCGGACCGGCGGCTGGCCGACTTCGTCCACCGCTGGAACGAGGAGGGGCGGTCGCCGCGCATCGTCCTGACGACACCCGGCGCGTTCGGCGCCTGGTTCGGCGAGCGGCACGGCGGCGAGCTCGAGACGCGCCGCGGCGACTGGGTCGACTGGTGGTCGGACGGCGTCGCGTCCAGCGCCTACGAGACCGGGGTCAACCGGACGACGCACGAGCTCCTCCTCGGCGCCGAGCTGCTCGCCGCGTGGGTGCGGGCGGAGGGTGGTGACGGCTGGGATCCGGAGCGGACCGCGCGCGCCTACGAGCAGTCGACGCTCTACGACGAGCACACGTGGGGTGCGTTCGCCAGCATCGCGGCGCCCGACTCGCTGTTCACGAAGGCGCAGTGGAACCGGAAGTCGAGGTTCGCCTACGACGCGGCGATGGAGACCCACGACGTGCTCGCGCGAGCGGCGCGCACCTTTGCCGACAGGCGGGGCGACCGCGGCACCGAGGGCCGCTTCAACCTCGGCGAGCTGACGGACGCCGAGGCCTATCCGAAGACGGACGGCACCGAGCTGCTCGTCGTCAACACCCTTCCGTGGCCGCGCTCGGTCGTCGTCGAGGAGCCGGACCTGCGCGGCGGCGGCGCGCCGGTCGGGATGCTCGAGCAGTTCTTCCCGCCGAACGTTCCCTGGGGCGGTGCGCTCCCGCACGAGCGGACGCGTCGCGTCCGCGTCGAGCTCGCCGGTTTCGGCTACGCCTTCGTCTCTCCGGACGAGCCGGCGTCCTCGGACGACCTCGCCGGCGGCGACGGGTTCATCGAGAACGCTCGCTACCGCGTCGAGATCGATCCTGCGACCGGCGGTGTCGCCTCCTGGTACGACAAGGAGCTCGGGCACGACTTCGCCGGCGACGGACTCGGCCGGCTCGTGTACGAGACGGTCGACTCCGACCGCGACCGCGACGCGCTGTTCGTCATGGACTTCTCGCGCGACGACTTCGGCATCTGGCAGGTCGATCCCGCGTTTCGCCGCGAATCGTCGCGGGCGGTCCGCGTCGCCGAGGGCCGCGTGCACGAGGGCGTGGCGGAGATCGAGGTCGACGTCGAGCTCCCCGGCACGCGCGGCGCGCGCTGCCGGTACGCGCTCGAGAGCGGACGGGCAGCGCTCGCCGTCGAGTGGACGCTCGACAAGGAGCACGTCACCGAGCCGGAGTCGGTGTACGTCGCGTTCCCGTTCGCACTCGGGGAGCCGGCGTTCCGCCTCGACCTGAACGGCGTCCCGTGCACACCCGACGCCGACCAGCTGAACGGCACGGTCCGCGACTGGTACCCGTTACGCCGGTGGGCCGACGTGAGCGACGGCACGCGCGGCGTCACGCTGTGTCCGCTCGACGCACCGCTCGTCCAGCTCGGTGGAATCACGACCGGCAAGGCCGCCTGGGAGCTCCGACCGGAGGGCCCCGCGCTGTTCTCGTGGGCGCTGAACAACCACTGGATGGTCAACTTCAAGGCGAGCCAGGGCGGGCGGATTCCGCTGCGGTACCGGCTGACCACGCACGCGGGCGGCTGCGACGACGCCGCCGCCGCGCGCTTCGCCGCCGAGGAAGCGACGCCGCCGATCGTCCTGCGCGACTACGTGCCGCGCGGTCCCCGCGCCGGCCGCCTCGTTACGGTCGACGAAAGCGGGGTCGAGGTGACGGCGAAGCCGGCCGACGACGGCGACGGAATCGTCGTCCGGCTACACGACCTGAACGGCGCCGAGCGCACCGTCGAGCTCGGCTTCGAGGCCGCCGCGCCGGCGTCGGCCTGCCGCGTCTCGCCGGTCGAGGAAGACGGGGAGCCGCTCGAGCTGAGCGGTCGCGCCGTTCGCGTCCCGCTCGAGGGGCGCGCCGTCACGTCGTTACGGGTCCGGTTCTAAATGGCCGCGATCACGTTCGACGAGGTCAGCAAGGTCTACCCCGACGGCACGCGGGCCGTGTCCGCCGTCGACCTGGAGATCGCGGACGGGAGCTTCATGGTGCTCGTCGGTCCCTCCGGCTGTGGCAAGACGACGCTCCTCCGGATGCTCGCGGGCCTCGAGGGGATCACCGGGGGGACGATCCGGGTCGGCGGCCGCGTCGTCAACAACGTGCCGCCGAAGGAGCGCGACATCGCGATGGTCTTCCAGAACTACGCGCTCTATCCGCACATGTCGGTGTTCGACAACATGGCGTTCGCGCTCAAGCTACGCCGCGTCCCGAAGCCGCGCGTTCGCGAGCGGGTCGACAGCACCGCCGACATCCTCGATCTCGTCGCGCAGCTGCGCAAGAAACCGGGGATGCTCTCGGGCGGCCAGCGGCAGCGCGTGGCGATGGGGAGGGCGATCGTCCGCGAGCCGCAGGCGTTCCTGATGGACGAGCCGCTGTCGAACCTCGACGCGAAGCTGCGCGTGCAGATGCGCGCGGAGATCGCGCGCATCCAGCGCGACCTCGGTGTGACGACGGTGTACGTGACCCACGACCAGATCGAGGCGATGACGCTCGGCGACCGCGTCGCCGTGCTGCGCGGAGGCGTCCTCCAGCAGGTCGACGCGCCGCAGGAGCTCTTCGAGAGGCCGCGGAACCTGTTCGTGGCCGGGTTCATCGGCTCACCGGCGATGAACCTCGTCGAGGCCGCGCTCGAACGCAGCGACGGCGGCGCGGTCGTCTCGTTCGGGAGCCACCGCCTCCGCGTTCCGGACGACGTCTTCCAGCTGCGGCCGGGGCTTTCGCGTTACGTCGGCCGGCACGTGGCGCTCGGCATCCGCCCGGACGACTTCGAGGACGCCTCGCTCGTGCACGACGCGCCCGCCGACAGTCGCCTTTCACTCGAGGTCGACCTCCGCGAGACCCTCGGCCGCGAGGCGTACCTCCACTTCACGATCGACGCGCCGCCCGTGCTGACGGAGGACGTGCGCGAGCTCGCCGCCGACACCGACGTCGCCGCGGTCGAGGCGCTGGAGCGGGAGGTCTCGGAGCGCGCAACCCGGTTCGTCGCCCTGGTCAGCGCCAAGACGCCGGCACGCGAGGGCGGCCGCATCGAGCTCGCGGTCGACACGAGCGTCCTCCACTTCTTCGACCGGGAGACCGGCGAATCGATCTACGAGGGCTAGGAGCGATCGGCCGACCGCGTTTCGAGCCGGCCGTTCTGTCCTTACTACCTACTCGGCGAGCTGTGCCAGAACGAGATGACGTGCATGCCGGGCCCTCAAGCACAATGCTGAAGATCAGGCGGTCGCTGTCGGGTGTGAATGCAAGTGGTTGCACGTGAACCGGCGCCCCAATACTCCGCGGCACCGGCACGAGATGCAGCCACATGAGTCCGTGGTCGCTAGATCGCGGCGGCCGACCGCCGAGCGGGTTCGTCAGTGGCAGAACGCCGAGCCGGAGTCGGAATATGCCCCTCCGGCGATCGGGACGAACCGCCAGTCGTAGCTCGTTGCGTGGAGGGTGAGCGAAAGGACGCCGAAGGTCGTGTCTTGCTGCGTTTCGATCAGCGTCTTGGTCGACGTGAAGGCATGGAAATCCTCGCCGCCGGTGCCGGCGACGAACTCGCGGATGCCGCGTGTCGGGTCATAGTGTTCGGCGGGATCCTCGGGCGCGAAGCGTTCGTATGCGTGGGCGTGGCCGTTGAGGACGACATCCGCGCCGGCGTCATAGA
The DNA here is from genome assembly GCA_036505325.1 of Gaiellaceae bacterium. GTDB lineage: Bacteria > Actinomycetota > Thermoleophilia > Gaiellales > Gaiellaceae > PALSA-600. The sequence continues at coordinate 20,679 of DASXTR010000043.1, forward strand.
GGTCCTGCCAGAACTGCGCGGTCTCGCTTGCATCGCCGTGGAAGTCGGTGTTGAACCGTGGGTGGTGCCAGTACGCGAGCGTGCATGCGTTCGGGTGCATCGCGAGATCGTTCTTCAGCCACGTCTCCTGCGGTGAGCCGGCGCCACACCCTCCGATCGCGAGGCAGTTGGAGTTCAGCGCGATCAGGTGCCACGTTCCGATGTCGTAGGAGTAGTAGCCCTTAGTCGGATCACCTGCGGCCGCGCCGAAGTAGCGGAAGTAGCCGCCGGCGTTACCCGAGGTGTCGCAGTCGAGACCGCCCGACGTCAGGTACTCGTGGTTTCCCGGTACCGGCCGCGTAATCGACTTCACGCGGCCCCAGCTCGGGTCGTACGACTGGAGGTAGGCGCTGTAGCCGCCGCAGAGATACTGGTTATCGCCGAGCGCAAGCACCGCCGTGTACCCCTTCCCGACGAGCAGGTCCGATGTCGCCCGTTGAGCACACCGCACGCCCTTGCCCGCGCCGCCGTTGAAGTCGGCATCGGTCGGGTCGCAGGCGATGTCGCCGCCCGCGGCGATGACGGGATCGCCGGCGACGGAGGGAAGAGCCGCGACGGTCGCCGTTCTCGCGGAGCTCACGGTCGTCGAGCCGCTCGCGTCGGACGCCCGCACGCTGATGAGCAGCGTCGCGCCGACGTCGGTGTCGGTGATCGTGTAGCTGGTCGTGGTCGCACCGGCGATATCGGCGCACGCGGTGCCCGTCTGCGTGCAACGACGCCACTGGTAGGCGTAGGTGACGGGTGGCGTGGCGACCCACGTGCCGGAGTCGGCGGTGAGGGTCTCCCCGCTGGCGGCCGTGCCGCTGATCGACGGGAGCGCCGAATTCGTCGGCGATCCGGGCGGCGGCGCCCCGGTGACGTCGTGGTTTGCGACCTGTGACGGCGTCAGCGCCACGTTGTAGAGCGCGACCTCGTCGATCGTACCGTTGAAGAATGCGCTCGACGAGCTCTGGCCGATCGCCAGGGGCAGCGTGTTGTCGCTCATCGTCTGGTCCGTGACCGCGCCGGTCACGTCGATGCCGTCCAGATACAGCTTCACCGACGCGCCGTCCTTCGTCGCCGCGACGTGGTGCCAGCCCGTATCGGTCACGGTGACTGTTGAGGCGACCACGTCGGCTGTCCCCGCCGTCCGGAGCACGAGCCGGTTGCTCGTGTTGAACAGCAGCGCCCACGCGCCGCTCTGCTTCGAGGCGATCACCTGGTTCGCCGTCCCGCCGAACGTGGCGCGCTTCACCCAGGCCTCGATCGAGAAGCGATCGCCGACGTTCAGCGACGGAGCGGCCGGCACCTGCACCCATCCGGTCGTGCCGTTGAAAGCGACCCCCGTATCGGGATCGCTCCCGATCGCACCCGGCTGGCCGAGCGTCGTGCCGCTCTGGTAGGTGCCGTGGTTCGTGTCCGCGCTGTCGCAGGCGGTGGTCGCCGCCGTCTCGCCGAGCCGCCAGTACGCGACGATGCCGGGGGTCGCGAGGACCGCGATGCTGTAGGTCGAGGACCGCGCCGTGCAGGCCGAGCCGGCTCCGACGGCCGCGGTCGCCGCGGACACCGCGGTGCTCGAACCACCCGCATTCGACGCCGTCACGGCGACGCGCAGCGTTAGTCCGAGGTCGGCGGCGACGACCGGATATGTCTGCGCCGTCGCGCCGGCAATGTCGACGCAGTTGGCGCCGGCGCCGTCGCAACGCCGCCACTGGTAGGCGTAGGCGAGCGGCGCCGTCCCCGACCAGGATCCTCGGTCGGCCATCAACGTCTGCCCGCTCTGCGGATTTCCGCTGATCGTCGGTGCGACGAGATTCGCCGGCGACTCGGCCGGCGCGCCGGCGGTGTAGTGGGCGGCGACCTGGGACCCGGTGAGCGCGAGGTTGTAGAGCGCAACCTCGTCGATCGTGCCGCTGAAGAACGCGGTCGAGGAGCTCTGGCCGATCGCCAGCGGCAGCGCGTTGTCGACGATCGTCTGGTTCCCGACGAAACCGCTGACGTCCGCGCCGTCCAGGTACAGCTTCGCGACTGGACCGTCCTTGGTCGCGGCCACATGGTGCCACCGCGTAGTGTCGGTCACCGTCACAGTCGACACGACGACGTCGCTTACGTTCGACTGACGCAGCACGAGCTGGTTGCTGCTCGTGAAGAGCAACACCCACGCCCCGCTCTGCTTGGAGGCGATCACCTGGTTCGCCGTCCCGCCGATCGCGCCGCGCTTCACCCACGCCTCGATCGAGAAGCGATCGCCGACGTTCAGCGACGGAGCGGCCGGCACCTGCACCCAACCGGTCGTCCCGTTGAACGCAACGGCGGTGTCGAGGTCGCTCGCGATCGCGCCGGGCTGGCCGAGCGTCGTCCCGCTCTGGTATGCGCCGTCGTTCACGCCATTGCTGTCGCACGCAACGGTCCCCGTGCTCTCGCCGAGCCGCCAGTAGCCGATCAGCCCCACCGTCGAGCGCACCGTCGCGCTGTAGCTCGAGGAGCGCGGCGCGCAAGGCGTGGCCGATTGCACGACGGCACTCGCCGCCGAGAGCGCAATCCCGGACCCGACGACGTTGCTCGCGGTCACGAGCACCCGCACCGTCGCGCCGAGATCGGCGGCGACCACCAGGTACGTGGCACTCGTCGCGCCACCGATGTCGACGCAGCCGCCGCCGCTGCCGTCGCACCGCAGCCACTGGTACGCGTACGAGATCGGCTGCGTCCCCGACCATGTTCCCGGATCGGCGCTCATCGTCTGCCCGGCCCGCGCCGTCCCCGTGATCGTGGGGGCGCTCGTATTTGCCGGCCCGGCCGGGGACGCCTGCACGATGGCGGTCGCCGCCGACAGCGCACTCCCGGAACCGGCCACGTTGCTGGCCGTCACGAACACGCGCACCGTCGACCCGACATCCGCGCTCGTCAGCGTGTACGTCTGCCCGGAGACGGGAACAATGGTCACGCAGGCGCCGTTGCAACGCAGCCACTGGTACGCGAAGCCGATCGGCTGCGTCCCCGACCACGTCCCCGGATCGGCGCTCAACGTTTGCCCGGCCTGTGCCGTCCCCGCGATCGTCGGCAACGCCGTGTTCACCGGCGCCGCCTGCACCACCGCCGTCGCCGCCGACACGGCGCTCCCCGAGCCCGCGACGTTGCTGGCCGTCACGAACACGCGCACCGTCGACCCGACATCCGCGCTCGTCAGCGTGTACGTCTGCCCGGAGACGGGAACAATGGTCACGCAGGCGCCGTCGCAACGCAGCCACTGGTACGCGAAGCCGATCGGCTGCGTCCCCGACCACGTCCCCGGATCGGCGCTCAACGTCTGCCCGGCCTGTGCCGTCCCCGCGATCGTCGGCAACGCCGTGTTCACCGGCGCCGCCTGCACCACCGCCGTCGCCGCCGACACGGCGCTCGCCGAGCCCGCGACATTGCTCGCCGTCACCAACACCCGCGCCGTCCCGCCCGCATCGGCGGCGACCACCAGATAGGTGGCACCGGTCGCGCTACCGATATCCGTGCACGCGCCGCCGCCCGCGTCGCAGCGGCGCCACTGATAGGCAAAGCCGATCGGCTGCGTGCCCGACCACGCCCCCGGATCGGCACTCAACGTCTTCCCGACCTGCGCCGTCCCCGCGATCGACGGCAGCACCGTATTCACCGGCGCCGCCACCACCACCGCCGTCGCCGCCGACAGCGCACTCCCCGAACCGGCGACGTTGCTCGCCGCCACCAACACCCGCACCGTCGACCCGACATCCGCGCTCGTCAGCGTGTACGTCTGGCCCGTGAACGGAACGATGTCCGTGCAAGCGCCGCCGCCCGCATCACAGCGACGCCACTGATACGCGAAGCCGATCGGCTGCGTCCCGGACCACGCCCCCGGATCGGCACTCAACGTCTGCCCGACGCGCGCCGTCCCCGCGACCGACGGCGGCACCGTATTCACCGGCGGAACCGCCGGCGGTGGCACGGCCGTGTTCATGTCGGTCGTGATCTCGGCGGCGTTGAGGGGGCGGTTGTAAATTCGCCCGTCGTCGATGTCGCCTTTGAACCACTCGCCCCAGATGCTGTTGCCTCCGATCCGAAGCACGCCGGTCGAGTTGGCAATCGGGCCGCCGACGATCTTCGTTCCGGCCTCGGTGCCGTTGACGTAGAGCCGGAGAGTGGTGCCGTCGTAGGTGACGGCGAGGTGCGTCCAGACGTTGGTCGAGAGCGCGGCGGTGCCGGTGGCGTTCTGCTCGTTGCCGTTGTTGTAGATCTGGCCGACCGGGTGCCCCGCGCCGTCGTGGGCGTACAGGCTGTACACCATCCCGCCTGGCTGTTCCTTGAAGAACACGTTGCGCCAGGACGTGCCGAGCGCCGACGGCTTGACCCAGGCCTCGAGCGTCATCGCTCCCGAGAGGCGGAGCGACGGCGAATCGGGGACGGTAACCCAGGTCGACGAGCCGTTGAAGGTGAGCGCGCTCCCGTGCTTGCCGGCGGTCGTCCACGTCGCGTTCGCGGTGGTGCCGTTGTTGCCGTTGCCCGAGGCATCCGTGACGGTGGTGGCTGCGCCCTCGTCGAACGAGTACGCCGCGACGAGGCCGCCCGTGTTCGAGACGGTGACGCTGACGCCGGCAGAGGTGGTGCTGTTCCCGGCGGCGTCGCGCGCCAGCGCCGTCAGCGTGTGCTTCCCGTTCGTTGCGGTGGTCGTGTCCCAAGAGACGGCGTAGGGCGCGGTCGTGTCCTTGGCGCCGATGTTCGCGCCGTCGAGCCTGAACTGGACGGACGCGACGCCGACGTTGTCGGAGGCGGTTGCCTTCACCGTGGTCGTGCCGGAGACCGTGGAGCCAGTCGCCGGAGCCGTCACGGCCACCGTCGGCGGAGTCGTGTCCGCGGCGGCGGGCACGATCTCGATCGCCACGAGCTCCGGGTCGTCGACGGCCCCGTAGATCGACGTGAGATCGAGCGAGCCGTCGCTGACAGTGACGCTCGGAATCGTCTGCACGAGCGCCGCGTTCGGCCCGACGCGCGAGCAGATGTCGAGGTTCGCGACATCGGGACTCGTGGGCGTATCGAGAATGTCGATGCTGAAGATGCGTTTTCCTGTGCACGGCGCCGCGTAATAGATCTCGGCGAAGTGCAACTTGACGTCGTACGTGCCGTTCACGACGGGAATCGAGTAGCTGAACTGACCCCAGCGCTCGTCCTGGTAGAGCGCCGGGTCGGTCGTCCCCGAGATCGCCGCCGTGGTCGAAAAGGTGTTGCCGCCGCTGAAGTACGCGTCGGCGCTGAAGACACGGCCGTCCGACGCGGTGTAGCCGCCGCCGCTACCGGCGTCGAGACGGACGGCCGCGGGCGCGGCCGGCGTCACTTCGATCGCGGCCACCTCTGGGTCGTTCGCGGAGCCGTAAACGGACTCGATGTCGAGCGTCCCGTCCGTTACCGCGACGCCCTGGACTTTCTTCACGAGCGCGCGATTGGCGCCGCCCGCGGCGGCGCATATGTCGAGGTTCGCGATGTCCGGGCTCGCGGGCGTGTCGTTGATGTCGATCGAGAAGATCCGCTGCCCGACGCAGCTCCCGCTCGTGAAATAGAGCTCGACGAAGTGGAACGTGACGTCGTAAGTCCCGTTTGCGACAGGAACCGAGTAGCTGAACTGACCCCAGCGCTCGTCCTTGTACAGCGTTGGGTCGGTCGTGTTGGAGATCGCCGCCGTGGTCGAATAGGTGCTGCCGCCGCTGAAGCTCTGATCAGCCGAGAAGACGCGACCGTCGGCCGTCGTGTACGCGCCCCCGCCGGCGTTGATACGGACCGTCGATGCGACAAGCGTCGCCGCGTTGCCGCCGAACGAATTCGCGCCCGCGACGATCGCGGATCCGACGACGGCCATTGTAAGCAGGGTGAGGAGCGACCGCCGAGAGTCGCTGGCTTGACCAGGGCCAGCAGTATGAACGTTCACCGCGTGGCGATCATGAACCTCGGTGGAGGAGAAGTCCAGTGTCGCCGCGTGGGCGCGGATGCGCGGCGAGCTCGCGCATCTTTGCGACCTTCAGGTTTGACGACTATCGCCCGTGGATAGTGACGACCCGGGTTCCAATCCAGCAACAGGGGAGACGTCCTATGACCTTTACGACGTAAGCCTTGACCGCTGGCGAGCGCGCGCGCTCGCCCGCTCGAGATCGATTCAACGGTTTACGCGGCCGTGCGCCATCGTGGCGCGCCTTCGGCACGGGCCGCTCCGCGCTCCCATCGGAGGTTCATCATGTTCGAACCCATCGTCGCGAGACGGCGGGTGATATGCGCCTGCGCGCTTGCGTCGGTTCTCGCTGTCAGCCTCCTCGCCGGCAGCTTTTGCCCATCCTCCGCGCACGCAGGCACAGGCCCCGTCGCCGCGTATTCGTTCGACGCCGGCAGCGGCACAACCCTCGCCGATCTCTCCGGCAACGGCAACAACGGCACGATCACGGGCGCGTCGTGGACGAGCGGCAAGAACGGCGGCGCGCTCTCCTTCAACGGCAGCTCGAGCTACGTCACCGTTCCCGACGCCGCCTCGCTCGACCTCACGACGGCGATGACGGTGGAAGCGTGGATCTTCGCGACCGGGAGCTCGTTCGGGACGATCGTCGCGAAGGAGCGCACCGGCGGCGGCTTCCCGTACGGGCTCGAGCAAGGAGGGAGCGACAGCGACTCGTACGTCAACACCGGGACGCAGTACCGGTCCGGCATCTCGACGCTCACGCTGTCGACGTGGACGCACCTCGCCGGCACCTACGACGGCAGCACCGTTCGCTTCTACGTCAACGGCATCCTTGCCGGGAGCACGACCGCAAGCGGCACGCTCAACCAGACGAGCGACCCGCTGCGCATCGGGGCCGACCTCACCTGGGGCGAGTACTTCCAGGGCAAGATCGACGACGTCCGCGTCTACAACCGCGCCCTGAGCACGAGTGAGATCCAGAGCGACATGGCCGCCGCCGTCACCGCGCCCCCGCCGGCGGCGCCGCAGAACACGTCGCCGCCGACGATCTCCGGCACCGCGCAGCAGGGCCAGACGCTGACCGCCGGCGACGGCAGCTGGACCGACACGCCGACGTTCGGCTACCAGTGGCGTCGCTGCGACTCCGCCGGCGCCAACTGCAGCACGATCGCCGGCGCCACCGCCAAGACCTACCTGCTCGCGGCCGCCGACGTCGGCTCGACGATCCGCGTCGTCGTCACCGCCAGCAACGCCGGCGGCTCCAACTCCGCCACCTCCGCCCCGACGGCCGCCGTCACCACGCCCACGCCGGCGGCGCCGCAGAACACGTCGCCGCCGACGATCTCCGGCACCGCACAGCAGGGTCAGGCCCTGACGGCGAACGACGGCAGCTGGACCGACACGCCGACGTTCGGCTACCAGTGGCGCCGCTGCGACTCCGCCGGCGCCAACTGCGGCACGATCGCCGGCGCCACCGCCAAGACCTACCTCCTCGCGGCCGCTGACGTCGGCTCGACGATCCGCGTCGTCGTCACAGCCAGCAACGCCGGCGGCTCCAACTCCGCCACCTCCGCCCCGACCGCCGTCGTCACCGCGCCGCCGCCGGCGGCGCCGCAGAACACGTCGCCGCCAACGATCTCCGGCACCCCGCAACAGGGTCAGGCCCTGACGGCGAACAACGGCAGCTGGACCGACACGCCGACGTTCGGCTACCAGTGGCGGCGCTGTAACTCCGCCGGCGCGAGCTGCGGCGACATCGCCGGCGCGACCGCCCGGACGTACGCCGTCGCCGCCGCCGACGTCGCCGCCACGATCCGCGTCGTCGTCACGGCCACCA
>DASXTR010000044.1:0-13012 GCA_036505325.1 Gaiellaceae bacterium
ATCACGGATCCACCACCAGGCCCGCTCGCTCAGAAGCTCGCCGAGATCGGCACCGCAGTCGAGGCCGGCGTCCCGGCGAAAGAGCTGGATCGGAACCTCTTGATCGGGACCTGGAACCTTCGCGCCTTCGGCGGGCTAACCGACAAGTGGCGGGCGGAGGAGAAGGACTCGCCGAAGCGGGACCTATTCGACGTCCTCTGCATTGCCGAAATTGCCTCTCGCTTTGACGTGATTGCGATCCAGGAGGTACGAGGAGACCTAAGAGCCCTTCGCCACCTGCTCAAGAAGCTCGGCCCCGACTGGGGCGTGATCATGACCGACGTCACGCAGGGGCCGGAAGGCAACGACGAACGCATGGCGTTCATCTTCGACACACGACGCGTCAAGCCATCTGGGCTAGCGGCCGAACTCGTGGTCTGGATCGAATCCGACGGCGACATCCGCAACGGAGCTCTCGACCGGCAGTTTGCGAGGACGCCCTACGCCGTCAGCTTCCTCTCCGCTGGACGCACTTTCACCCTGGTCACCTTGCACGTCGTCTATGGGAAGAACGCAGGAGATCGCGTCGGTGAGCTGAGAGAAATCGCCCGCTGGCTCGCCAGATGGGCCGAGCGAGAGGAAGACTGGAAGCACAACGTCATCGCGCTCGGTGACTTCAACATCGACCGCCGGGGAGATCCGCTCTACGACACCTTCACGGCAACTGGCTTGCAGCCGGCGCCCGGTCTGAACGACGTTCCCCGGACCATCTTTGACCGCCCAGGGAAGAGCAGCTTCTACGACCAGATCGCTTGGTTCACGGAGCCAGGCAAGGGCCCCGTTCTCGACCTGGCGTATTCGGCCGCCGGTAGCTTCGACTTCGTACCACACCTGTTAGAAGGGCTTACGACGAGCCAGCTTTCGTGGAAGATCTCGGACCACTACCCCCTCTGGACCGAGTTCTCCGTAAGGCCGTGAGTGGCGCGTCGTTACCCTGCGGCGGACGGCTGGGCTCGCCGTGCAAGCTGGCAGCCATGGGAACAGGTTGGCGCGGCGAGCCGACCGCCGGACAAGAAGCGGTCCATGGAGCGTGAGCATTTCAATTCCGTCGTGGTCGGGTCCGGTTTCGGCGGCTCTGTTAGCGCGTACCGGCTCGCGGAGGCGGGGTGGAGCGTCTGCCTGCTCGAGCGGGGCAAGCCGTTCCCGCCGGGCTCGTTCCCGCGCAGCCCGCACGGGCTCTCAAAGAACTTCTGGGACCCCAGCGAAGGCCTGCACGGGATGTTCAACGTGTGGTCGTTTCGCGGGATCGACGCGCTCGTCTCGAGCGGCCTCGGCGGCGGGTCGCTGATCTACGCGAACGTGATGATCCGCAAGGACGAGCGCTGGTTCGTCCAGGACGGCGGCACGCCCGGCGGGGAGCACTGGCCGGTCACGCGCGCGGACCTCGACGCGCACTACGACCGCGTCGAGCGCATGCTCGACGTCCAGAAGTACCCGCTCCACCGCGAGCCGTACTCGGAGACGCGGAAGACGCTCGCGCTGAAGGAGGCGGCCGAGCGGCGCGGCTACCACTGGTTCCTGCCGAACCTCGCCGTCACGTTCGCGAACGATGGCGAAGAGCCCGCCCCCGGCGAGCCGATCAAGGAGGAGCACCCGAACCTGCACGGGCGGACGCGCTACACGTGCCGACTCGTCGGCGAGTGCGACATCGGCTGCAACTACGGCTCGAAGAACACGCTCGACTACACGTACCTCTCGCACGCGCAGCGGCTCGGCGCCGACGTGCGCACGCGCTGCGAGGTGCGCGCGTTCCGCCCGCGCGAGGGCGGCGGCTTCGAGATCGATTACGTGCACCACGACGAGAGGGCGGAGGGTCACAAGACAGAGACGCGGCGGCTGCCGGTGCAGACGGTGACGGCAAATCACCTGATCGTCTCGGCGGGGACGCTCGGCTCGACGTACCTGCTGCTCGCGAACCGTCGCGCCTTCGGCGGCCTCCCCGACGCGCTGGGCACGCGCTTCTGCGGGAACGGCGACCTGCTGACGTTCGCCGTCAACTGCCGCGACCGGCGCGAGGGGCGCGACGGCCCCGACGCGATCGAGCCCGGCTTCGGCCCCGTGATCACGAGCGCTGTCCGCTTCGGCGACGAGCTCGACGGCGACGGCACGCGCGGCCGCGGGTTCTACGTCGAGGACGCCGGCTATCCCGACTTCGTCAACTGGATCCTCCAGATGGCGGACGAGCCGCGGGCGTTCTGGGCGTACCGCAAGGTCGCGGGGCGGCTCGTGCGCAAGTGGCTCCAGCGCAAGCCGGACCCCGACCTGAGCGCCGAGGTGGCGGCGTTCTTCGGCGATACGGCGCTCGCGATGGGGCTACTGCCGCTGCTCGGGATGGGCCGCGACGTGCCCGACGGGAAGATGGGGCTCGTCGACGGCCTGCTCGACGTCGACTGGTCGAAGACGCGCGGGTCGTCGGCGTACTTCGACCGCGTTCGCTCGGCGATGCGCTCGCTCGCGGACGAGCTCGGCGGCGAATTCCGCGACAACCCGCTCTGGTGGTTCAGCAAGGTGATCACCGTGCACGCGCTCGGCGGCTGCCCGATGGGGCGCGGCCCACAGAACGGCGTCGTCGACGAGTGGGGCCGCGTCTTCGGCGTTCCCGGCCTGCACGTCGCCGACGGATCGGTGATGCCCGGGCCGGTCGGGCCGAACCCGAGCTTGACGATCGCCGCGGTCGCCGACCGCTTCTCTGACGCCATCATCGAAGTGAGGCCGGAACCGTGAGCTCGAGCAACGGCGACGGCCCGCGCCGGCGCGCGCTGATTCTCGCCGGCGGTGGGATCAAGGTCGCTTTCCAGGCGGGCGTGCTCCAGGTCTGGCTCGACGAGGCCGGGCTCGACTTCGACCTGGCCGACGGCGCCAGCGGTGGGACGTTCAACCTCGCGATGTACGTGCAGGGCATGAGCGGCACCGAGATCGCCGATAACTGGCGCAAGCTTCCCGCCGACGCGGGCGTCGACCCGAACTGGCACGAGTACACGAAGCTCTTCCTCGGCGAGTCGCTGATGAAGCTCGACAAGTTCCGCGACGTCGTGTTCCCGCTCTGGGGGCTCGACTGGGAGAAGATCAACGCGTCGCAGGTCGACGCGTCGTTCAACGTCTACAACTTCTCGAAGCACGAGCTCGAGATCCTCGAGCCGGCCCAGATGGACGCGGAGTTCCTCGTCGCGTGCGTGTCGCTGCCGATGTGGTTCCCGCCCGTGCGCAAGAACGGGCAGATCTACATCGATCCCGTCTACAACACCGACGCGAACCTCGAGGAGGCGATCCGCCGCGGCGCCGACGAGCTGTGGGTGATCTGGACGGTCAGCGAGCGCGGCGAGTGGAACGACGGCTTCGTCAACCAGTACTTCCAGGTGATCGAGACCGCCGCCGTCGGCCGCTACAAGCAGGTGCTGAAGCGGATCGAGGACTCGAACGCGAAGCTCGCGCGCGGCGAGCAGGGCGAGTTCGGGCGGCCGATCGAGGTGAAGGAGCTGCGCGACGAGGTGCCGCTCCAGTACCTGATCAACCTCAGCTCCGACCGGCTGCACGAGGCCGTCGAACGCGGCGTCGCCGCGGGGCGGCGCTGGTGCGCGCAGTACGGGATCCCACTCGCGGGGCAGGCCCCGGACGCGCCCACGCCGGGGACGTCGGTCAGCTTCACCGAGGAGATGAAGGGCTACGTCACGCTCGGCGAGACTGACTTCGAGCGCGGCTTCCGTGAGGGCAAGCACGCGAAGACGCGCCTGATGGTGCACCTGAGGATCCAGGCCGACGACGTCGGGCGCTTCGTCGTCGACTCCGCCCACGAGGCGTCCGTCACCGGATACGTCGAGTCCGAGGCGCTCGGCGGCCGGCTGCCGGTCGAGACCGGCAGCAGCTTCAACCTGTTCATCGACGAGGGCGACCCGCGCGACAAGCGGATGCTCTACCGGCTCTTCTTCAAGGACGGGCAGGGGCGCGAGCTGACGCTGAGCGGGCACAAGAATGTGCACGACGATCCCGGCAACGACCTTTACTCCGACACGACGACGCTCTATACGAGCGTGCTCGCGGGCCGCGTGACGGCGGAGCAGGAGCAGGGCGCGGAGGTCGTCGCGGCCGGGATCATCCGCATCCATCTGCTCGACTTCCTGAAGCAGCTGACGACGTTCCGGACGGCGGGCGGCAGCGGCGCCGAGCAAGCGTCGGCGCTCGGCCGCTTCGGGCGGCTCTTCCTGGGCAGCCTGTGGGACGTCTACGCAGCGCGCATCCTCTCCTCGGGACCGTTCTGATGGAGCGGGCGGAGCGGCTCGTCGCGTCGCACGAGATGGACCCCGTTCAGGGGACGGTCGAGATCGCCGTGCCGGTCGAGGAGCTGTGGAGCTGCTTCTCGCGGCCCGATTGGTGGCCGCGCTGGAATCGCTGCTTCTTCTGGGTGCGCAACGGCTCGCTCGACGTCGGCCGGCAGCTGCTGTGGGCGTTCGAGCCGATCAAGCCGCGGTACCTGTACAAGCTTCCGGCCGCGGCGAAGATCGTCGAGGTCGAGCCGGAGCGGCGGGCGACGTGGGAGGTGACCGCGTTCCCGGGGATGTTCGCACGGCACACGTACTCGCTCGAGGAGCGCGGCAACGGCCGCTCCGCCTTCTCCTCGTGGGAGCAAGCGATGGGCGGCGGCTTCCGCGCGACGCGCCGCTTCTGGGTCGCGCACTTCGAGTTCGTGCGCGACCGCTCGCTCGAGGGCGCGCAGCTGCTCGAAGAGATCTACCGTCGCGAGGGCCGCCTCGACGACTCGACGCTCCCGCGCCGGTGAAGTTCCTCACGCTCCTCCTGCTGCTGCCGCTCGCGGCCGTGCTCGCCGCGGCGTGGTTCTACCGCCGGTACCTGCGCCAGACGCACGTCGAGCTCGCGCCCGGCGTGCACGCGTTGATCGGCGGTGGCGGCAACTCGCTCGTCGTCGAGGACGGCGGCGACGCGCTCCTCCTCGACACGAAGTTCCCGCCCTGCGACCGCGCGCTACGCCGCTGGCTCCGCCGCCACTGCCGCACGCCGATCGGCACGGTCGTGAACACGCACTACCACTACGACCACACATACGGGAACGCGCTTTACCCAAACGCGACGATCGTTGCGCACCAGCGGACGCCGACCCTAATGCGCGAGCGCGAGGACGATTTCTGGCACGGGCACGAGGCGTCGATACCGCGCGAGCTCGTCGACGACGATGGCCGGACGCTTCGCGTCGGCTCGACCGACGTCGTGCTCCGCTACCCCGGCGTCGCGCATACGCATGGCGACCTCTACGCCGTGTTGCCGCAGCACGGGATCGTCGCGACCGGCGACCTCCTCTTCCACGGCTTCTACCCGTACCTCGACACCGGCCGCGGCGGCGCGTGGCCGCCCGGAATGAGCGCGGGGCTGCGGGTGCTCGCCCGCGAACATCCCGAAGCGACGTTCGTCCCCGGTCACGGGCGTGTCTGCCGCGCCGCCGACCTCCTGCGCGCGGCCGACTACCTCGACTGGCTCTGGGCGGAGGCCGGTCGCGCGCGCGCGGACGGGCTGAGCGAGCGCGAGACCCGGCGTCGGCTCCACGCGAAGCGGTTCGGGCTATCGATTCTTCCCGTCGCCTTCCGTCACGGCCGCTTCATCTGGGCGACCGCGCGCACGAACGTCAAGTGGGCCCACGAGCTTGCCGGCAGGGGACCATGAGCTGGCGAAGAGCTAGCCCAGTCCGTAGACGTCGTGCAGCGACGCGGTGAAGTACGCGTCGAAGCGCCCCGTCAACGCCAGCCGCTGCTTCCCGGACACGGCGTTCCGGACCCGCATCGTCGTCATCTGGCGCATGAAGTCCTGCGGCTTGATCTTGAGGATGCCCTTGCCGACGACGGCGCCCGCGTCGTCGTCGCCCTCGTGCACCGTGACGTAGAGGATCGTCGTGTCGGCGATCGGGTCGAAGCCGGGGTCGTCGTGGATCGACTTGAACCCGTCGAAGAAGAGGTGGCGCCCCTCCTCCGAGGCGAGCCGCATGCGGTAGCGCATGAGCTTCGACTTCGGGTCGGCGGGGTCGGTCACGAACAGCTGGAACGTGCCGTCGGTCACGGTGAGCGGTCGCGGCGAGAGCGCCGGCGCGGTGACCGTGCCGAAGATGTGCGCGTCGTGCCCCTCGTCCTTCAGCATGTGGTCGAGGTCGTCCGAGACGATCGTCAGCGTGAACACGAGCGGCGAAGAGTCCTTGCGGCCCTGCTTGTCCGCGGCCTCGAAGTCGGAGGTCTCCTTCGTCGAGAAGAAGCCGCGCATCGTCTCGCTGAACTGGATCCCCGGCTTGGGTGCGGCGCGGCCGTCCTCGCGCGGCCGTGACGGGAGCGAGTAGTCGATCGTCCTGCCGCGCGCGGCGGCGGCGTGGGCGCAGGCGCGCTCGGCGAGCGCGGAGATGGTCAGCAGCGGATTCACACCGAGCGGCCGCGGCACGACGGCGCCGTCTGTGACGTAGAGCCCTTCGTAGACGTCCGTGCCGGAGGCGCCGGAGAAGACGCGGCAATCGGCGTCGACCGTGCCCTGCGACGCGTCGTCGGCCATCACACAGCCCCCGAGCGGGTGCACGGTCACGAGCTCGTGGTGGAGCAGCTTCGTCCAGATCGGATTCCGGACGAACGTCCCGCCGAGCGCTGCCGACGCGTCCGTCAGCTTCTGCCGCACGCGCTCGAAGATCTGCTGCGAGCCGACGCCGGGCCACTTCACGCGCAGGCGGTCGTCCTCGAGCACGAACCGCCCCTCTCCGTCGTCGTGCGTCATCACGAGGAACGTCATCGTGCTGTCGAGCGCGCCGCGGTGGCCGCCGTGGAAGAACGTCTCGACCTCGCGCGCGCGCTCGCGGAAGAAGTCGCGCACGCCGTGGTCGGTGTCTTTGCCGATCAGCGTCGCCGCGGTGCCGAAGACGCGCGCGAGGATCGCGGACATCGCGCCGGGCATCGAGCCCTCCTCGATCACCATCCCGTTCCCGAGCTCCGGCTGCTCGCGCAGGTCGATGATCCCGGTGATGCAAGGCCCGACCGGCGGCAGCTCGCCGACCGCGTGGTCGCCGAACCCGATCCCGTTGATCGCCCGGTCGCAGTCGTACGCGAACGCGAGCACGTCGCCGTTGCCGGTGAAGCGGTGCCCGACGGTGTCGGAGAGCGGCAGCCCGGCCTCGCGCGAGCGCAGCAGGATCTCGGACGAGCCGAGCGCTCCCGCGCCGAGCATCACGACGTCGGCGGAGACGAACAGCTCCGGCGCGCCGAAGACCTCGCGGCCCGAGCCGACCGGCTGGAAGTAGACGCGCCAGCCGCTGTCGCCCTTCGCGACGCGCTCGACCTTGACCTGCGTGAAGAGCTCGGCGCCGTGGTTGCGCGCGTCCGGCAGGTAGTTCATCAGCGTCGTGGACTTCGCCGCGTAGTTGCACCCGCTGACGCAGTCACCGCAGAGGTGGCACGCCTGCTGGTGGACGCCGACGTGGTTGACGCCGTCCTGGAAGACGACGTTGATCGGCGGCCGGTAGAACGGGCCGCGGAGGTGGGACGCGCACGCCTCGAGCGCCGACAGCTTCTTGAGCGGTGTGAGGTCCTCCGGGTACGGGACGGGCTTGAGCATCTCCTCGGCGTGGAGGTACGCGGCATCGAGCCCGTCGCGGTCGTCGTGCAGGATGCGCGGCCAGCGCTCGTCGTCCCACACGCGCGGCTCGGCGCGCAGCGCGACGTTCGCGTTCACGAGCGAGGTGCCGCCGAGCCCGCAGCCGAGGAAGACGTTCATGTCCTCGTTGACGCGCATGTCGTACAGCCCGTCGGGACGGCCGACGTGGCCCTCGGGCGTGTCGAGCTGAAACTCGTTCATCATCTCGGCCGCCGAATCCGGGTACTCGCCCGGCTGCAGCTCGCGCCCGCGCTCGAGCACGCACACGTTCAGCCCCGCGCGCGCCATCCGGGAGGCGGCGATCGCGCCGCCGTACCCGGACCCGACGACGACCACGTCGTAGCGCCGTTTCAGTTCGTAGAGTGGCGACGAGATCCGTGCCCGTGGACTGACGGCGGTCGGGCCGGCCCCGTCCCCGGCGGGACGGCTCACACCCCGACTCTACGAACCGGCGCGCGCGCGGTCAATGCTCGATGCGCGCACGAGCGCCGCGTCGCGGCGCGCGCCCGCGAGCGCCACCCGCCAGCGGAAGCCGCCCATGTCCCAGTGGTCGTTCTCCGGGATCTCGCCGTGGTTGAACCAGCCGGGCGTGCGTCCCCACCTGCCGTCGCGGCGACGCCACGAGGCCGCGGTCTCGGTGTACGCGTCGACGTACGGGCGCGCGAGCGGGATCCCGGCCGCGTCGCGCAATGCGAGGAGCAGCGCCGAGAACGCCCGCATCACGGCGGGATCGGCCTGCCACTGGTAGCGGTGGGAGTGCGCGACGAGCTCGATCTGCGCGCGCGCCCAGGCGTTCGTCTCCACGCCGCCGGGGAAGTTCCGCAGCGTCGCCGCGGCCTCGCCGAGCGGCACGAGCTGCACGATCCGGATCCGCCCGAGCCGGTCGCGCCCGACGAGGAAGTTCGGCGCGTAATGCCGCCGGAAGACCCGCAGCGCGCACTCGAACGAGCATTCGGTCGTGTGCCCGATCCCGGCCGCGGGCCGCGCGAGGTCGACGGCGAAATGCGACCGCGCCGCGGGCGCACGCTCGACGCGGTACGTGCCCACGTGCGCGAGCCACCGCGTCCGGATCGGCGGCGGCGCGGGCGCGGCGCGGCGCGGCACCGCGTGCCGCCCGTCGTCGACGCCCGGCATGCGCGTACCCCGGAGCACCAAGTGACAAGTTGTCACAAGCGCCAGAGCGGCCGCGACGACGAGCGCCGCCCGTGGGAACGCCTTCGGCCGCTGCTCGAGGTACGCGCCGAGCTCGAGCAGCCACTCCGCGAGCGCGAGGACCGGCCGCGCCAGCGTGGCGAGCAGCAGGACGGCGATCGCCGTCGCGAGAGACTCCAGGCGCTTCACGACCCCGGTTCAGTCAATCGCGCGAGAGGCTCGGCTGCAATGGGCCGACCGGCTCAGCCGACGGCTGCGCGGACCTAGTCCTTGTACGGGTCGACGACGTCGCCGCCGGCCATCGCGACGCCGAGCGGCTTCAGGCGATGCTTGATCCGGATCGTCGAGCCGTGCGCGGCGAGCACGTCCGGCAGGCGCTTGTAGACCTCGGGCGCCTCGTCAGCGCCGCCGCCGACGAGCACGATCCCCTGCTCGCGCAACCGCCGCTGCACTGCGGGCCAGTCGACGACGCCCGGCTTGACCTGGATCCGCGCGCGCATCTTCTTCAGCTTCGCGTCGTGGATCGGACAGCGCCCGGGGCCGGTGTAGTCCTTGGCCGGCACCGCGTAGTCGCAGTCGCGGACGGTGCAGGCGTACACCGAAGCCATGCGCATGCGCCCGGCCGCGTGCGACCGGCTCATCACGCGCCCGGCGCCGTGCACGGTCGAGTACAGCGCCTCCTCGTTCTCGGGATCCTCGACGCCCTCGAGGATCACCGACTCGTCGCCCATCGATCCGCCCACGAAGCCTTCCTGCCCCGGCCGCGCGGGCGTGCAGCCCTTGCGGATCACCCAGTACTGCCGACCACCGTGTTCCTCGCGCCAACCGAAATTATGGTTGTTGTGCACCTCGTGCACCGCTTTCGCGCCGAGGATCTCGAGCACCTTCGCGCAGACGGTGTCGCGACCCGCGTACGCGTACTCGCCTGCGAGCTCCATGGCCGAGATGTACGCCCGGCCGAGTTCGGAGTCCGCCTCGAACAGCACCGGCGGCGAGTCCATCTCGCCCTCGCGCGCCCGCGCGTCGAAGGGAAGCCCCTGCGCAAGCGCGAGGAATCCCGACGCCGTCTTGTGCCCGAACCCGCGCGATCCGAAGTGCACGCCGACCCAGACGAGTCCCTCCTCGTCCTCGAAGACGTTGACGTAATGGTTCCCCGAGCCGACAGTTCCCAGTTGATTGACCGCGAGCTCATGGAGCTTCCGCTGCGGCTCGAAGTCGGCGACCTTGATCTTGTCGAGCACAGGGTGGTCGACGCGCTCGCGCGCGGGCACGCCCGTTCCGAACGAGATCCGCCGCTCGATCTCGCGCATGACTCGTGGAACGTCGAGTTCCTCGGCGCGCATGTTCGTCTGGACGGCTTTGTTGCCGCAGTTGTGGACGACGATGCCCTCCGCGAGGAACGACTCCGCGGGATCGCCGGTCACCACGTCCCACACTTCGGCGACGCCCGCGTCGACGATGTCACGGATACCGACCCAGCAGGCCTCGCCGTGCGTCGCCGGCTCGTGATGGACGCCCTGACCGCGCCGACGCGGGCGATTCGGGTTGCGGAGGGCGAATGTGAGAAAGCCTTCGGGAACGACGAAGTCTTTGGCAACGTCGGCGATCACGACGCGCCGCGCACAACCTGCTGCAATGAGACGTCCCGCTTCGGCGACCGCTGCTTGTCGGTGGGCGACCAGGCAAAGCCGCTGCCACGCGACGCTCGCCGCAGCGGCTGCAGCGTGCCTCTTCAGTGCTGCGCGGCTAAATCCGACATCCTCGAAGAAGCGAACCTTTTCCTCATCTCCACCAAGAACCTGAACGACCCAGTGCGAAGCGCTGGGCGCTACCGAGGCGCGGAAGCCGAGCGAAACTAGCAAGTCGGCCACGAAATTCGCTGCGTTGGCGTCGGCCTGCTTCAGAGCCAGATTGGCGATTCCACCATTTACAACGCGCGGCGTGCACATCTCGGCACTGGCGAACGCCGAGAGGAACTGAGCCCGTACCCACGCCGGTGTGTCGAAGAGCCACGGCATCGGGTGTCGTGGCCATCGCTTCTTACCGACGGGCGATCCGAGCTCCGCAAGCCGTGCATGGAGATCCGTAGACGTGACATAGACACTGATCTCGCGCGGACGATGGGAGGCCCGCGAGCGCCTGTACGTGCTCGGCTTGCAGCCGATGGCGATGAAGTCCGATGCGAGCGCTTTCGCGTCTGCTTCTACCGTTGTGTAGAGGGCGACGCGCTTCTTATCGCGTGACAGGTGTCCGTCTCCGGCGGAGTACGCAAGCAGTCGGATGATGGCCGGTGCGAGCTGGTACGACTCGTGAGCCAAGCCGACGAACGGCGATACCAGAACTTCATCATCACCCACAAGGCATCCCGCCTCGCGCCATCCAGTTCGAGTTAGCAGTCGATGGTCGCGTGTTACGACGAGGCGCCTCCGATTGACAAGTTCGATGGCGATCGTAGCCCGCAGGCGCTGCGAGACTGCGCCAGAATGTGGATCGACGCGCCGCACAACCCCGTTGTCGAAGCAAGCAATCGGATCGCGTGATGTGACGGCTTCAACCGGGATCGTGAAGCCTTCGGTTGTTGTGATTTGCGACCCGGCAGCCAAGCACGCGACGTCGTAGCCGACACCCGAAGGTGAGATGTAGCCCTCATAGGCAACGCCGCCGCCGATGGGTTGAGAGTAGCCGGGGTGGTGGTCGGCGCAGAGCACACCGAACTCGGCGTCGCCGGCATCCATGCAGCGGCGCAGCTGGTCGAGGCTGCGCTGGTCGACCGGGCCGAACGTCTTGACGTTCACGCGTCAATCCCAAAAGAGCGTGACGACGTGATGACCTGGTGGCACGGGCGGCGCTCCCGGCGGCGGGTCGCCCTGTGGCCAGGACCGCGGCATGTCCTCGACGTACTCGTCCGGCGTCAGCTCGCCGGCCCACTCGTGCACGTCCTCCGGGGACGCCGTGGTGATCACGTATGCCGCGTCGACGAACGGCCACTCCTCTCCCCCGAGCACCTCGCTCACCTGCAGGACGACGTCGGCGACCTCGTCACGGTCGCGGACCGCCCGCAGAACGCGCGCGAACGCCGGCATCCCGGGGTGCGGCTCGAGGTTCGGCCCGATCGAGGCGGCGTCGTCGTTGCCGTCGAAGAAGAGCTCGAGCGGCACGACGGGGTACGCCTCCTCGCCTCCGAGCTCGTCGATCCGCGCCAGCAGCTCCGCGAGCGCCACCCGGGCACCGTAACGAAGCCGTCACACAAGGGCGCGGATTGACCGGAGTACACGGTAACGAACTAGACCTCAGGGGGGTGGCAACGCCGCCGGAGCGCCGTACTGTCGTGGGGTCAAAGCGCGAGTGGAGGCATCGCGCGCCCGAGAGGAGGCGTCGAGCTATGCGCTCTATCCGAATCGTCGCCCTGGCGGGAGTGGTCCTCGCTGCCGCCATGGCGATCGCGTCCGCGGGAGCCGCCCCGCGGCAAGCGGAGGCGGTGACCAAGATCGACCTGTCCAGTCCGGCCGCAGTCGGGAAGTATCTGCGCTCGATCGGCGTCAACCCGCGCACGGTCGTCGTGCAGCGCGGCCGCCGAAACTACGCCGGGCCGCAGTGTCCCGGCAAGGGTTGGAACTGCACGAAGGCGCACCGCGTCCTCCAGGTCGCCACCCGCGGCACGTGGAACCGGTTCGAGTGCAGCGAGTCGACGGGCTCGTACCCGTCGCACGCGACGACACCCGACTCGTGCTTCGTCATGCAGAGCTCGGAGTCCTCGAACAACCTCGCGGTCTGCCGTGAGCGGACCGACGCGCCGGACGTGACCCAGTCGTGCACGATCATCCAGCAGAGCACGAGCGGCGTGAACCGCGCACGCGTGAGGCAGGTGATCGAGCAGGACGACGAGGACACGGCCACCGCTACCCAGCGCACCGAGGTGACGCAGCACAACGGGAGCGGCAAGAACCTGCTCCGGATCGTCCAGAAGGTCGGCCAGAGAGCGGACGGGTACGACTACGCCGTCGCCCAGGATCTGAAGTCCGACCAGAAGTTCACGATCACCCAGGACGCGGAAACCGGCGCACAACGGGCCGTGATCCGCCAGTCCACGGACCAGGACGCCGAGGCCGAGGACGTCACGGGCGGGACGCAGCGCGAGGAGGCGTTCCTCATCGGCGACGTCGTGCACCAGACGAGTGACGGCAAGAGCACGATC